>NZ_DATCRD010000152.1:0-4795 GCF_036569185.1 Chitinophaga sp.
GCTGGAGGGTGATACGTGGTTCGAAGTGGCATTGCCGGTGCGTGCACGCATGCAGTTGGATGAGCACACTGATCTGTATACGCTGAATGCGGTTTTTACAGTGCACAAAACCAATACCATCTTCAAAATACTGGTTATAAAAGGAAAAGTAACGTTAGTGCAGGATAAAGGCAAAAAGGTATACCTTACCGCCAGTATGTTGGCAAAGCGGGAACAGCATCAGCCGCTGCAGTTTAAAACGGTAAAGGGCCAGTCGCTGCTGGCCTGGAAAACAGGACGGCTCAGTTTCCGGAATACACCACTGGAAGAAGTGATTGATGCGGTGAACAGTTACTTCCAGCTCAATATACAGGTGCCACCTTCAGCAGCCAGTTTATATAAACGCAGCCTGACTGTTGACTTTGAGAATAAATCTGCGGATGAAACACTGGTATTGCTGCAAAGAGCGCTGAATGTTCCTTTGGTAAAAGACAGTGGAAACAGGTATTACATAACGTTGAAGTAAAGTGGATCAGCTAAGGTGTAAGCCTGCTGTTAATTGTTTAAGGATTGTTTTCAGTTGTGTAAACATTTCCCCGCCTATTATACTGGCATAGAGGCCCTCCACTTCATCTACTGCTTCGTAGGCATTGATCATAAATTCTTTCCCTTTTTCTGTGAGGAAGATAATGCTGGCGCGGTTGTCGGTATCATGTTTACGGGTGCCTATGTAATTATCTGCTTCCAGGTTCTTCACCACCTTGCTCATGGCTTGTTTGCTGATACGCGCTTTCCTGGCGAGGTCATTGTTAATAGTGCCCTGGGCATCGATATGTACGAGGAGAACCATATCGCCCAGTTTGAAATTTTTGTATCCGCGTTCCTGTAGTTTCTGTGTAATACGAAGGTCTATATCCTTTTTGAACAAATTAATCAGGCGGGCGAGGCTATCCGGTCTTTTGGCCAGGCATGCCTCATATCTCGCATCTATAGTTGCGCTCATCATATTGTAGGTTTGGTAAAAGTGTACAGTTGATAAAATCTTGTCCTGATGCAATGCTACAAAAAAGCGGTGATTTTTCGTGCGGCGGTTTAAAATTTATGACCGTCTGTTTAAAAACAGCGGAGGATATCAAAATAAATGAGGGTGCGGAGCTTCGCTTAAATGGCGGGCGACCTCCACCCGGGCGCCCAAATGAAAGAGGGTGTATCGTACTGTGATACACCCTCGTCAATATATTATCAGGGTAGTGTTATTTGTACGCGTAATCAGCCATTACGGTATATGTTCAAATACGCTTTCTGCCCTGGTGTAGCATCTCAGTCCGACGATGGTATTGCTTATCCCCACCTTTACTCTTTGTGCAGACCTGATGCTGGTAGATGTCAGTCAATCAGAGCCTAAAGCCCCGGCTATGCCCATTTCCAGGCCACGTAATTCTGCCAGTCCGCGTAAACGGCCTATAGCGCTGTACCCTGGGTTGGTTTTCTTATGAAGGTCATCCAGCATCTGGTGACCATGATCCGGGCGCATTGGAATGGAAACGTTGCGGCGTTTCATGGTGAGCAGGATATTCTTTACCACGGCAAACATGTCCACATCGCCTTCCAGGTGGTTGGCTTCATGGAAGTTGCCCAGCGCATCGCGTTGTGTGCTGCGCAGGTGGATGAAATGGATATGATCGCCCAGGCGTTCTATCATACCGGGGAGGTCATTATCAGCCCTTACGCCATAAGAGCCGGTGCAGAAGCACAGGCCATTGGCGGCATAAGGCGCTGCAATCAGCAGTTCACGGGCATCCTGCTCTGTGCTTACCACACGGGGCAACCCAAAGATCGGGAATGGAGGATCATCGGGGTGGATAGCCAGTTTAACGCCTGCTTCCTCTGCCACTGGCGCTATTTGCTGAAGAAAATAGAAGAGGTGCAGTTTCAGCTGGGTGGCATCAATGCCTTTATATTTATCTAACGCTACCTGGAATTGCTGTAACGTAAAGCTTTCTTCTGATCCTGGTAACCCTGCAATGATATTTTTTTGTAACAGTTCTTTATCCGCTTCGGTCATGCTGTCGAAGTGTTCCTTCGCACGGGCAATTTCTTCTTCGGTATAATCTTTTTCTGCTTCCGGTCTTTGCAACATGAACAGGTCGAACGCCATGAATGCAGCTTTTTCAAAGCGCAGTGCCCTGGAGCCATCTTCCACGGTATAAGACAGGTCGGTACGGGTCCAGTCAAGCACCGGCATAAAGTTGTACGTAACCGTACGTATGCCACAAGCTGCCAGGTTTCGCAGGGATTGCTGGTAGTTGTGGATATATTCTTTAAAACGGCCGCTTTGCGTTTTAATATCTTCATGTACCGGCACGCTCTCTACAACCGACCAGGTAAGCCCGGCAGCTTCTATGATGGCTTTCCGCTTTTGTATCTCCTCCTTCGTCCATACCACTCCATTAGGCACATGGTGCAATGCGGTTACCACACCGGTAGCTCCTGCCTGTTTAATATCAGACAGGCTAACCGGATCATTGGGCCCGTACCACCGCCATGTCTGTTCCATTCTCAGCATAATGCAAATACGTTTAGTAAATCCAGAATTTCTAGTTCCAAACCTCAAAAATATAATCTATCCACACATATACAAACTTTGATTTCAAATTTTAAGGTTGCCTGTAGTGATAAGCATGATCATGAGATCCATCACGTTAGTTTGAGTTGGCCCTGTAATCATTAGTCCGCCTGCTTTTGAGAAAAAATGCCATGCATCATTCTGTTGCAGGAAACTATTTGGGTCGAGCTGCATTTTCTCCGCATTTTTTATCGTAGAAGCATCCACGATAGCTCCTGCAGCATTGGTAGGGCCATCGCTGCCATCTGTGCCACCACTTAAAAAGGTGAGGGAAGGATAATGCGCAAGTGCGATACCTGCTGCCAGCGCCAGTTGCTGGTTCCGGCCGCCAAGGCCGTTCCCGGTCACTTGCACGGTTGTTTCCCCGCCAGCCAGCAAACAGGCGGGCAAAGGCCCGTTATACTCCAATGCGGTTTGTACCAGGCGGTCCGCTACCGCATGTACCTCTCCGGTAACCCTGTCTGACAGCAGTATGGGATGATAGCCCAATTCACGGGCCTTTTCCGCTGCTGCCTCCAATGCAATGCGGTTGGTACCGGTAAGGTAATTATGTGTATGCAGCAGTGAAGAATCGCCCGGCTTGGGCGTTTCGGGGATCCTGCCTGCCACACCGTTTTCGATGTGTTGAAGAAGAGGTGTGGAAATTTTTTCTGTGAGATGATATTTACGGAGAACTTCCATAGTGTCTGCAAAAGTAGACGGGTCGGCCACTGTAGGCCCTGAGCCTATTACGCTGAGGTCATCGCCCACCACATCGCTGAGCACAATGGTACATAACGTTGCCGGGTATATGTTTTTGGCCAGTTGCCCTCCTTTGATGCCCGAAAGATGCTTTCGTACGGTATTCATTTCCCGGATATCGGCGCCGCTTTTCAGCAGCGCTTCAAACAGCTGCTGTACTTCCGTTAAACTGCTGTGTACCGGTACATCCGCCAGCAGTGCGGAAGCGCCGCCCGACAACAGGAAGATAACCAGGTCGCTGGGCTGTACTTTTGCCGCCATCTCCAGCAGTTTAACGGAAGCGGCTACACTTTGTTCGTCGGGTACCGGGTGGCCCGCCTCTACCAGTTCCACCTGCTGTAACGGTAACGCATGTCCGTATTTTGTAACCACCAATCCCTGCAAAGGAAAGTGCCCTGCCAGGATATTTTCCAGCTCCTGTGCCATTGCGGCGGCAGCTTTGCCCGCCCCCATGATCCAAACACCCGCATGCGCGGGGATGGCGTAGCTATCTCCCGAAATATTAATAACCCGGGTAGCAGGTATTACCTGCACATTTTTCCTGATGAGCCGTTGCGGATGTACCGCTGCAACGCCCTGCAGGAAAATATCTTTTATATCGGCAGTAGTGTTGATCATATTTACAGGCATAAAAAAAGCAGTGAGATAACTCACTGCCAATATTTTTCAAGTTAAGAAATTTATTGTTGCTGGCTGGAATCCCTGGCCTCCTTCTTTTGCCGCTTTTTTTCCATTTTTTGTTCCAGTTGTTCCTTTTTATTCATTTCCCAGTCGTTCCATTTTTTATACTGTGCAGGTGTAAAAACACTTTTAAAACGCTGACTGCGTTCTGAATCCAGGGCTTTAAACTGCGTCATACGTTCCTTCCTGGTGAGGGAAGGATTGTTTTTTACCGCATCCATCCGGCGCACAATATCCTGGTTGATCACGAGGATCTTTTTTTCCTGGTCTTTGTTCAGATTTACCTTGTGAGAGATCTTGTCCGTAATCTTATCGGCTCTCCCTTCTGCCGTCCAGCGGCCTCTTGTACCGGAAGTATCCTTTACCTGGGCATTGGTGGTGAAGGCAGTTGCTGCAAAGAAAATGGAAAGCAGCATCCATGTATAAACAGAAATAAATTTCATAGTCAGCAAGTATTAAGCGAATTTAAACAAACTTAAGCTGTAAACCCTTTTCAAATTATCCCTTTTTCGTGTGAATCCAAAATACACCTACCACTCATAAAAAATATGCCGTTTTATTTATTCCCGCCTTAATGATTTATTACATTTAGCGGATCAACTGAATCTGAACCGAAAAAATAAAGATTTACATGAAAAAAGCTTTTGAGAACCCACGGGCAGCCCTGCTGTTACGGCGTATTACCTATGCTATGAAGCGGCACCGCGGTAAACTGCTGCTACAGGCCCTGCTGGCAACCGGCACTGTGGCCAGCGCCCAGGAAACCTT
>NZ_DATCRD010000153.1:0-3059 GCF_036569185.1 Chitinophaga sp.
TTAAAACTTAATCAACAACTTTTCCGCAACCAGCTTATTATCTTTATAATATTCAAAATACCAATCCCCGTTCTTCTTCAGCACTATTCCATTTGATACACCATTATTGGCAATAAAATATTCCGCTACAGAAGTTTTCAGCAGCGTTAAAACTATCTTCGGACTGGTATCAATTAACTGGTACCCGTTGGCTGTAGCCTGTGCATACAAGGTACCTGCAGCTTCTTTAGTCTCTGGTACCGGTGTTGAGGTAGCTGGCGGCGGCGGTGGCGGCGCAGGAGCTGCTACTGCGGGTGTTGCCACCTGCTGAGGCTCGGCAATGGCTGTTCCGTCATATGAATATGGAACATCATTCAGCGAGGTAAAGGCATCTCTCAGGGCAAGGTTATACGCAGGAGCAAACTCTTTCTCCCTGCTTTTACCTTCTTTACTTTTGAAGATGATATTGCCTTTGCAATCCTTTAATAAAAGGGTAAGATTGGTAACAAACAACCCTTTTTTCTGCACCACCTCGGTGTTCAGCGCATTGCACCTGTTGCCGGCAATCTCTTTCGGTATTTCGGAATTGTCGAAATAAACGGTAAATCCTTTTTCCTCCAGCAGCGATTTGGTGACCGTGTTTAACCCGTATTGGTTGTCTTCTTTAGAGAAATTGAACCTCTCAGGCACCAGTACATATTTGTAGTTATTGATGGTACCCTGGGCATACCCGGAAAAAGATGCGAATAAAAAAAATAATAAAGTGTATCCTTTCATATAGGTTTTGTCTTCTGATTTGGACGAAAATATACGAAATACTTGTCAAAACCAGTACAAACCAGCTAATTATCTGTAGGGTTGTCCGATCACAGGTACAAGCGAAGCCACCTTCGGTAACCGTGGGCGGATTTACCTGAAGGTGGCTTTTGGGATTAACAGGTATTTATTTTTCGGCTGTATATCCTTTAGTAGCCGCTACCTGGATAATGGACTGGTTGATAGCAGCGCCCAGGTCGTCTGTTGCATTGTTTTTCTTCATCGCTTCATCAATATATTTTTGCCGTTGTTTGGCCAGTGCGGCCATTTCTTTCTGGATACTATCTCTTTCTTTGCTTTTAGCTGCTACCAGTGTTTGTAGTTCAGCGTCGCTCTTTTCTCTCAGCTCTTTGGGCAATTCGTTTTTACTGATCTTTTGTAACGCAGCAGGATCTTCTTTTGCACGGTCTACCAGGTCCCAGCTATCATTCCGGTACACTGATTTAGATTTACTCACATACCGTTCTATGGAGTTGGCGGAAGAAATATCCCGGGCATTTTTATCCTGTATCACCTGGTTGTTTTTCTTTGATTCGCCATGGGCCCCATAGGCGATATATGTTTTATTGATGCGTACATTACAGGCTTCAATGCGGCTGTCGTACGGGGTTTCAATAAAATCCACCTTCCGGTCGGAATCAATATTGAAGTATTGTCCCTGGCCTTTGTCTGCGCCGTCTTTCCAGTGAGTGGCAATGCCTTCGCGTTTATTGCCGCAGAATATAGTATTAATGAAGATGCTTTTACCGAGCGCCTGTTCTGCGGCAGTTTTATAATTCACTGGTCCCTGGGTGAAAGGTTCGTTACCGGCGATATAGATGAGTTTCATATCTGCTTCGTCGCGCCCCCATTCCAGCGATTTTACGGCGGCATTGATTACTGCCCCGCAGTATTCAGATCCGCCATTGGTGCGGAGAGAGAAGAGTTTTTCAGAGATGAGATCGAGATCGGTGGTTAACGGGGTGACCTGCCGGATATAACCGGATTCGGGGGAAAGGCCATCATTGCCATACTCATATAAGGAGATTTCAATGGTGGGTGTTTTACCCTTATATTTCAGCGTAGTGAGGGTGTTGATGATATTCCATAATCTTGATTTGGCCTGGTCTATCAGGCCATCCATACTGTTAGAGGTATCAAGAAGTAAAGCTACCTGTATGCGGGTATTGTCTGCGGCGGAAGGAGAAGCAATAACCGGCGGTGGGGCAGCTGTTTTATATTCTTTTTCAGGAAGATGTTTTACAATACTGTATTTCCATGCCAGGAAACCTGATACCAGCAGGGCGCTGGCGAATAGTGTCGTTTTCATGATGTTTGATTTAGAATGACGCCATGAAAATAAATGCTCTTCTTCACCAGGGAAGGCCCCACTTGGTGAAATGCCGGGTTGAATGGGTGAAATGGCGTGTTCCCCGTTCTGAAAAGTCTTATTTTGCAGCAGAATCAATGATCATGGTACGTTACTGTATTGCCATACTTATCCTGACGGGGCTGCTTTGTGCAGGCGGGATGGCTGTTGCACAAAAGAAAAAAGGTGAAGCGTACCCGGTATCCAAAGCGGCAAAGGAGCTGAAAAACTCCCTTTCCAGGGAGGACAACGATCTGCAAACCGCCATTCATTACGAGGCACTGGCAAAAGAGCTTACTGACAAAAGCGAGTATGCCAGGGCAGAGGATTACCTTAAAAAAGCGCTGGAGATCTACACCCGGTTAAACCACCCGGATGCCGCAGCGGCCGGCCGCGCACTGGCAAAAGTGCAGGAGATGCAGAACAAAATAATACCGGCTATAAAGAATTACCAGTCGGCCGGCGACCTGGCCATCGACAAAAGCCTGGAGAACGTTAACTTCAACGATGCCAACCGCCTGCGGAACTCCAATCCGCAGATACAATCCAACTATGCTCAAACCAATGCCGCCATCTTTGAAAAAGAAGGCAAGAAAGAAGAAGCGGCGGATGCCTATAAACAACTGGGCAACAGCCAGCTGCTGCAAAACAATACCTCCGGTGCCATTGTCAGTTTTAAGAAGGCGCTGGAGAAGAGCGATAACGCCCGCGAAATCGCGGCTATCAGTAAAAAGATCTCCAGGGTTTATGTAGCCGGGAACAATATTGATGAAGCCATCCATATGAATGAAGCCATCCTGGAAAAAGCAAAAGAACAGGGCAACATTGAATTGCAAATAGACCAGATCCGGGAACTGGCCCAGTTGTACACCAACAGGCAGGAGCCGGAAAAAACAGGCAGCCTGCTGGAACAGGC
>NZ_DATCRD010000154.1:0-37097 GCF_036569185.1 Chitinophaga sp.
CGCAGGAAAGACGCATCGTTGAGCCAGAAAGTGTTGGCAAAACGGCCGCCGCTTACGGAAGAGGAGGCGCGTTCATCCACTCTCGGGTAAGAGCCATTCGGATTGCTGGGGCTCCAGCGGTTGTCGGCCCAGCTGCTGTAATAGTTACCGATAGTGCCGGATTCAGGAAGCACGTACTGGCTCACATTTGTTTGCCCGGCAAATAACAGCGATAAATCAAATCCTTTGTAATCACCACCTAATATAATACCGTAGGTGATTTCAGGGATATTACCATATTTGGTCCTGATCTGGTCATCTGCATTAATTTGTCCATCGCCGTTAACATCCCTGTAAATCAGGTCGCCCAGTTGCGTACCCGCAGGATGCGGATATTTATTCAGCTCGTCGGCTGTACGGAAAATACCGATGGCATCATACAGCAGGGAAGTGTTCATCGGGCCGCCGGTTTGTCTTTGATAAGACAGGGTGCCGGGGGCTTCATCTATAAAGATGATCTTGTTTTTGGCATAGGTGATGTTACCTGAAATGTTGTAGTGGAAACCGCCACCGGTGGTGTTGTCATATCCCAGGGTCGCCTCAATACCATTGCTGTTCACCTTACCGATATTTTCGGCAGGCACCAGCGGGGTATTTGGATCAAACGGATTCACGATACCTGAAGTTTGCGGCAGCGATGCGTTGCGCTGGGTAAGGATCTTGGAACGCTTCTGCTGGAAATAGATCAACTCCAGGTTGAAGTGCTGCAGGAAAGCCATATTGAAGCCCAGGTCCATTTTCCGGGCAATTTCCCAGGTAATAAACGGATTACCGAGTTTGGTGAGGTCAATGCCGGGAATGATCTGGCCGCCTACTACATATTGGTTAACGAAAGAGTAGTTATCAAAATACTGGAACAGGCCTACGTTGTCGTTACCCAGTGTACCATAGGAGCCACGCAGTTTCAGGTCGTTGATAAAGCTTACGTTTTTAAACCACTCTTCTTTTGAAACGCGCCAGCCGGCAGATACGGAAGGGAAGAAACCATATTGCTCACCTTTAGGGAAGGTAGAGGAACCGTCGTAACGGGCCTGTACTTCCAGCAGGTATTTTTCCATATAGTCGTAGGCAATTCTTCCGAAATAGCTTTTCCTGGTAAAGCTGTAGCTGGTACCGGAATTGTCTTTATCAGTAGCGGCAGATCCTCCCTGCGACATTTCCGGCGTTTGAGGCGTGGGGAAATTCAGGCGGGATGCACCCAGGGTATCCCTGTTGGTTTGGCTTTGCTCATAACCCACCAGGGCGGTTATATTGTGCTGGCCAAAACGGCGGGTAAAGTTCAGTTTGATGTTGGAAGTGATCAGCGACATGTTCCGTTGTTGCTGCGCAAGGGATGCCAGCCCGTTGGAGCCGCCTACCACGGTTTTATCATACGACTGTGTGGCGGCGCTAAACGAATATACTTTATAAGGCGTGCTGAAAACCTTATTGGCGCTCCAGGATTTATCGGCCGATAAGAATCCGTCCAGTGATAACCCTTCCACTCCAGGAATGGCATACGATCCTTTCAGGATACCGTTGAATACCTGTGTTGGGTTGCGGGCGGTGCCACCGGCGTCGGTTACCTGCATGATGGGGTTATTGTTTTCAATACCGGTGGTAGGCAATCCGTTCGGATACCTGTCCAGCACCGTTGGGTAAGCGCGGTAAATACCTCTGAAAATGTCGCCTGCACTGGTGGTAGGATACACGCGGTCTTCCTGGCGGCCGGATAAATACAGGCTTACTTTTAACCGTTTGGTTACATCAGCATCGATATTAGACCGGAAGTTATACTGGTTGTATTTGGTGACCCCGTTCTTATACAACCCGTCCTGGCTGATCATGCCCAGGGAAACGTAGTACTTTACATTTTCACTGCCTCCGTTTACGGAGAGGCTATGCTGGCTTTGAGGGGTCGATTTTCTAAGGGTCGCTGCCTGCCAGTCTGTATTCGGGTAATTTACCGGATCTGAACCGTCACGGAATTTCTGGATTTGTTCATCCGTGTAAAACTGGTTCATGCCACCGGCAGGATTGTTATAATACTGGATCTCGTTCCTGATCTGCGCATAAGTGGCGGCATCGGCCATTTTGGGCAGGCGGCTGGGGGAGGAAAATCCCTGGTTAAAGCTGTAATTGATCACCGGTTTGCCGGTTTTACCCCGCTTGGTGGTGATGAGCATAACGCCATTCGCGGCCCTGCTACCATATACGGCGGCAGATGCGTCTTTCAGTATGGAGATGCTTTCAATGTCATTAGGATCCAGTCGTTCCAAACCGCCTATTTGCCCGGGCACCCCGTCTACTACCATCAGCACGTCGTTATTGCCGGTGGTGGCCAGTCCGCGGATGGTAATGCGGGAGCCATCGTAGCCCGGTTCACCGGAACGGTTGTTGGCAATGATCCCGGAGAAGCGGCCGGTGAGGGCATTCGATACGTTTGGCTGGGGGCTCTGCACAATATCCGCCCCTTTTACAACGGAAATAGAACCTGTCAGCGTAGCCTTCTTCTGGGTGCCATATCCCACTACCACTACTTCATTCACACTTTTGCTCAGTGGCGTAAGCGATATTGTTAAGGGAGACAGGTTCTTCACCGGCACGGTCAGCGCTTCGTAGGAGATATGGTTGAATATCAGGGTATCGCCTGGCGCAGCGTTGAGAGAAAATTTGCCGGTCGCATCTGTAAGAGTGCCGGTGGTTTTATTTTTCACACGTACCGTAACACCGGGAACGGGCTCGCTGGCGTCAGATACTTTTCCCGTAACAGTACCTTGTTGGGCCTGTACTTTCATTCCCATCAGCAATAAAGTGAATGCCAGTAAAATGCAAGGGAAAGGTTGGCTCCGTAATAGGACAAACACCTGACGGTCCATTCCGGATAACATTTTTTTCATAACGTAATAAGTTTAATGAATTGGAAGAGTGGAAAACCCATTTTGGTTGCATGAAGGATGCGTACATCCCTGTCATGATACCCGCAATGTACTATGCCCCTCAGAGATCATAGAGGGGGTAAATCATTTAAAAAAGGGGGTAAAATCGTAAAATATAGCGGGGGGTATTTCCCTGTGCTGATCCGCCAGGCACATTTTTAAACGTTAACCATGGCGGATTACAGGGTTTTACCCCTCACTTTCAGTAACATTGAAGTCCCGGTTAAAAGAATGCCGGTATTTCTTTACATAATCGGAGGGATTCATTCCAAACAACTTTACAAACTGTTCCCGGAAGTATTTTACATCGCCAATGCCTACCTGCATAGCTGCCTGGGTAATGGTGTAATTTTCCTTGAGCAACAGTACGGCAGCTTTCCGGAGGCGGATGGACCGGATGAAGGAATTAATGGTTTGCCCGGAAATGGATTTTACCTTTTTATATAAGCTGGAATGGCTCATCCCTATTTCAAGGGTGAATTTTTTAATGGAGAATTCCTCGTTTTCCAGGTTGTCTTCAATAATTTCTATGCACCGCTTCAGGAAGTCCTGGTATTCGGCTGGCACCTTAATATTGCTGTTTTTCAGGGTAATGCGGTCAAAGAAATACTGCTGCAGCAGGTTACGGTTTTTGATAATGTTATTCACTTTCGCCATCAGCAGGTCTTTGTCAAACGGCTTGGTGATGTAATCATCGGCCCCGCCCTCAAGTCCCCGGAGCCTTGTATCTGCCGCGGAGGAACCGGTAAGCAGGATCACCGGGATATGGCTCACCGTATCCGTTTGTTTGATCTTACTGCATAGCTCCACCCCGTCCATACCCTGCATCTGTATGTCGCTGATCACCAGGTCGGGCATAAATTTCTGGACGGCGGCAAACCCGCTGGTCCCGTTATCGGCTTCATATACAATGAACCGGTCCTGGAATAGCTGCTGCAGGTATTGCCGTATCTCATCATGGTCGTCTATTAACAGGATGGATTTCTTTTCGGTAATTGTAGTGGTAGCGGGCGTGGCTTCGGCTTCCCGGGGTTCCGGTTTGGGTAAAGCTGCCACCGTGGCCAGTTCTTCCAGGAAAGCGGATTTTTGTGGCGTATCTTCCCGCAGTAAGACGCCCTCAAAATGCTGGTTCCCTTTCTTCAGGGTTATATGAAAGGAAGTGCCTTTGTTTATTTCGCTCTGGTAGGTGATAGTGCCATGGTGACTGTCAATAAAATGTTTCACCAGGTATAACCCGATGCCAAAGCCAGTTTGCAATGACTCTTTCCTGACCTGCGCCCGCTGGAACTTTTCAAAGATCCGGTTACCCGCGCCGTCATCTATGCCACAACCGCTGTCTTTTATCATGATACTGATATCCGTTTCATTACCGGATATCTCTAAAGTGATACTCCCGTTTTCAGGAGTAAACTTAAAGGCATTGGACAGGAGGTTAAAGATGGCTATTTCCAGTTTCTCACTGTCGCCATATATTTCCAGTTGCGTATACTGGCATAGGAAGCGGTAATCGATCTGTTTTATCCGGGCTTGCTCAGAAAAGCACAGGTATACTTCTTTACAAAGGTGCACAATATCCAGCCTGGACAGGTTCAGCTGATCGGCCTCCCGGTCGGCCTTGCGGAACAGCAGGAGCTGGTCTACCAGGCTAAGCAGGCGCCGGGCATTGCGGTACACCACGCTCAGATCAGGATAGTCCCTGTTTTGCAGCAGTTCCTTCAGCGGGTTGATGATCAGCGTAAGCGGTGTCCGGAACTCATGGGAAATATTGGTAAAGAAAGAAAGCTTTTTCTCATTCAGTTCCTTTTCTTTTTCATTTTCAAGATGGGCCAGCTTTATTTCATATTTTAATCTCTCTTCCCGCGCCTTATATTTTATATATCCGTAAATAGCGGCCATAATGCTGCTGATGTAAAGGAGGTAAGCCCACCAGGTTCTGTACCAGGGCGGCAATACCACTACTGATATGGTATGGATGGCCTGGCCCCATAGTCCATCGGCATTGCTGGCTTTCAGCTCAAAAATGTAACTGCCTTCCTGCAGATGGGTATAGTTGGCTGTCCTGGTTTGCCCTACATAGTTCCAGTTGTTATCCCATCCTTTCAGGCGGTAGGCATAGCTGATCTTATCAGGCAGGGTATATTCCAGGGCCACAAAGTCAAATGCAATCGTGGCTTTATTGTAAGGCACGGTTATTTCCAGGATCTCTTCCTGGTTCCGTTTAGATACATACTGGTCCTGCTCTGTAACGGAAGTATTATTGATCCTTACAGCAGTTAAAAGAACAGGTGGAATGGTAGTTTGTGTGTAGATACTATCCGGATAAAATATATTGAATCCTTTGATACCGCCAAAAAGCATTTCCCCGGATTGTAATTTCAGGGCGGCATTAAAACTAAACTGGTTACTCTGGAGCCCATCGGAGGCGGAGAAATTACGGAAGCTCTTTTTCTGCGGGTCAAACCTCGATAACCCGTTAAAAGTGCTGAGCCAAAGATTACCGTTTTTGTCTTCCAGCATTCGCAGGATGGAGTTACTGGGAAGCCCTTCTGAAGTGGTGAATCGTGTATAATTTCCGTTTTTCCGGTCAAATCGTAATAGTCCGCCGCCATCGGTACCTATCCAGAATACTCCGTTCCGGTCCTGGTGGATGGAGCGCACAGTATACCCGATGTTAAAACGCTGGTGTTGTTTCCGGTCGCGGTCTATACGGATAAGGGTGGAATAGTTGCCTCCCCACAGCTGTCCGTCCTGGTCTTCTCCCAGGCATTGCAGGTTCACCAGGCTGCTGTCAAAAAGCTCAAAGCGGTTTTGCTGCCGGTTAAACCGGTACAGGGTACCATTGTTGGTAGTACTGGCCCAAACCTGTTGCTGCCGGTCTTCATAAACCAGCCATACATTGTTTTCGGCGGCCCGGGTGTAGGGGTTAAAACATACAAATTGCTCAAAGGAGCCGGTGGCCGGGTGATAGCGGTTTACGCCGCCAAACCAGGTGGAAATCCAGAGATCCTGCCCGGCATCCTGTACAATGGAGGTTATAAAATTACTGCTGATACCTGTTTTGTCGTTCCCGTTATGCTTGTAGGTAGTCCAGCTGTTATTCTCCCGGTTCCAGTATTTAAGTCCGCCGCCATCGGTACCTATCCAGATGTTCTGGTGTTTATCTTCACAAAAAGAGAATATAAAATTTTCCACCACCCGGGCAACAGGATCGCTGTTGGGGACATTCAGTTCAAATGGGTTGGGTTTAGGCTCCACGATATTGATACCGCCGCGTAGGGTACCAATCCACTTCCGGCCCTCACGGTCTTCATAAATGGAGTACACGGCGTTGCTGCTCAGTTGTTGTTCGCCTGCGGAGGCAAAGGGGGTGGCGGTGCTGTTTAGCGTATTTACCAGGTAAATACCGTTACCATCGGAGGCGCACCACATAATACCGTCGTTACCAATGTACAGGTTCACCATCTTACTGTTTACGGGCAACACATTCCCGGTGTATTTGCCGGTGGATGGAACATAACGGAATATGCCGGTATCTGTTCCCAGCCAGATATTGCCTGCCTGGTCGGCAGTAAGACAGTTCCCCCTGGTAATATCCCTGTTGATGATAGTTAACTGCTGCCTGGTAATGTCGTACCGGCATAAGCCTATATCCTGCACAAACACCCAGGCAGCAGTACCGCTGAATTCAATGGCGGTTACTTCATAACCGGTGATACCGCCCCGGTTTGTTGTTAAAGGAATCTGTTTACCGGTGGTTTGCTGGTTGTTGAACAGCAGTAAGCCGCTTTTTTCTGTGCCTATTAAAATGTTGCCGGCTTCATCTGATTTAATGGTATGTGTATTCTCACTGATGATACGCGCCCCTTTGCTGTTAAGGGGAGTATAACGGGGTAACGAGAACTTTTCGTCTACCGGGTTAAACACACAAACACCTCTGCGACCGCCCACCCAAAGCTGGTGATGGATATCGTCTGCCAGGGTATATACGCCGTTGTCTACGAGGGAAGTGCTGTCGTTGATTTTATTACGGTAGATCCTGAATTTGTATCCGTCAAACCTGTTCAGCCCATCATAAGTGCCAAACCACATAAACCCTTTGTGGTCCTGGTATACGCTGAGAACGGCATTGTTGGAAAGACCGTCTTCAATACCCAGGTATCTGATGGGATAATTGATAGCGAAGCTATCTCCCGTTATAATGATCAACAGTAATATAATGTAATAGATTCTCCTCACACGGTGCATAGGCTCATTTTAACAGCTATAAAGCTATTATTTCTGCCAGAGATTACCACCAATAAAATCTTTTTATGGGTTTAATTCTTCTATGGTTTGCTTCACCCGGTAAATTCTCCCTGCCCATATTTTCCATTGAAAATACGCCTGCGCCACAATAATAAGTAGGAGCGGGATCATCAGCAGGGACTTCTGTTGTGTCCATTGGACACTTAAAATGAAGAAGGCAAAAATACCGGCAAAGGCAAGGATTTTTGTGAAGATGGAAATCACGGCGTATTTCCTGATGTGCTGTAATTTTTTCCGCATGCTTTCCAGCAGGTTATGCTCTGCAGCAGGATAACGGGCCAGTACATAGCCGGTAACGCTTTGGGCAAGCATGCACAATACAGAAGCAACCAGCAGCAGGTTCAGGTAAAAAGGTTTTTGGTCGCCGTCAAAAAAATCATAATACACGATGAGGAAAATAGTGTAACCGGTAGCTTCCAGTATTACCTGTTTCCTGATGTCTTTTAATACAGGAGAAGTATGCCTGCTGATAATATCGGTAATGTTGCTGCTGGGGGTGGGAGTGCTGTCCCAGGCTGATTTTAAAGGATCCATATAATTATAATTTTAAAATATTTTTGATCTTGCTTTTAATTCTGTTGAGTTTCACACCTACATAATTTTCATCAATCCCGATGATATCGGCAATTTCCTGGTAGCTCATATCTTCCAGGTATAGCGCGATGATGGCTTTTTCTGCGTCGCTCAGCTGCCTGAGCGCGGCAAAAAGCTGGTCTTGCTGCACGGACGTAGCCTGGCCGCCGTTATCAGGTATATCAGGTAAGCTATCTGTATAGGTAATGCGGGGCTGTTTGCGCCGGAAATCAGCCAGTGCGGTATTGAGCGCCACCCGGTAGATCCAGGTGCTGATGCGGGCATTGCCTGCAAACGAAGGGTACGATTTCCACAGCTGGTAGATCATTTCCTGGAACAGATCCTCCCTGTCTTCCCGGCTGTCGCGGTACAGGCGGCACAACTTATGCAGGATGCCCTGGTGCTGCTGTATCGTTTCGGAAAATGTGGATGGGTCCATACCGTTTATTTACCAGGGTTAGTTGCATTGCGTGGAAAAAACTTACAGTCTCACAAAAAATATTTTTCGATGCCTACCAGATCACCTTGTTCACCGTTGCCCAGTTGCGGGTGGTGCACGGTATGCCCAGCTTTTTTTCCAGTCGCGCAATCACATCAAGGGGCTTTAATTCCAGGTTTTTCCTGATCAGGGTATATACTTCCCGGTTGTTCATATGCAGGGTTTCCGCGGCAGATTGCAGCGAGGCTATTACCTGCGGCGCATGCGGGCCTGCATCGCCGGAAAGGAAAGTGATGTATACCTGTGTGGTTTTATCCGGAACTACGCCGGGGAAGGGAGTGTTTTTTACCACGTTTTCCAGTTCGGATACCTGCCGGATAATGGTGGGTACTTCAAAGCCATAAGTGGTTAACAACAACTTCTCTATTTTCTCAGACAGTGCGGTAACGTTATTGCTGCGGGAAGCAAACATTATATTTCCACTCTGTATATAGGTGCTTACATTGTTGAAGCCTGCCGTATCCATGAGCTGGCGCAGGTGCTCCATCTTCACGATCCTTTTTCCAACGTTCACCGCCCTTAAAAATGCAACGTATCTGGTCATATGGTTTTCAACTTTACTTTGTATGTTTGTTATCATGCACTATTTACAGATCATTCGCAAATTATACAACTTACCGGAAGATGCCAATCAGGGGTATTCGGAAACAGAAATAGCTGCTCTGGAAAACCGTTTAAAGATTCAGTTACCGGCAGCCCTGCGCCAATATTATCTTACCATAGGTAAAAACAGGATGGTGAACGATAGTTTTAACCGTTTAACTTCCCTGGGAGAAATTGGATTTTCGGAAGATGATCACCTGGTCTTTTATGAAGAGAACCAGGCGGTGGTATTATGGGGTATTGAAAAGGCCGACCTTGGCCTGCCTGATCCACCGGTATATGGTACTTACGACAGCGCCCGGAAAGAATGGTTTACTGATGCAGATACCACCGAACATTTTTTATTATCGATGGCCTGGTGGAACGGTGCTTTAGGCGGACTTACCTACACTGCTTTTACCGACCTGGAAGAGGATCTTACACCGGAACGTATCGCCCTTGTTACCGCCAACTGGCAGGAACAAACCGGTATTTCCAACCAGTTGCTGCGCTTTTTTACCAACGATTATGAAGATATCCTCGTATTCACTACGGAACAAAACGGGCAGGTGAATGGTATTTATATCGGCACTAACCGGGAGGAGAAATACAATACTATTATGAGCACGCTGCAAATGGAATGGAGCTACCGCATCGACCGGGATGAATAGCTAACCCACCAATACCAACCAACAGTAAGCAGTAACCCATAGAAAACGCCACCCAATGCAGTGGCGAGGTAATCCATGCGTTTACAGTCGATATGATGGAAATGCTCATTCAGCAATAACACCAGCCCGCTTGAAACAGTCAGTATGATCCAGAAACGGGCTTTCAGCCGCAGCGATACTTTAGGGAGGTTATTAACTCTTGGCAATTTCAGGAAGAAATACAGCATCACCAGCAAACCGGCTACAGAACTGAGGTATTGCATCAGGTACCACATTTTCATTTGATGACTACCTACTGTAATATCTCTTTGTAAAAAGTGTATATGTGACACAAATCTTCCTTCCTGATGTGTGAATGCATCCAGGAAGAAATGGGTAAGCACGCCAATCAGGATGGAATAGATCACTACAGCGTAATGTTCACGGAAATAGGCGTCCCAGTTAAACGGCCTGAACAGGTATAAGCGGTCGCTGGCCCAGGCAGGCAGGTAAGGAACCACTACGGGTTTTACAACTCCATGGTAGAGATATGCCAGCAGGATGGCTAACGGTAAGTCATATACGAAAATTCCCCACCATTGATGTCCGCCATTGAAATAAGGATTCAGCAGGATGAAGTACAAAAAATCAGGGACCATACTGCCGATAATTAAACCGGTTGCTGACAGGTATTTGCGGGAGGTATTTGTAAAGGGAACAACAATCGCTGCGTGTGATATCGTAAATGGCATCTTAGGGAATTGTTGTATAAATTTAATTGAATTTTAATAAATCTTATAACGAAATGTTAATGTTATAATCGTCCATCATTTCCGGTAAAATGTCCAACGCTGTTGCCATGATTTACACTTATTTTTATTAAGTCTTTGAAAACATAAAAAACAATGTGCTATGGCAAACTGGAAAATTGATGAATCACACAGCGAAATAGGATTCAAAGTTAAACATCTCATGATTACAAACGTGAGTGGATATTTTACCCGTTTTACCGGGACCATTCAAACGGAGAGCGACGATTTTCATGACGCGACGATCTCCTTTGAAGCAGCAGCGGATAGTATTGACACACAGAACAAGCAACGCGACGAACATTTACGCAATGGTGAATTTTTTGACGCTACCAATCACCCGAAGATCAGTTTCGTCTCTAAAAAAGTAAAGAAAATAGACGATGAGAAGTACAAGTTACTTGGAGATCTGACGATCAAAGGAGAAACGCATCCCATCGAACTGGATGTACTGCATGGAGGGGTAACTGTAGATCCATACGGGCAAACGAAAGCAGGCTTTGCACTCAAGGGCCGGCTTCACCGGGCGGATTACGGTTTACGCTGGAACGCCACCACTGAAGCAGGCGGAATTGTACTTAGTGATGAAGTAAAACTTAACATGGAAATACAACTGGTGAAAGAATAATTTTTCACCCGAAGGAGAGAAAGGCCGCGGAGAAGAAGGATTTCCTTTCTTCTTCGCGGCCTTTTTGTTAAAAAAGGAAAGCTAACGCCTATTGGCTATCTTTGTGCTTTCCAATAGCAGCACATGAAATTTGAACAGTATAATATCTCCCCGGAAATAAAGGAAAGTTTAGCAGAAATGGGCTTTAAAAAGCCTACAGATATACAGTTTAAGGCCATTCCCTCCATTCTCAACGGGGATGATGTAATGGCCGTTGCGCAAACCGGTACCGGTAAAACGGCCGCTTTTGCCATTCCCATTCTGCACCGCCTGCAGCAACAGGACCGCCGCTACAGGAAGGGCAAATACGAAGTGAAGTGCCTGGTCATGGTGCCCACCCGGGAGCTCGCTATCCAGATCGCAGAAGTTTTCCAGTCCATCGCACAGTATACTGACCTGTCCATCCTTGCCCTTGTAGGAGGGGTAGACCAGGGACCGCAGATCAAAGTACTGGAAAAGGGCGTGGATGTGCTTATTGCCACGCCAGGCCGCATGTTCGACCAGATCAACCAGGGGCATATTGACCTCAGCCAGGTTCAGATCCTCGTGCTTGATGAGGCCGATCATATGCTGGACCTGGGCTTTATCCGGGATATCCGCGATGTGATCAAGCATATTCCACGTGAGCACCAGACACTTTTTTTCTCCGCTACACTGAACAAAGACATAAAAGACCTGGCATATTCCGTAGTAAATAATCCTATCCGCATACAAATATCTCCCAAAGATCCTGTTGCTAAAAACGTAAGTCATGCGGTTGCTTTTGTGGAAATGGATGATAAGCGTTTCTTCCTGGAACGGCTGATCAAAGAGTTTCCCGAAAGCAAGATCCTTGTATTTGTGCGCACCAAAGTACGTGCAGAACGGGTAATGGCGGCTATGGCCCGTATCGGCATCAAATCCCTTACCATGCACGGTGGGAAAGACCAGGGCGACCGGCTGGATGTGATGGCGGAGTTCAAAAAAGGCGATATCAAAGTACTTATTACCACAGATGTAAATGCACGTGGTATTGATATCCCCAATGTTGATTATGTAGTGAACTACGACTTACCTGATGTGCCGGAGAATTACGTGCACCGCGTAGGCCGTACTGGTCGCGGTGTACAGAAAGGCCAGGCTGTTTCCTTTTGTAGTACCGAAGAGAAACCCATTCTCGATGAGATCCAGCAATTCCTCGGTAAAAACATTACCGAAATGAAGATCAATAAGGATGATTACCGGGAAACCATCAGCTTTTCAGAAGATATTCCCAACGATAACTGGCAATTATTATTGGATGAACATAACCGGGAAATGGAACAGCTGCAGAAGAAAGTGAAGAAGAGAGCGGCAGCAAATGTGAAGAAGAAGGCGAAGAAGAAATAAACAAAAAAGCGGTCCCGGCTTACACCGGGACCGCCATTCAAACACACTATCTATCTAAATCCCTAACTACTGTTTTACTGCTTCCAGGTTTACAGTGATATCAACTGTTGGTGCCACTGCCCACACGCCGGAAGGTAATTTGTCTGCATATTTTACACCGAAATCAAGACGGTTAATAGTAGTTTTTGCAGTGAAACCTGCTCTTCTCAAACCCCATGGATCTTTAATCACACCGTTGTAAGTAACGTCGAAGGTTACACGTTTTGTAGTATTACGGATAGTAAGGTCTGCCAACAATGCATATTTATTTCCTGATACTTTTTTCAAAGACACACTTTTCAGGGTAATGGATGGGTATTCAGCCACGTTAAAGAAGTCGTCTGTTTTCAGGTGCCCGTCGCGCTGATCCACACCGGTGGAAATGCTGGAGGCGTCTACCGTGAAATCTACTTTTGCATTCTGGAAGTTAGTGCTGTCGGCAGTTTCAATGGTGCCATTGAATTTAGTGAAGTGGCCCTGAACATAGCTCAGGCCTAAGTGCTTCACGCCAAAAATGATGCTGGTATGCGCGGGGTCCGCATTCCATTTTACCTGTGCAAAGGTAGCGATGCTGGCGAGTACCAGGAGGGTAGTGAAAAAGAAACCTTTTTTCATGATTGTTTTTTTATTGAATTTAGTTAATTGTTTATTTAGAAAGCTGACGGTCAACAGACCAGCGTCCGGCGCCTTTGATGATCAGGGCAATGTTGATACCGATTACCAGCAAATGATATTCAAATCCTTCTCCTGCCTGTGTGCCGCCCCAGTTCATAAAAAATCCATTGGCGGAGTGAATATTCATGGCCACCAGCATGATCACGGTGAGCATCGCTGCCCATATCCTGGTGGTAAATCCGAAAAGCAGCAGCAGGGAGCCGATGCTCTCGGTAAAAATGACAAGAAATGCAAGGATAGATGGTGTACCCTGGGAGGTAAAGTAACCCATGGTGGCTTTAAATCCGTAGCCGCCAAACATGCCGAGTAATTTCTGTGCGCCATGTGGCAACATCACCAGGGCCACGGTAATACGGATAATAAAGGAAACGAGATTGTCGTCTGTACGAAGTATTCTTTTGAACATAAAGGTATTATTAGCGTTTGTACTTTTATTGTATATACAAGTGTTAGGGTAAAAAAAATCAGCTACGGAGCTTATCCAGCAATTCGTTGATGGTCTTTACTTCCGCAACAGTGAGCTTTTTCGATATTTCCTTATCGCTTTCATCCATCAGGGGATCCAGTTCCTTTAACAGGGCCTGTCCTTTTTCGGTGATCTCAATTTCCACTTTCCGGCGGTTACTGTCGCACTGCTTGCGGGTCAGTAATCCCTTTTGGCGCAGCTTTTCCACTAGCCGGGTGGCGTTGCTCATCCTGTCCATCATCCGCTCCTGGATATCCAGCAGGTTTAACGGCCTTGGACTGCTTCCGCGGAGTATCCGTAATACATTGAATTGCTGGGGCGACAGGTCGTACTGCTTCAATATCTGTGAAGTCCATACTTCCAGCCAATTACCTGTAAATATGATATTCAGCATGGCTTTCTGGTATTCGTCCTTAAACCGGGTCTGCTTCAGTTCCTCTTCCAGTTTCATAATTACATTTACAACTGTTGTTTATACAACAAAGGTAGGTGTATTTTTCATATTCCCAAATTTTTCTTGTCCGCCTTCGGCGGGAAATTGTCTTGGAGCAGGATGATGATGATTATAATGATTTGTTTGATTTTTTTAATAAAAGTAAAAGGAGATAAAAGCGAATATTTCACTTTATCTCCTTTTACTTTATTATAACGGCTATTGCCTTCAACAAGATGAGCCTATCTCAGGCTCATCTCTTGTTTTGCCTGATTTTTATTTTTAAAGGGAGACATAAATATGTCCCTCTTTATCGTCCTTAATCCTTTATAACGGCTATTGCCTTCCCTGAATTATACCGGTTCGGGATTATGTTGATTTTCCTTTTTTTAAAAAAAGGAAAACATCAGCAAGATATCCGCTTCTATCTCCCTTGATCATTATAAAAATCCCCAATGATCAAATCAGACAAATCATTATAATCATCATCATCCTGCTCCAAGACAATTTCCCCGCCGAAGGCGGGCAACCACCTAACTATTCAGCCCACCGTCGATTGTCAGCGCAGAACCGTTGATAAACCCGCTTTCCGGCCCCGCCAGGAAGCTCACCAGGTCGGCAACGTCAGTAGCGGTGCCATAGTGGCCGAGTGCAATATGCTGACGCTGATAATCTGCATGGGGGCCATCCGCCGGGTTCATGTCTGTATCTACTGGTCCGGGTTGTACCAGGTTGGTGGTAATGCCCCTGGATCCCAGGTCGCGGGCCAGCCCTTTATTGAATGCCGTAAGGGCGGATTTGCTCATACTGTATAATGTGCCTTTCGGTCCCACCACACGGTCGGCCATACAACTGCCGATAGTGATGATCCGGCCGCCGCTGCCCATATGACGCGTAGCCGCCTGCGTGGCCACAAATACAGCACGGGTGTTTACGGCCATGGTATGCTCATAATCCTCCAGGGTATAATCGGAAAATTCTTTCATTACTGCAGTACCGGCGTTATTAACGAGTATGTCTATACGGCCATGACTGTTAACGGTATGATCCACTGCTGCAATCACTGCGTTCACATCGGCGCTGTCGGCCGCCACGGCGGTGGCCTTTTGCCCTTTGGCAGTTAACTCTTCCACGAGCGCCGCTGCCGGTGCAGCACTTTTTACATAGGTAAATACCACCGTGGCGCCTTCTTCTGCCAGACGTTTTACAATAGCGGCGCCCATACCGCGACTACCTCCTGTAACCAGGGCTATCTTATTTTCCAGACGTTTCATAATAAATGATTTTATGCTGGCAAAACTAGACCGGTTAACTCATGTAGAGAAGAGGAGTGATAATTGTTAACTACTAACTTTCATGTTAGAATTGGGCTGGAGGTACTTTTCATGGAGTATATTCAGATGGTGTGCCTGGTGCCCCGCTATAGCAAATCCAAGTGCAAGTACCGAAAGTTCCGTTTTCCAGCTTATGCCGGTTCTCAACAGCGCCGCTTCCGAAAAATTGTTGAACTGCATAATAGTGGCATTGCGCACCGCTTTCAGCTCCGCGAGTATTTCTGCAACGCTCCGTTCATCTATTTCCGCATTGCCGGCATAATCATCCTGCTCCATTCCCGGAGGCACCTGGGTGTCTTTCCGCGCAAATAACAAAGCACGGAAAGAAAATACCCGCTCTGTATCGGTAATATGCTGAAGTACATTCTTCAGGGTCCATTTGCCTGGCCCATAGGCGTAGTTACCCAATGGCTCCAGCGCTGCTGCATCCAATCCGTTCAGCGTTTGCAACGATTGCTCCAGCGCAGTTTTAAGGTCTACATCCGGTACAAGATTGATATAAGTAGCGTAATATCCCGGATCCGGTTTGATAGCGTTTTTTTTCATCTGGTGAGTTTTATGGGAGGATGAATATACGAACATTTTCCGCCGGCGGCAGGCTGGTTCACAACACTTATTCATCTTAATAATATATTTAATATATTTGTATGCGATATATCCTGACTACCTACAATCTCCTTCTATGAAATACCTGTTAAGATGCCTGCTGTTGCCGGCACTCATGGGATTAGCCACCGCCCTGCCAGCACAGGAAAGGAAAGGTGATATTCCCTCCCGTTGGGACGCCCGCTGGATTACTCCTGGCGATGCTTCCCCTTCTGCATACGGTGTATTCCTTTTCCGGAAACAGTTTCAACTGCTCAATTATTCCGGTCCCTTTATTATTCACCTCTCCGCGGATAACCGTTACCGTTTGTATGTAAACGGGCGGCTCGCCGGCATGGGGCCTGCACGATCCGACCTGGCCAACTGGTATTATGAAACTATCGATATCAGCGCTTACCTGAAATACGGGGCGAATGTTATTGCCGCAGAAGTAATGAACTTCGGCCCGCATATGCCGCGGGGCCAGTTCAGCAACGGAACGGGCCTGCTTCTCCAGGGACATACCCCAAAAGAGGCGGCTATTATCAACACCGGAACAACTTCCTGGAAGGTAATGGAAGATGAATCGGTACATCCTGTACCGGTAAAAACAGGGGAAAACACTTTCTATGGCGCCTACCCCGGAGATAGCATCACTGCACAGTATCATCCCTGGGGTTGGGAACAGCCTTCATATAACGATAGTGCCTGGGAGGCTGCAACAACTGCCGCCGGGGTAGCCCTGCAAGGTCATAGTGCAGGTAACTGGCCTTTACTTACGCCATCGCCTATTGGGCGCTTACACCAGGAGCGGCAGTCGTTCGCAGCTATTGTTCCACAGGAGGGCGCAGCTGCAGGTATTGCATTACTGAAAGGCACGGGACCACTCACTATACCGGCTAAACGAAAAGTAACGTTGCTGCTGGATGCAGGGCAGCAAACTACCGGCTTCCCTGAAATGCTGATCAGCGGCGGACTGGAAGCAGTGGTCACTGTTACCTACCGGCCGGCATATACCAGCAGCATAGTAATAAAGGATGTAATACTCCCGGATGGGGGCGTCCGCCGTAAATTCGCTTCCTCGGGGTATAGGAGTTTCAGGTATGTGCAACTGGATATCGAAACGGGCCGGTCGCCCCTTACATTGCTCGATTGCTACAACGTATATACGCAGTACCAGTTGAACGACAGGTCGGCTTTCAGTGCGGGCGCCATGGCCGATTCACTGTGGGCAGCCGGCAAAAGAGCGGCACTGACCGGTGCGCAGGATAACCTGTACAATGATCCTTTCAGTGAACAGCTGCAATACATACAGGACGCCCGTATCCAGGGACTTGCTGTCAGTTTTTTTTCAGGAGATGACCAACTGTTCAGAAATGCGCTGGTGCAAACGGATCAGTCGCGCATTCCGGAAGGGCTGGTCCGTTCCCGTTACCCATCGAACGACCGCCTGGTATCGGTAACGGATGCACTGGCATGGATCGGCGCTGTTCAGGATTATTTGCTTTACCGCGCGGATAAGGAATTGGCGAAGCAATGTTTTCCCGGTATACGCAGCATCCTCGATTGGGTGGACCGCTACCAGGACCCTGCTACAGGGCTGCCCGGCAGTATGCCATACAACGATAGCGTGGGGTTGTCGCCCGCTACCGGCCAGTATCTGTATGCACTCCGGCAGGCAGCTGTTATTGCAGGCTATTGTGATAAAACAGCTGATTCACTAACCTATACGCGCACGGCCGATAAACTGCGGGAAGTATGGTACCAGCAATGTTATGATGCAGGGAAAGGGCTGTATGGAGAAACGGCAGCAAAGAAAGCATTTTCCCGCTATACCAATGCCATGGCTATATTGGCGCAGGCAGTACCGCCCCGGCAGGTGAAAAACGTGATGCAGCGTTTACTGGCTGAAAAAGCGCCGGGGGAAGAATCGTTGCGTGAGAAGTATTATATTTTTAGAGCGATGCAGGAAACAGGTGTTACCGAAACTTTTCCTGCTGAATTGCAGTCGCTCGCAACGCTCCTGCAGCAGAATAATGCCACCGCATACCAGGCAAACGCTGCTGTGGCCAATCTTTTTTTGCTGGGCATTACTGCCGGCATACAACCGGCCTCTTACGGTTTCAGAACGGTATTGATTGCACCGGATCCCGGCGCTTCGCCGCAGGTAGAAGCTACCATGGTGCATCCGGATGGTTTAATAGAAGTAGACCTGGCGTTTAAGAATAATCGTGTAACCGGCACCGTTAGGGTCCCGTTCGGCATCACCGGCAAATTCCGCTGGCGTGGTAAAGAGATCACCTTGCATGGTGGTCCGCAGGATATTTCGCTTTGATCGCCTTCGGCGATTTAGATTGTCTTGGAGCAGGATTACGCTGATTATACTGATTAGTTTGATTTTTGTTTGAGTTTATTTTTGATTTTGATTTTTTTGAAAAGATAAGGGGAGACAGAAGCATAACTGCTTTTATCTCCCCTCATTATTTTATAAAATCCAAAAAGTAAAAATCAGGCTAATCAGTATAATCAGCGTAATCAGTGTTCCAGGACAAATTCCGCTTCTATCTCCTTAATCCTTTATAAAATCCCCAAAAAATAAAATCAAACTAATCAGTATAATCAGCGTAATCAGTGTTCCAGGACAAATTCCGCTTCTATCTCCCTTAATCCTTTATAAAATCCCCAAAAAATAAAATCAAACTAATCAGTATAATCAGCGTAATCAGTGTTCCAAGACAAATTCCGCATCGCCGAAGGCGATCTACGCCCGCTTTCTCTTCGCGTAAAAATAATTTATCCCCAGTGCGCCAATGCAAATGAACAATCCAAAGAATTCCCGTGTTTCTTCAATCCAGGGTTTGGTGGCTTTCATGGTTTCGGCAAGGTTCTCTGCATGGTGTTTGGTGAACCAGTCTTCCACACCGTTCTGGTCAAAGAATTTATATATGGCGTAAGCCAGGTACACCAGTATACCGGCAATATACCATTTCGGGTAAAAGCGGTTACGCGAAGCTAGCAGGCAGAGCACGGCGCTGTAAAGATAGATGGGCATCCATACGTAAGGATCAGGATCATTGTACTGCAGGCCTGCAAACAAAACAAACATCAGGCAAAACACAATATTCAATATTTTCATGACGCAAAAATTAGGGCTTAAACATACACAAAAGAATTTCAAAAGCATATTCCCTTGTATTATTTTATCCCGGCAGTGTGGAATAGTGGAATGACAGCCTGTAATTTTGTCACTTTTAAAGAAAATGTTAAAAGATCATTTGTTTGGGCTAAAATAATGTTATATATTCGGTTCATTACATCGTTCCACGTGAGAACCAAAATCTGAGATTGAAATGTTTGTTACTAGAGCAAAAGATTCTCACTTATTTATTAATTAACTATTGTATTGAGTTCGCTATCGTAAACAATTAAACAATAGTCGAATGACCTAAATCAGCTTGACCATTAGCGTTTGTTACGTAGTTTAATTCATTCATTTAAAATTATAGTTTTTATTTAACTGTTGATCGGACACTATTTTCTTTTTTGACGCCGTGTAGCGCATCATGCACGGGTGATAAAAACTAATGCTTTGTATTTATTGAAAATTAACCTGCTGTAAAAATGAAATGCAGCGGGAAGGTACTCTGTATGCAAAGTTGTGACTGTTCAATAAGGTGAAATATAGATAGGAATCCTTATTTACTAACAATTTTTCTTAAACGTTTCCCTTAAATCACGTTATGAAAAAGCAATTTTACCAGGCACTCGCTGCACTATGCGGCCTCTTGTTGCTATTGGCCGGCAACAATGTATCAGCACAAACAAAAGTTACGGGTAAAGTAACCGACAAAGCCTCAGGCAATGCGCTGCCAGGCGTTACCGTGTTTGTGAAAGGCAGCAACCGCGGCACCGCCACAGATCCGTCCGGAACCTTTTCCCTTATGGCTAAATCAGGTGAAACACTCGTGTTCTCTTTCGTAGGTTATGACCCGTTGGAAACAGTTATCGGATCCGGCCCGGTAAACGTTTCTCTCAGCGAAAAAGTAGGTTCGCTGGAAGAAGTAGTAGTCACCGGTTATGCCAGCCAGAAAAAGAAAGACCTTACCGGTTCGGTATCCATTGTAAAAGTGGAAAACCTTACCAAACAACCTACCTCCCAGATAGCCAACCAGCTACAGGGACAAGTATCGGGCGTTACCATCCTCGGCTCCGGCCAGCCCGGCCAGGAACCGCAGGTGAAGATCCGTGGTGTAAACACCTTCGGAAACAATACACCCTTGTACGTAGTAGATGGAGTGCCCATCTCCAATCTTACTGACGTAAACCCTAACGATGTACAAACCATGCAGGTACTGAAAGATGCAGGCGCTGCCTCCATCTACGGTGCCCGCGCTGCCAACGGCGTTATCATCATCACTACCAAAAGAGGAACCGGCAAAGTAAAGGTTTCCTACGATGGTTATTATGGTACACAACGGCCCAAAGGCGGAAACGTATGGAACATCCTCAGCCCGCAGGAACAGGCCAACCTGAAATGGATGGCCATTGCCAATACAAAACCAAATCCGGTATATGATGATGAACAATACGGCTCCGGCGCCACACCGCGCCTGCCTGATTATATTGCCCCACAGGGCGCTATGGAAGGAGATCCCGGAACTGATCCATCTACCTATTTCGTAAACCCGAACTATAAGGTAGCCAGCGATGTGGATGCATTTCACCGTATCGTAAAAGCTAACAAATCCGGCACCGACTGGTTCCATGAAATATTTAAACCGGCTCCCATCACTAGCCACAATATCTCAGTAGCAGGTGGCGGCGATATCGGCAGCTACTTCTTCTCGTTTTACTACTTTAACCAACAGGGTACTTTAACCAATACTTACAATAAACGTTATGCAGTTCGCGCTAACAGTACCTATAATGTCACCAATAACATACGCGTAGGCGAAAACCTGGAATATTCCCTGATCAATAACCCACAGATCGGCGCGCTCACCGAGGGTAGCGGTATTGGTATGGCTTTCCGTGAAATGCCTATCATTCCGGTACATGATATTAAAGGGAACTATGCAGGCAGCTTTGGTAAAGGTTTGGGTAATGCCCGTAACCCCGTTGCCATCCAGGACCGCTTCGGTACCACTAAAACACTGGCTAACCGCCTGCTGGGCAACGTGTTTGCAGAAGCAGACATCCTGAAACATTTCACTCTCCGCACCAGCTTCGGTGGTGAAATCTATTCCTTCAATAATCATAGCTTCACTTTACCTGAATACGAAAACGCTGAAAATAATAAAGTGAATTCGTACACGGAAAATTCAGGAACCGGTTACGATTGGACCTGGACCAACACCCTCACCTATCACCAGAACTTTGACAAGATACATGACCTCAAAGTATTGATAGGCACAGAGGCATTCGATAACCAGGGCCGTACCGTAGGTGGTACCAGCCTCGATTATTTTACCTTTGATCCTGACTTCACCAACCTCAGCACAGGTAGCGGAACGCCTACCAACTACAGCGGCCGCTTCTCTGATGGATTGTTCTCCCTCTTCGCAAGAGTAGACTATTCCTATAAAGACCGCTACTTATTGGGTGCACTGATCCGTCGTGATGGTTCCTCCCGGTTCGGTTCCTCTAACAGGTATGGTAACTTCCCCGCAGTAAGTGCTGCATGGCGACTTACACAGGAAGAATTCATGAAAGGTATCAGCTGGCTCTCCGACCTGAAGATCCGTGGAGGATGGGGTATCATGGGTAACCAGATCAACGTAGATCCGCAGAACTCCTTCACCGCTTACGGATTTGAAAAAGGAAATTCCTTCTATGACCTGAAAGGTACCGGTAACTCCATCATGCAGGGATTTTACCGTACCCGTATTGGTAACCCCAACGCAAAATGGGAAAGCAATGTGAACGCTAATATCGGTATAGATGCAACCCTCTTCAAAGGCGCACTGGAAATAACAGCAGACTACTACCGTAAAGATGTAAGAGACCTGCTGTATAACCCCGAATTACCCGGTGTTTATGGCATTGCCAACGCCCCTTATGTGAACGTGGCGCAAATGAAGAACAAAGGGTTCGATTTCTCCGCCACCGCTAACCTGAATCTTACCAAAGATCTTAAGCTGGATCTGAACGGTAACCTCACTACATATAATAATGAGATCGTTAAAATATCAGATGCTGCTCCTTATTTTGACCAGGAACAACGCAGGTTTAATGGAACCTTCATTATCCGCAATGCCATTGGACAATCTATCAGTGAGTTTTTTGGATATAAGGTAGATGGATTCTGGAACAGCCAGGCAGAAATTGATGCAGCAAACGAGGCTACCCGGAAACAATATAACGATAACTCACTGGTATACCAGACAGACACCAAACCTGGCCGCTTCAAATATGCCGATGTGAACGGCGATGGCAGGATCACGGAAGCCGACCGTACTTACCTCGGTAATCCTAATCCCAAATTCAGCTATGGCCTGAATATCGGTCTTACTTATAAAGCCTGGGATTTCAGCATGTTCCTGTATGGCGTACAGGGCAACAAGATCTGGAACCAGGTAAAATGGTGGACTGATTTCTATCCTTCCTTCGAAGGTGCAAAAAGCAAAACAGCATTGTATGATTCCTGGCTGCCAACCCGTCAGAACGCTAAAGCGCCTATCCAGGAAACATCCCCGTCTTTCAGCACCTCCAACGTACCTAACTCATACTTCGTTGAAAACGGTTCTTACCTGCGTGCAAAAAATATCATGCTGGGATATACTATCCCCAGCAATGTGCTTAGTAGAGTGGGTATCACAAAATTCAGGGTTTATGCGCAGGCTGCTAACCTGTTTACCATCACCAAATATTCAGGTATAGATCCTGAAATTACCGGTGGCACCAGCAACTTCGGCGTAGATGAAGGAGCTTATCCTAATCAACGTCAGTACCTGCTCGGTGTGAATGTAACATTCTGATAATTTTTTCCTGAAAAGCAAAATTGAGAAAAATGAAAACATTACGATATTTAAGTGCAATACTTGCGTTGATAATAGGAATCAGTGCCTGCAGCAAGAGCTTCCTGGAACGGGGGCCACTTGGTTCCCTCAGTGATGAAATCGTAGCAAATAAAGCCGGTATCAACTATTTGCTGATAGGCGCCTATGCGTCGCTCGACGGACAGCAAACTGCCCAGGCTGCCCTCGGTGGCGGTGGCCCCTGGGAAGCCTCCCCAACCAACTGGATCTATGGCAGCGTAGCCGGTGGCGATTCACACAAGGGCAGCTTCAGTGGCGACCAGCCAGGTATAGATCCTATCGCAAAATTTACAGTAGATCCAAGTAACGGTTTTTTCAATACCAAATGGAGAGCGGTATATGAAGGCGTGATCCGCTGTAATACTGTATTGGCAAAAATTCCGCTGGCAACAGATATGAGCGATGCGGAAAAAACACAGGCAGCAGCAGAAGCCCGTTTTCTTCGCGGCCACTACTACTTTGAATTGAAAAAAATGTTCAATAAAGTACCTTATATCACAGATACCACTCTTGAAGTGCGTATTAAAAATGATAAAGATATCTGGCCCTTTATTGAAGCCGATTTTAAATTCGCTACGGATAACCTGCCTGCTACACAAAGCGATGTGGCAAGGGCTAATAAATGGGCGGCCCAGATCTACCTGGCCAAAACATATCTTTATGAGAAAAAATACACGGAAGCAATGCCGCTATTCGACCAGGCTATCGCTTCCGGCGTTACCTCCAATGGCCTGAAGTATAAACTTACAGACAGGTTTGAAGACAACTTCGATGCTGCTACAAAGAATAACTCAGAATCTGTATTCGCTATCCAGATGACCGCAAACGATGGTACCAACACCATCGCCAATGCAAACCAGGGAGAAATGCTGAACTTCCCATATAACAGCCCCTTCGGCTGCTGCGGATTTTATCAGCCCACCCAGGACCTGGTAAACTCTTATCGTACAAATTCCACTACCGGCCTGCCCGACCTCGATACCTGGAACGATAACCCGGTAAAGAATGATCAGGGTATCGTTTCCACAACACCATTCACACCGGAAACAGGTACACTGGATCCTCGCCTCGACTGGACCGTTGGCCGCCGTGGAATACCTTATCACGACTGGGGAAATCACCCGGGCGCCAACTGGATCAGGGACCAGGCTTACGCAGGACCTTATGCGCCAAAGAAAATGGTATACTGGCAGTTTAACCAGGACAAATACAAAGATGCACACTCCTGGGCGCCGGGATCTGCTATCAACGTATTGCTTATCCGCTTTGCTGATGTGATCCTCATGGCTGCTGAATGTCACGCCCAAACCGGCGACCTGCCAGGAGCTACTGCCCTGGTTAATCAGGTTCGCGACAGGATGATCAACAATCCTCAATACTGGCTGCATAAATACCTGGACGACAGCAAACCAATGTTAGGGTTTGATCCTACCAAAATGGCTGCGAACTACAAAATAGGCAGGTACACTGCTACCTTCAGCAGCAAAGATCAGGCACTGAAAGCCATCTATTTTGAACGCAAACTGGAACTGGCTACGGAAGGTCATCGTTTCTTCGACCTGGTACGCTGGGGTATCGCAGATGTAGCGCTGAATGCCTTCATCCAATACGAATCAGGCATCACCACCGACCTGAGAGGCGGGCATTTTACAAAAGGTAAAAATGAATACTTCCCAATTCCTCAACGCCAGATCGACCTCACTATGGTAGGAGGGGTAAGGGTACTGGATCAGAATCCGAATTACTAACAGCTATATCTGTCGCTTTTTTAATTGTAACGAATGCAGCGGATCTTTTCGCTGCATTCGTTTTTATATAACATTTTAGTACTTTACAATGCCCGTTAAAATATTCACCGATGACCAATCAACCAATGAGTAACCGGAATTGTCTTGCCGCGCTGTTTTTCATCACCACCTGCTTTGTCATCGGTATCAGCTGTCACACCCCTACAAAGGAAGAAAAAGGGAAAGCGCTGGCAGATAAATATTGCTCCGGTTGTCATTTACCCGTAAATGCAGCACTGCTGGATAAAGAAACCTGGCTGAAACATGTATTGCCTGCTATGGCGCCTAAACTGGGCATAAAAGTATGGGGAGAGAATTCCTATTACCCGCCCATGCCGGGCGATAAACCAGGGCTTATTTCCATACAGGATTGGGAACTGCTGGTGGAGTATTATAAAAATACCGCCCCCGATAAGCTACCGCCTGCAAAAGCGCCGCAGCCGCTGCAACGCGACTGGTCCATTTTTACAGCGAAGTATCCCGTACTGAAAGATACCATCCCCGTGGCTACCACCATGGTGGCATTTAACCCGGATAACGGCCATCTTATGACCAGCGACGGGCTCACCAATACCCTCACGCAATGGGGCCAGGATTTACAAACCGTTAACATCCGTAATTTGCCATCTCCCGCTGTAGACATACTCTTTGTAAAAGATACTGCCGGGCAGCAACAGGCCATCCTTACTGAAATTGGTAACATGAGGGCCCTGGATGCGCCTGCTGGCATTATTACCAGCGTGCAGCCCAACGACCCGGAAAGCAGGCAGCACGACCTCATGGCCTTCCTCAAACGGCCGGTACAAACCCTGCAGGCGGATTTTGATAAAGATGGTCTGCCCGATCTGCTGGTATGCGCATTCGGTCATAACCAGGGTGGCCTGTACTGGCTGAAACAGTTGCCGGATCATAGTTACAAACAGTTCCCCATCTGGGAAGTGCCCGGCGCTATCCATGCGGAAACAGGCGATTTTAACCACGACGGCTATACGGACTTTATGGTATTGTTCGCCGCCGGTGATGAAGGGATCTGGTTATTTGAAAATGATAAAAAAGGCGGCTTCGTATCTACCAACCTGCTGAGATTCCCACCACTCAATGGTTCTACCAGTTTCCAGCTGGCCGACTTTAACGGCGATGGTAAACCTGATATACTATATACCTGTGGAGATAATGCAGATTTTTCCATGGTACTTAAACCTTACCACGGATTATTCGTCTACCTGAATGACGGAAATAATAAATACCGGGAAGCCTGGCATTACCCGGTGAATGGCTGTACAAAGGCAGTGGCAGCGGATTTTAATAAAGACGGTAAAACCGATATTGCTTCTATCGCCTTTTTTGCTGATTTCAGGCATCAGCCAGGAGAGAAATTTATTTTCTTTGAAGGTGGAAGTAAACCGCTTACATTTATTCCACATTCGCCACCGATCGATAAAGAAGGCAGATGGATCTGTATGGATGTAAAGGATTATGATCACGATGGCGACCTGGATATTGTACTAGGAAACTACGCACAGGGGTTTATCATACTTGATGATTATAAGGCTGACTGGAAAGAATATCAGCCTTTTATAGTATTACAAAACAATATTGCACGTTAAATGCAACGTAAAAATCGTTTGTTTATTTGGAATGAAAGGAGACAATATGTATCTTACGGCCGTATTTATTGCTACGTGCATTGTTGCTTGTTACAGGTCTAAACTTATAGAGAAGAGCACTCATATATTACAGATCTTTAAAGTACCATCGTTCTTGATCAGTGTTTTCCCAACATATACCTTATTGCACCGTGTCTGCCGTCAGCCACGCCGTGCTGTAAAGATATCCTGATGTATAATCAGGTTTTAGAATGGCGGAAGGAGAGGCAGTAATGCCTCTCTTTTATTTTAGACCCTCTTCATCGTTCAACCATTGATGTGAACGGTTTAATCTTCTTTTTTTGCCATCTATCATAAAAAAGTGACCGGATTCTGAAAATCCCATTATTACTGGTTAATTTTATTGGGAAATCAGCATTATTAGTTTAAATAGGATATGTCAGTGGCTGAATATGTATACGATCAGGATAAAGTGAGCACGCTGCTTAGTACGGTCATAAGAAACAACGGAAACGAAAAAGCAAATACCTGGCTGCAACAGCGGCTGCAGCTACAACAGCAAACCGGTGCCATCCCGCAGTTTAATCAGACTTTTACAGCTATTCCGCGTTTCACAGGTAAAGAGGTGATCCGTATTTCCACAACGGAAAATGAACAGCTGCAGGCGTTGTTACCTTCATTTTTCGTACAGGGCTGGACGTTAGACCGCCTGGTAAGGGTATGGTGGCTGCTGCAATTGCCGGTAGCCAACAAAGCCGCGTACCTGGAAGTAATAGAAAACCTCTTCAAAGCCGCGGAAATGAATGAGCTGGCCGCCCTTTACAGCGCTCTGCCATTGCTGCCATGGCCGGAAGAATGGACGGCACGCACGTCGGAAGGCATCCGCTCCAATATAGGCATTGTGCAGGAAGCCATCATGCTCCGCAATCCTTACCCGGCAAAATACCTGTCGGAGCCCGCCTGGAACCAGCTGGTAATGAAAGCCATTTTTACCGATAAACCACTACACCTGATCACCGGCCTGGACGAAAGAGCGAATGCCGCACTGGCAGAGATCCTGGTCGACTTTGCCCATGAAAGATGGGCCGCCGGCAGAACACTCGATCCCATGCAGTGGCGGGTGCTGGTAAATTTTGTAGGGGAAGCCAACTTTGCAGATATCACCCGTGTATGGCACTCTGTAAACAGCACAGAAAAAGAAGCCGCCGCACTGGTGTGCGCCCAATGCCATTATCCACCTGCCAAAGCCTTACTGGCTACCGATCCGGCGTTGCAGGCTGAAATACAGGCCGGTAGCATTACCTGGGATACCCTGGCCCAAAAAATAATTAAATAACCAACAATAAAACTGATCAGATTATGTGCGGAATCCATGATTTAACAGAGAAAGATCTCCAACCACTTACCTATAGCCCGGCTTATCTTAATAAAATAAAAGGCATGCGCTTCTTTGATCCGCATGTACATATGACCGCCCGTACCACAGACGATTACCAGGCAATGGCCGATGCCGGCGTGGTAGCCATCATTGAGCCCGCATTCTGGTTAGGACAACCCCGCACCGGTGTTGATACCTTCCGCGATTATTTCAGCAGCCTCCTGGGATGGGAGCGTTTCCGCGCCTCCCAGTTCGGTATCAAACACTACTGCACCATTGGCCTCAATTCCAAAGAAGCCAATAACGAAAAGCTCGCCGAAGCAGTAATGGAAATATTACCACAATTCATTTATAAAGAAGGCGTAGTAGGCGTGGGCGAAATCGGTTTCGATGATCAAACCCCCCTGGAAGAAAAATACTACCGCGCCCAGCTGGAACTGGCTAAAGAAGCCGGTTTACCCGTTCAGATACATACCCCTCACCGCGATAAGAAAAAAGGCACCCAGCGCAGTATGGACATCGCACTGGAACATGGCCTGGAACCTCACATGATCATTGTAGACCATAATAACGAAGAAACGGTCAAAGAAGTGCTGGATCGTGGCTTCTGGGCTGCATTTACCATCTATCCCTTCACTAAAATGGGGAATGAGCGTATGGTAGCAGTAGTTAAACAGTATGGAAGTGAACGTATTATGGTAAACTCCGCTGCCGATTGGGGTATCAGCGATCCCCTGGCCGTTCCTAAAACTGCCGCTTTAATGCACGAAAGTGGTATTGACTCGAATGATATTCATTTGGTAACTTACACCAATGCTATAAAAGCCTTTGCGCAGAGCGGTCAGATAAATGAAGCAGATTTTGATGCAGCAGCAAATATTGATCAAAGTGAGAAATTTAACGGAAGCTCTATTTTACGCGGAGGACAACAGCCTCGAATTGATAAAAACACAACCATCATCCGGTAACGGCCTGACAGCTTCGGGTCTGCTGGCAATGAACCATGAAAACCTAATTACACGGTGAGTTATATTGTTAGCAAATTGATTGGATACCTGCGCCTGATGCGACCAGCCAATATCGTAACTGCAATAGCAGATATATTGGCTGGTGTTGCTATTTCAGCCTATTTTATAAATGTTACGTTCAGTACTGTTACGCTGGATCTTACCCTTCCGGTAGTATGCCTTTGCCTTGCAACCATTGGTCTGTATGGTGGCGGCGTTGTTTTCAATGATGTATTCGACGCGGAACTGGATAGTACAGAACGCCCCGAAAGGCCTATTCCCAGCGGAGTTATTTCAAAAACACAAGCTGTTATACTTGGTGGCTACCTGCTCCTGGTGGGCATTCTCGCTGCTTTTTCGGTAGGCCGCCTTACCGGTTATGCAGGATGGCTCGCCATTGGCGTAGCCGCCTCGGCACTTATTTATGATAAATGGGGAAAACACCATGCATTGCTCGGTCCACTTAATATGGGCCTGTGCCGCGGGCTTAACCTCCTCCTGGGCATAAGCATTGTACCCGATATGCTGGAAATATACTGGTGGATGGGCTTTATCCCCATTCTCTACATTGCTGCAGTAACAAATATCAGCAGGGGAGAAGTACATGGCGGCAGCCTGAAAAGCCTGCGCCTTACCGCTGCCTGCTATGCGGTGGTATATGTTACAATGGGTATCCTGGCTTATATGCACCATCACTTCTGGCTGGCCCTCCCCTTTATCCTGCTGTTTATTTTTATGATCAACGTACCCTTGTTCAGGGCCATGAAAAATCCTTCAGGTCCCAATATAGGGAAAGCGGTAAAGGGTGGCATCATTGCATTGATTGCCATGAACGCTGCATGGGTGGCTGCTTTTGCTACCATTCCTTTTGCACTGGCGGTTATACTCTTGCTACCAATATCACTGGTACTGGGAAAACTTTTCGCCGTTACATGACAACAGCTGCAGGTATCCGGCAATCCGCCGGGGCCTGCAGTTGTGCAATACGGACAACGGGTGTTTATATTCTTATGGAAAGCAACGGGCGCTATTCCACTATTCCCCTTTTCATCGCCTCTTTTACCAGACCCGCAGTGTTCTTCACCGCCAGCTTTTGCGTGAGGTTTAACCGGTGTGTTTCCACCGTACGCAAACTGATAAACAACAGGTCCGCAATCTCCTGGTTGGAATACTCTTCTGCAATCAGCTTCAGGATCTCCTTTTCTCTCCTGGTAAGTGGGATCTCATAACTGCTGCGCTTCCGGCCGGTAATTACTTCATTGAGTAACTGGTGTTTGATAACCTCGTCGAGGAACTGTTCGCCGGCATATACTTCTTCAATGGCACGGAGCAGCGTTTCAGGATCTGTGCCTTTCAGCAGGTAGCCTGCGGCGCCGTTACGCAACATCTGTTTGATATAGTGCGAGTCCATAAAGCTGCTCAGCGCAATCACTTTTATATGCGGATGCTCTTTTTTCACCTGCCTGCAAAGCGATATGCCATCTATTTCAGGCATCTGGATATCCAGTAACAGCACATCCGGTTGCACAGCCGGCAAAGCCGCCATGAGAGCGCCAGCCCGGTTACTTTCATATACCACGGAGATCTGCGGAAATGGCGCCAGCATCGCTTTAATACCACTGATCACCAGCAGGTGATCATCTGTTATAGCCAGTTTGATACGCATGTAGGTAAAATTAAAAAGAAGGCCGCACCTCCACCGGTTGCATAATGGTAGTATTGAATTCCATGTAGGCAGTAGTGCCGGAACCCGGTATAGCCGTAAGCGTTAGATGACCGTTTAATGACCGGATACGGGTATGCAGGTTCTTTAATCCCATGCCGGTACTGTCCGGATCAATATCGTCAAAGCCTACGCCATTGTCTTCTACCGTAATGGCCAGCAGCTCGTTGTGCCGGATAAGCTGCACCAGGGCCTCGGTGGCATGGGCATGCTTGATAATATTATTGATCAGCTCCTGCACAATGCGGTACACCTGTAATTCAAAGTTACTTTTGAACCGTTGTATCTCACCGGAAGTATAAAAAGTGATCTGCAATTCACGGGAATGGCTCACGTTGTGGCAGAATAATTCAAGCGCGCCCGCCAGCCCCATCCGGGAAAGGATTTCCGGCATCAGGTTATGGGCTGTTTTGCGCACTTCACCAATGGCGTCGTCCAGCATCCTGAGCGCATGGTTAAAGCCCTGGTCCTGCTGCAGGAAAGTACGCTCATATTTGAGCGCCCAGAAATGCATTTTTACGGCCGATAGCAGCCCGCCAACGCCATCATGCAGATCTTTTGATAAACGCATACGCTCCTTTTCCTCGCCCTGCATCATGGCTTCCAGCACCTGTATGGTTTTTTCCACTTCCAGGGTTTGCAGTAGCTGCTGCTGTAAACGCTGCCGCTGCAATAGTTTCTGCCATACGAGGAATGACACGGCAAGGATCAGTATTACGCCGGCAGCGATAGCGCCCATCCACCGGTTTTGTTCCTGCAGCAACAGGTCTTTCCTGACCAGCTCCGATTTTTTCTCCGCCTCTTTTTTCTCATACAGGTACTGCATCTCCGGCTGCTGCCAGGCAAGGCGGGCCAGGGCTTTATGATAGTCCTGCCCGCTGCCTGTCTGAATACAACAAACAAAAAGTAATATTCTCAGCATTTCTGATTCACTTTTAATAATTCAATGTTATCGCTGTACATACAATAAACAACCCGGCGGGAAATGACCGGAAAAGCGATCATCCGCCATCGCAGTGGGTTGACGAAAAGCTCAGCATGCAACAAAAGATGTGAAATACAACCGATGTTACAGGGGTTACAACACAGCATCGCTGTGCTTCTTTTTTGGTTAAACAATTAATTCCGGGCTGTGAAACTGCCATTTTTTCCGCAGCCCCATAAAGTTCTGTATTTCCCTTTTAATACACAACAGCTGGCGCGGTGAATGGAAGCAGGAGTGGGCCGGTATATAATCCTTGCCACTGAAATTACCTGCGGGTAAGGGTTTGGGCGGTACCTTGCACGATTAAGTAGAACTACGCAATTTATAAAATAATGGTTTATACCGTAGGGAAAATCTCCTGTAACAGGTTTCTTTGCATACCGATGAATTGTTCTACAGCTAACCCCAAAAAACAGGCTCCGTTCCCCGGGGCCTTTTTCTTGTGAAAAATCACGTTTTTTCTATGTACTTTTAAAGGCTATAGTTTTTTTTAGTCAGATGATGCGGATTTAGCCATGGAATATATTCAACAAAACTTTGATGTCAACTTCTCTTACGGTGTTTTCTTCAGCAGCAATTTATTCGATCCTGCCAACACCTGTTTAGCTACCTTCCTGGAATCAAAAGCAGAGAGTGCATACGTAAAAAAATTACTGGTAATCCTGGATGGCGGCGTAGCCGCTCACCATCCGGAACTAACCCAACAGATCAATCGCTATTTTCAGCAGGTCCGCGGCTTTCAGCTTGCCCCTGAGATTATTACCATCAGCGGCGGGGAAAGTGTGAAAAATGACCTGCCCCTGTTGTTTAACCTCGTGGATGCCATCGATAAGTATGGTATCGACCGCCACTCCTATGTGATAGGCATTGGAGGTGGATCCCTGCTGGACCTGGTAGGATTTGCGGCCGCCATTTCCCACCGCGGTGTAAAACATATCAGGATCCCTACTACCGTGCTGTCGCAAAACGATTCAGGCGTAGGGGTGAAAAACGGTGTCAACTATAAAGGGAAGAAAAATTTCCTTGGCTCCTTTGCTCCACCGGCAGCCGTGTTCAATGATCCGGTGTTTTTAACCACCCTCGATCCGCGCGACTGGCGCTCCGGTATGGTGGAAGCGGTAAAAGTAGCGCTGATCAAAGACGCCGCTTTCTTTAACAGTATTGAGCAGAACGCAGTAGCGCTCACGGCAGGAGACATGGCCGCCATGCACTACCTGATTTACCGCTGCGCCGAATTGCATATTCAACATATCGGCGGCGCCGGCGACCCGTTTGAAAGCGGCTCCTCCCGCCCGCTCGACTTTGGCCACTGGAGCGCGCATAAACTGGAACAACTCACTAACTTCGAATTACGCCATGGAGAAGCAGTGTCTATCGGTATTGCGGTCGACAGCGTATACTCGTTCCTGTTAGGTTGGCTGCCCGAAACCGATATGCACCGCATTCTTACCGTGTTGAAAAATATGAAACTGCCGGTATGGCATCCGTTGCTGGAAATGCAGGATGGCAAGCCTTCTCCGGTTGTAGCCGGACTGGAGGAATTCCGCGAGCATCTTGGCGGCCGCTTAACCATTTCCCTGCTGCGCGCAGTAGGAAAAGGAGAAGAAGTACATGAAATGGATCTTAACTTGTTATACAAAGCAGTAGATATCTGCAAAAATAATCAGTAATGAAAACAGCTGCAGGACATCTTTCTTACTGTACAAATATTCATCCCGGTGAAAACTGGGAAGATCATTTTGCACAACTGAAAAAATTTATACCTGCCATTAAACAACAGGTATCGCCGGATCAGCCATTTGGAATAGGATTGCGGCTGGCTAACACCGCCAGCCTGGAACTAAGCAAGGAAGCGGCTTTGAAGGAATTTCAGCAATGGCTGAAGAACGAAGATTGCTATGTGTTTACCATGAACGGATTTCCTTACGGCGGCTTTCACAATGTAGTGGTGAAAGACCAGGTACATGCGCCCGACTGGACCAGCGCCGATCGTGTAGCCTACACCATCCGCCTGTTCAGGATCCTGGCAGCGCTGCTGCCGGAAGGTATGGAAGGCGGTATTTCCACCAATCCGCTTGGGTATAAGTACTGGTGCAACCGCTGTGAAGAAGAAAAGAATTCCTATACGGAAAGCGCCACGCTCAATATGCTGCTGGCACTGGAACAACTGGTGCGTACGCATCGCAGCGGGGGGCCGTTGATGCACCTTGACATTGAGCCCGAACCGGATGGCATGATGGAAAATACCAGCGAGTTTATCAATTGGTATTTCAATGACCTGTTGCCTGCCGGTATCCCGTTTATCAAAGAGAAATTTAATCTGGAAGATGACCAGGCAGCGGCTGATATCATCAAAACGCATATTCAGCTGTGTTACGATGTTTGCCATTTTGCACTGGTATACGAAGCGCCTCAGCGGGTGATTGAACGAATGCAGCATCACGGCCTGAAGATCGGTAAACTGCAGATCAGCGCTGCACTGAAAGCCGATATGCCCGCAGATGCCGCCGCCCGTAAGGTGGTAACAGATGCATTCCGTAAATTCAATGAGCCCATTTACCTGCACCAGGTGATCGCAAAAAGAAACGACGGTACTTTTATTCATTATCCCGATCTGCCGGAAGCCCTGGCAGATGAAGGAAATCCGGCCGTAACAGAATGGCGCTCCCATTTTCATGTACCGGTGTTCCTGGATAAGTTTGAAGTGCTGCAATCCACACAGGAAGATATCAGGCAGGTGCTGGCCATACAACGTGAACAGCCTTTTACCGCGCACATGGAAGCGGAAACATATACCTGGGATGTATTACCGCCCGCATTAAAACAGGAGATGTCTTTATCCGTTTCCCGGGAACTGAACTGGATAAGAACGCAACTGTAAGCTATCTTGGAATTGTGCGCCCGGAATTATAGCTTTATACCGGAATTGCAACGGCGATCGAATTTATGAGAAAGACAGTAGTAATTGATGTAGTAGGGCTCTCCTCTTCTTTGCTGGAGCACCTGCCTTTTTTAAAGGCTTACACACAGCAGCGCCACATGGCCACTGTGATGCCTATGTTACCCGCGGTGACCACGTCGGTACAAAGCACGTACCTTACCGGCGAATGGCCCAGTGAACATGGAATAGTAGGCAATGGCTGGTACGACAGAACCGATGCGGAAGTTAAATTCTGGAAACAATCCAACAAACTGGTAGACGCCCCAAAAATATGGGACCGCGCCAGGAAACTGGATCCTTCCTTTACTGTTTCGCAGATGTGCTGGTGGTACAACATGTATGCGAACGTTGATTACTCGCTTACTCCCCGTCCCAATTACCTTTCTGATGGCCGCAAAGTGCCGGATTGCTATACCACGCCGTCTACCCTCCGCGACTACCTGACAGAGCAGCTGGGCAGGTTCCCGCTGTTTAACTACTGGGGCCCGACCGCCAGCATCAAATCGAGCCAGTGGATCGCAGATGCATCTATCCTCACCGATAAACTTTATGATCCCACTCTCACTTTTATTTACCTCCCCCACCTGGATTACTGCCTGCAGAAATTCGGACAGGACCCGGTAAAAAATGCAAAGGAACTGGCGGAAATAGATGCTGTCTGCAAACAACTGATCAGCTACTATCAGCAAAAAAATTGCGATCCGATCGTGTTGTCGGAATATGGCATCACCAATGTGAATAATCCCATTCATCTCAACAGGATCCTGAGAAATGAAGGGCTGCTGGCCCTGCGTGTGGAAAATGGCCTGGAACTGCTGGATGCAGGCGCCTCAAAAGCCTTTGCTGTAGCCGACCACCAGGTGGCGCATATTTATATCAACGATCCTTCCTGTTATAAAAAGGTCCGTACCATCCTGGAAAATGTTCCGGGTGTACAACTGGTGCTCGACAGGGAAGGCAAACGCCAGCACCACCTGCATCATGGCCGCAGCGGCGATCTCATCGCGGTAGCTGATGCCAGCAGCTGGTTTACCTACTACTACTGGCTGGATGATAACAAAGCCCCCGATTTTGCCAGGATCGTGGATATCTTCCGCAAACCCGGCTACGATCCCGTAGAGATGTTCATGAACCCCGCCGACCCGTTCATTAAGCTGAAAGCGGCAGGAAAATTGCTCAAAAAGAAGCTCGGTTTCCGCTACCTGATGAACGTGATTCCGCTGGATGCTACGCTCATTAAAGGCTCTCACGGCAGGCTGGAAGAAAACCCGGACTATCATCCTGTGGTGATCAGCCCTCAGCCCATTGACAGTCCCCAATTACAGGCAACAGACGTTTATGGGGTAATATGGAAGCAGCTCACAGGAGAATAGGTAACTACCTGTAAAACAATTACTTCCATTTTGCAGATGGTGTAACCTGTATGAAAAAAGTGCCCGTAACTTAATAATATCCAATTAATTGCCGATCAAGTCCACCTTCTCTCCACGTCCACTCCTCGTTCTGAGCATGCATCGGGTATGCGCGAAGCATATGCCGGGCATACGCGAAGGTTGTCTGACTCAGGATTAGGCTGATTACAATGATTACCGGGATCTGATCTTTGGGATTTTCAGGGATTCTGGGAGATAGGAGCGGATGTTTACCAGCTGATTTTTCCAAAATCCGCTACATCATTTAATCTGGAATTTAAATGTTGGGAGAGATAGTAGCGGCTAGTTACCTGTTGATATTCCCCAAAATTTCTACGTCTCATTTGATCTTCTGAATTTTAAAGGGTTCAGGAAGACCTATTGATATCTCCCTAAAACCTGAACCTCTCATTTGCCCACCGGATTTTTTAAGAAGATAAGCAAATAATTTACCCATCCATCTTCTCAAATCCTTTAAAAATCCACCTGATCAAATCCAGGTAATCATTGTAATCAGCCTAATCCTGAGTCAGACAAACTTCGCGTTCATCAAAAAAACTACACATCCCTGATTTATTTTTCTACATTCATGCAACCGATTGTTTTTTATGCATAAAAACGACAATAATATTAACGTTATGGAAAGAAGAGACTTCCTCAAAACCGGTAGCATGGCTGGTTTGGGAGCAGGATTAACCATCCTGAATTTCCCGGTGTTCGGGAAAAATGCACCCAGCAATAAATTGGTGCTGGGAGTAATGGGTGTTAACTCCAGGGGGAACTGGCTGGCCCAATGTGCCGCTAAACTGCCGGGAGCTGAAATAGGCTATGTATGCGATGTGGAAGACGGCGCCATTGCCAAAGGCCTGAAAGCGATTGCAGGTGCGCAGGATCGTAAACCGGAGGTGGTGAAGGATATCCGTAAGCTGCTGGAACGGAAAGATTTTGATGCGCTCCTGGTGGCTGCTCCGGATCACTGGCATGCACCCGCAGCCATTATGGCTACTGCAGCCGGTAAGCACGTGTACGTGGAAAAGCCCTGCGCGCACAATCCGGCCGAAGGCGAGATCCTGGTGGCTGCCGCAAAAAAGCACAACCGCCTCGTGCAAATGGGAAACCAACGCCGCTCCTGGCCCAATTTACAACAGGCGGTAAAAGAAGTGAAAGAACAAAAAGTATTGGGCAAAGTGTATTATGGCCGCGGCTGGTATGTGAATAACCGGGAACCTATTGGCATCGGGAAAAAGATCCCTGTTCCTTCCACGCTTAACTGGGACC
>NZ_DATCRD010000155.1:0-30089 GCF_036569185.1 Chitinophaga sp.
TGGAAGGGCGTGAAACTGAATGTGATAAAAGATAAGAATGCCCCGCTGGAATTATATGATCTCAGCAAGGACCCTAAAGAACAACATAATGTAGCTGCCGCGCATATGGATATTGTGCAGCAAATGAACAGCTATATTAAATCGGAACATATAGAAAGCGATGTGTTCCCGTTGACAGGGAAATAGAAGAACTGCAAAAAATAGAGGCTGTATCATAAATAACTTTTGCCTGTTTTTATTCGGGTACCTGTTGGAGAGATTTTTCGTTTACACGATTCTCAAGCCCATCAAGTTAATTATGATACAGCCTCTTATTAAGCCTGATAGTTGATCAGGTTATCCAATCCTTCTCTGATAGCGTCTGTTGTAACGGATGAGAGAGCAGCCATCTCTGCTATAATATTTTCTTCCTTCACCGAGGTACCGCAACGCGATCCCGTTACCTCCAGCAATTGCCGCCAGGTAACAAAAGGCCCGGGGAAATCATCATCCCTGAATTCAATGCCCAGCTTATCTTCCATATCCATTAACAGCTCCAGGAAGCCGGCATACCAGTTATGCCGGTCCAGCAGGACGCGTGTGCGTGTTATAGCTTCCGGTGAATTAATCTTTGGATGGCCGCAATGGCTGCAGGTTACCTGTGGCAGGAGCATATCTGATACCTGGAAACAGGATTTGCCGTTGCACTGCTCACACACATAAACCCAAGGTCCCATATGTTGCTTTTTAAACGCAAGATCTGAATAAATAATTAAATGCTATTTTTGATGCGAATAAATAAAGTAATGGAAGGAAAGGATCATTGGGAAAACATCTATAGTAATAAGACGCCGGAAGAAATGAGCTGGACACAGGAGGTACCGGCCACTTCTCTCGCGTTAATAAACAGCTTTCACGTACCCAAAAACGCCCCGGTGATTGATATTGGAGGAGGAGAAAGTAAACTGGTAGATCACCTGCTAGCCGCCGGTTATACAGACATTACCGTACTGGATATCTCAGCACAGGCGTTGGAGCGTGCAAAAGCGCGATTGGGAGAGCAGGCCCAAAAGGTGAACTGGCTGGTACAGGACATTACTACGTTTACGCCTGCACGTACTTATGCGGTGTGGCACGATAGAGCCACTTTTCATTTTCTAACTACTTCGGAACAAATAGCCGCTTACCTGCAGGCAGCCGCTAAAGCAATAAATGGCTATATGGCCATTGGGACCTTTTCTGATAAAGGCCCTGAAAAATGCAGTGGCCTCATTATAAAACAATATTCCGAAGAAGCCTTAACGGAACAGTTGACCCCGTTATTTGAAAAGCTGCATTGCGCCACAGAAGATCATATTACCCCTTTCAATACCCGGCAGCATTTCTTATTCTGTAGTTTTAAATCGCGCTGATGCATAAATAACCAACTATTTTTCCGCATCTTGATGATCACAAATCAGTAGCACAGCCATATCGCATTCAGAAAAACAGCCGGTGAATGGGCGTAACTTCAGCAGCGCCGGCTTTTTTTATCTCAAAAAAAAAGTAGAAGAAAGACTTGACTCTAACGTTACGTCATAGCCTACCTTTGTTTTTAACCAAACAGTTACTAAAGTGATGAAGCAGTATGCGGTAAATAAACTGGCAAAACTGGCGGGTGTGAGTGTGCGCACGCTCCACTATTACGACCAGATCGGTTTGCTGACGCCATCTGTGCGTACCTCCGCGGGGTACAGGCTATATAGCGAAGCGGAATTGCTCCGGTTGCAGCAGATCCTTTTTTACAGGGAGCTGGATGTAGAGCTGAAAGAGATCGGCAATATACTCGATGATCCGGGTTTCGACCTGGTGCATGCACTGGAATCGCACCGGCAGATGCTGTTGTCAAAGAAAAGCCGAATCGAAGCTTTAGTAGCTACGGTGGAGAAAACCATTTTTCACTTAAAAAACAAGGTAAACATGAATGCAGAAGATCTATATGCAGGCCTGCCAAAGGAACAGGCGGAAGCCTGGCGTCGCGAAGCAAAGGAAAAGTGGCCGGACCAGGTAGCGCATGCAGAAAAGCAGTTGCTTACAATGGATAAAGAAAGCTACAGGCAGCTGCAGGAAGGCTTTAAGGCCAACGGCGAAATACTGGCTTCACTGGCGGCTGCGGGCCAGGACCCGGCGTCGGACCAGGTGCAGCAGGAAATAGCAGTTCATTACCGGTATATCCTGCAGTTCTGGGGTAAAGCCGGTAACCAGGCAGCAGCCTATAAGGGCCTGGGCGATCTGCTGGCCAATGATGAAAGGTATACACAGGTAAATGGCGCCGCCAACCCGGCTTTGGGCAAATTTATGCAGCAGGCCATTCACATTTATGCGGAGCGTAAATTGCAGTAAACATAAACAGGGTACGGTGATAATGCCGTACCCTGTTTTTTATTTTTTGAGAGATGTGATTACCAGGCCCCCAACTCGGAGAGGACCGCATAATGCGAGCCCGCATAATTGGAAGCAGTCACAATTTTGATATACTTAGCGGAAACAGTTGCTCCGAAAGAGATATACTGCTTACTGTTTACATTCGCCAGCGTAAAGTTACCCCTCGATGTATAGGTGATATTATCGGTGCTGGTGTATACCGAAATATCTTTTAAAGATCCGTTCAGGTTGGCGCGTTGCAGGAATGCCAGTCCCTGTATAGACTGTATAGCATTCATGTTTACAATCACCGTATGCGGGTGCGCCGGCTGTACAGATTTCCATTGTGTATGCCATACCGTTGCCTGGTCGTTGTCCAGCAGGTTGATGGCGGGGCCATCGTCTTCCTGGCTGCTTACGTAGGCAATGCTCCAGGAAGATTTATTCAGTTCATCTTTGGTGCTGATATCCAGTACAGGTTCGTTGTTTACAAAAGTATACGGGTAAGAGATCTCCGTGGAAGAACCGTTGGTATACAGGAAACGGATGCGCAGGGCATAGTTGCCGGTTGTTTTATGAAATTCACTGATGGGCATACTCAGCTGGATACTGTCGCCGGAAGGCGCAGCTACCCATGGTACGGCGTCGTAATCATTTCCTCCTTCGGGGTCGTTATATACGTTTACGTTATTTACTGTTTGCGTGGAAGAGAATTTCACTTTCAGCACAATGTTGCCACCCGTGTAACTGGCTTTAATGATATTGATGGTAGTATTTCCGCCGCCATAAATACCAGTGGCGGTACTGGTGCGGAACACCTGTGAATTGTTGAGAATAGCAGCGCTGGCAGCAGTGAGGAAGGTGGCGCTTTTACCATAGGTATAATTACCGCTTCCCATAAGGGCCGTACCTTTGGCGGGATCTGCGGCCTCTGATACTTTCTCTTTGTTATGCGGCAGGTTAAGGCCGTGCCCCAGTTCATGCATAAGGCCGCCTATCCATTTGGTAGCCCGGTTGCCCAGCGTGGTATTCTGTCCCAGGTAACTGGTATCCATTTGTGCATAGTCGAGCGCAAAGCACCAGCGGCCCAAACCATAGAAGGGCACGCCACCGGGATCGCCGTCGGAAGCGTAGGTGCTGGCAGGCATAATTACCAGTGTGTGCTCACTGTGCTTATCAGCGGGGTGTGCGGCAAACCAGGTATTCAGCTCACCGATGGCGGTATTGCCGCCTCCTTCATAAGGATAACCGGTTTTGGGCAACGCGCCTTTTACTACTGTGATCTTCACTTTACCGGCGGAATCCAGCCGCAGTCCGAAGGAGCGGTCCCCATAACCGTAATAGTTCATCCATTTACCGTAGAAGCGTTGACCCTGTAATAAAATGCCGTTTAGCCGTTCCCGGTAGTTAACGATGGTGTCGGCATCGGAAGGTACAAAGTAAACCACATTCAGGTCGTACGCACTTGGCGTAAAGCTTTGCAAATTGGATTTACTTTTGTCGGGCACAGGCTGCAAATCCCCGCCGGGAGATCGTTTACAGGCCATGAAAAGCGTAGGCAGTAACAGCATGCCTGCTAACAGGGAATGAAGGTTTTTCCTTTTCATTGTTCAGATTTATTGATTAACAAAAACAGTACGAATCGACAGATTTTGGTTTAAGGTTTTCCGGGTTACGCGGTGATGCGTTTCACATAATCAGGTAAACTAAATTAAGTATTTGTTTCAGAAAGCAAAAAAAATAATAATCCGAAAACAACTTTGACTACTTTTTCAGCGGGGAATAAATTCTATAGAAATCAGGAAAAATATATAATATCGCAGTTATTAGCACCTAAGTAATATGTCTGATCAGCCAAAAAATGACATACAATGGATGAATCGCCTGCGGGAGCATGATGCAGACGCCTTTACAGAGATTTATAATGCCTACTGGGAAAAGCTGCTGGCCATTGCTTATAACAGGTTATCGGACCTGCAGGCGGCGGAAGACATTGTACAGGATGTATTTGCCAGTTTATGGCATCACCGCGAAGATGCCGCCATTACCAACGCAGGCGCCTACCTGGCCACCGCGGTAAAATATAAGATACTGGACCGCGCCCGAAGGGAGAAGCTGCTAAGGCAGTACCAGCAACTGTATGGCGCCACTGTGCCACTGGCTGCTGCCAGCCCGGAAGCCAGTTTGCAATACAAGCATATACAGGAGCTATACCAGCGGGAAGTAAATAACCTCCCGGAAAAATGCCAGCTTATTTTCCGTTATTCCAGGGAACAAGGGATGCCTGTCAAGAAAATTGCCCAGGAATTGAATATCTCTCCTAAAACCGTGGAAAACCAGATCACTAAAGCACTTCATCACCTGAAGGATAGTATCAGAAGCCTTTTCCTCTCCCTCTTTTTATAGAAAAGAAAATATTTTTTCACCGGGCATAGGGGATGTGTTACCCTTGTTCGACTTATCCATGTAATCTGCTTGTTATGAAGGTCAGCCAGGAATTATCAGACGCTATTGAAAAATATCTCCGGGGAGAAGCTACCCCGGAAGAAACAGCGCTGGTAAACGAATGGTATGGCGCGTTCAATGATACCACCGTTATCGTCAATGACTCCACAAGCACCAAAGAAGAAATTGATCAGCGCATGAGAAGCGCCCTGGCCCGGCTTACTATGCAGGAAACGCCGTTCCCGGAAGTGAAGCGCATATTTCCCTTAAAGCGCTGGGTGGCAGCGGCTTCCATCGCGCTGCTGATTGGCGCAGGCGCTATGTATATGCTGAACCGGAAACCGGCGGCGCCGGCTCCTGTTACCGCTGTGCGGCCATCTGCAGCGCCGGTAATGCCGGGGGGCAACAAAGCGGTATTGATCCTCGACGACGGATCGGCGGTTACACTCGGTGAAAACGCCAGGCAGCAGGCTATCAGCCAGCAGGGCGCAAGCATCCGGCTGCAGCAACAATCGCTCGTATACAACAATACCAGTGCACCGGTATCCGCAGCAATCGCGTATAATACGCTGAAAACGCCACGTGGCGGCCAGTTTTCGCTGGTACTGCCGGATGGTACCAAAGTATGGCTAAACGCCGCCAGCTCCCTGAAATACCCGGTAGCGTTCAATGACAAGGAGCGTAAAGTGATCCTTTCCGGTGAGGCCTATTTTGAAGTGGCGAAAAACCAGCAGCAACCTTTTATAGTACAGCTGCCCCGTATGCAGGTACAGGTATTGGGTACGCAGTTCAATGTAATGGCTTATGCCGATGAAGCACATGTGCGTACCACCTTAGTACAGGGCGCTGTAAAAGTGAACAATGAAAAAAATACTCAGCTGCTGAAGCCCGGCCAGCAGGCCACCCTGGCCAATGATGCCATGGATTTCAAAGTGGGCGGGGCAGATGTGAACAGCGCCATTGCCTGGAAAGAAGGAAAGTTCCATTTTGCAGGAGAAGAGATCAGCGTTACGCTCCGGCAGATTGCCCGCTGGTACGACCTGTCCCTGCGTTACGAAAACGGTGAGCCAAAAGGGCATCTCAGCGCGGAACTTCCCCGCAGCACCAGCCTGGAGAATATGCTGAAAATGCTGGATGGAAGCGGCATCCGTTGCCGGGTGAGCAACCATGAACTGATTGTATCAGGGAACTGATATTCCACTGTGAACGTTAATGAGAAGAAAAATAAAGTGTAAACAATGAACTGGTAATCAACCAAATGATGCCAATGGACAGCACCTGCTGACTATTATTCTTATCGCTTAAATCTATCATCTAATACTACAAATTGTATGAGCATGACTCTGCATGAAAGGGCCTCTTGTGCCAGGAGGGTTTTATTGTCTAAAATTTTTCAGGTTATGAAACTGACTGCGGTTTTACTCTTAGTAGTGAGTTTGCATGTAGCCGCCCGGGGCTTTTCGCAAACACTTACCCTGCATCAGCGCAATGCGTTGCTGACAGATCTTTTTAAAAGCATTACCAAACAAACAGGGTATAGCTTTATGTATCGCGACGAACTATTGAATAAAGCAGGGCGGGTAGATGTATCCGTTACCAACGCCACCTTAAAACAGGCAATGGACGCCTGCTTGCAGGGACAGCCTTTTGTTTATACCATTGTAGACAAAGTGATTGTGATAGATGAAAAGAAAGCGCCTGTAACAATAGCGCCTGCAGCAGATTTACGCGGACTGGTAGTGAACGAAAAGAATGAGCCGCTGCCTGGCGCATCTGTAGTGATCAAAGGCACCGCAAAACGTACCACCACCAACGAAAAAGGGGAATTCATCCTGCATGATGTAGACCTGCAGGATGCGGAACTGGTGGTGGATTATATCGGTTATGAAAGACAGGAGATAAAACTCGGAGGCCGTTCATCCGTTAATGTTAACCTCAAACAAAAAAACTCCAATCTCACTGATGTGGTAGTAGTGGGATACGCTACGCAGAAACGTGTAAACATGACCGGCGCCGTTTCAAGTATTGGAGGTAAAAGCCTGGACGACCGCCCCGTTACTAACGTGTCCAGCGCCCTGGCCGGTTTAAGCCCGGGACTGCAGGTGCAGCAGGCGTCCGGGAAGCCGGGCAGCGATAAGGCCACCCTGCGCATCAGGGGAGTAGGCACATTGAACAACAGCGATCCACTGGTGGTGATCGACGGGATTGTGGGCGTAATGGACGCGGTGAACCCCAACGATATTGAAAGTATTTCCGTGCTCAAAGATGCCGCGTCTGCCTCTATTTACGGCTCCCTGGCTGCCAACGGCGTAATCCTTATCACCACGAAAAAAGGCAGCAGGAATAAAACCACGGTTACCTACAGCGGCATGATGTCTACCACGCAGCCAACCAATATGCCCGCTTTTGTGAACGACTACGTGCGTTACATGAACCTTTATAATGAAAGCGCCCGTAACCTGGGCCAGGCGGAGCTTTTCTCACAATCTACCATCAATACCTGGATGGAAGCCAATAAACATCCAAATGATACCAATGCTTTTGGTATTCCCAATAATGTGGCGTATTCCAATACCGACTGGTCTGATGTGGTGTTCCAGCATAACCTGCTGCAAAATCATAACGTATCCGTTTCCGGCGGGGGCGATAAAGTGAAATATCTTTTCTCACTCGGTTACCTCAATAATCCCGGTGTAATGGAGAACACAGGCACCGAACGTTACCAGATACGACTGAACCTGGATTCAAAAGTAAATGATTTTTTAAGCGTTGGGACGCAAACGTTTGCATCGATGCAGTCGTTTGGAATGGGCAATACAGATAATGCCTTTAACTATCTGCGCCAAACCACGCCCGGTGTGCCTCCGCGCTACCAGGGAAAATTCGGTTTCCCATCTGCCATTGAAGAATCAGCCACTGCCAACAACATCTTACTATACCTGAATAACGTGGGTGGTAACGATGCGGAATCAAGGTTTAATTCCACTGTATATGCTACCCTCCACCTGCTGAAAGGATTAACATTTGAAACAAGATATAACTACCAGCTGCGCTTCCGGGAGAAGAATTCCTTTGACGTTCCTTTCGATAAATGGGACTTTACCACCAATGTAGCCAGACAACCGGCAACTACACCGGATCAGCTGACCACCTCCTACGCCTACGATAAAAATTATACTTCTACCATCGATAATGTATTGCGTTATACCACGCAACTGCCCGGCGGTCACAACATCAGCGCGTTAGCCGGTTATAACCAGAACTACTATTATTATTCGCAGATAAGCGCCAGCAAAAAAGGCCTGATCGATAAAAACATCACCAGCATTGGTTCGGCTTCTGATATCAATAACATCATTAACGGCAACGAATACGACCGCTCCATGCGCAGCTGGTTCGGCAGGATCAATTACGCGTACCGCGACCGCTACCTGTTTGAAGGTAATATCCGCTACGACGGCTCCTCTAAATTTGCCCCGCAAACACGCTGGGGTTTCTTCCCCTCTTTTTCCGCCGGCTGGCGTTTAACGGAAGAAGCTTTCCTGGAATCCCTCAAAGAAAGTTTTCAGCAGCTGAAGCTCCGTGCATCCTGGGGCAAACTTGGTAACAACGCTTCCGGTGAATACGACTACCAGGCATTATATAACGGCGTAAACTATTCCTTTAACGGCGCCGTGGCAAGCGCGCTGGCTATTACCAAAATCGGTAACCCGGCACTCATGTGGGAATCCACCGCCATTACTGATATCGGCCTGGAAGGAACTACCCTCGGAGGTAACCTCAGCTTTGAAGTAGACTATTACCGTAAGTTAACCACAGGTATCCTTACCACACCGCCTATTGCACTTACGGTAGGTACAGCATCTGCACCCACAGCCAACACGGCTTCCGTACTGAACAGGGGAATTGAAGTAACAGTAGGTTATGGAAACAAGATCGGGGAAGTGAGCTTCAACGTAACCGGTAACATCGCCTATAACAAAAATGAAGTGGTGGGCTATAAAGGCAAACTGAAGGAAGGATACACCACCGATGCCGCCGGTAATAAAATCTATAGCTCCAACCTGGGCAGCGTTTCCAGTTCAAGCGGCAATAACTGGATCCTGGAAGGGCACCAGATCAATGAATATTACCTCTTCGATCTGTATAAGGGCAATGGCGCGCACTTCAATGCAGATGGCAGCGTGAATAAGAACGGCGGTCCGAAAGACGGTATGATCCGCACGGAAGAAGATATGGCCTGGCTGAACGGCATGATCGCCGCAGGCTACAGCTTCCTGCCCTCCGGCGCCACGGGCAAAGGAAAACTGTGGTACGGTGATCTTATTTATGCCGACACCAACGGCGATGGCATCTACGGAAATAATTACGACAGAACCTTTACAGGCTCCAGTGGTACACCTAAGTATAACTTTGGCCTGTCGGCCAACGCATCCTGGAAAGGAATTGATTTTTCTATGATCTGGACCGGCAGCGCCGGCTCACAGTTTTACTATAACGACCGCGGTTACCTCAGCTCTGTCACTTCTGCCGGCAATGCCATCGGCTTAATGGTAGCAGATGATCATTACTATTACAACGATGCCAATCCCGCTGATCCGGCCAATAATATCAACGGGAAATATCCGCGCCTGAAGCTCAATACCGATGCGCAAAACAGCCAGGCAAGCCGCTTCTACCTGTTCAACGCTTCTTATGTGAAACTGAAAAATGTACAGGTGGGATACACCATTTCTCCTAAGTCCGGCAACCGCTTACCTATCAGCAAAGCCAGGATCTTCGTATCCGGCGAAAACCTGCTGATGATCACGAAGTATCCGGGGCTGGATCCCGAAATGGGCGCCGGTGTTGGATATCCGACAATGAAGCAGTATGCCATGGGCGTAAACGTAACGTTTTAGTATTTAAAAACAGTCATTATGAAGAAGTACACCATCACTATATATGCAATGAGCCTGCTTACCCTGGCAGGTTGCAAAAAGAACCTGCTGGACACCACCTCTTATACGCAGGTAGGTACACAAACCATGTGGACCTCCGACAATCTCACCGACCAGGGAGTGGCCGGGGTATACAATTCGCTGCGCCTGAACATAGATGCCGGCAGCGCTTCCGGTAATGAGCTGTACCAGCTGGACCGCTACGGCGTTACCGGTATGGTGCGCGATGCCGATGCACTGCAAACAGGTACCATCACGCCTTCCAGCGGTATGTTCAGCAACAACTGGAAGCAGTTGTATGAAGGGGTACAACGTGCTAACGACGCTATCAAAAATATCCCGCTAAAGTCGCCCTCCACTGCGGAAAAGAAAGCCCGCTACCTGGCGGAGTGTAAATTCCTGCGCGCATACGCCTACTTCAGGCTGAACCAACTCTGGAAAGGCGTGCCCGTATACCTGGAACCATTTACCGCTGACCAGGCCACCAAAGGACGTGAAACAGAAGAGGCGGTATGGCAGGTAGTGATCAACGATCTTACCGACTGTATCAATGAGCCGCAACTCCCCGCCAAATATGCAAAAGGCAGCCCTTTTTATGGCCATATTACCAAAGGCGCCGCTTACGCATTACGGGGAAAAACCTACCTGTACCAGCAGAAATGGGCATTGGCGGCAGCAGATTTCAGTAAAGTAAAAGAGGCAGGCTATACGTTGTTCACCGGTGGTTACCGGCAGCTTTTTAAAGAAGCCAATGAACAATGCGATGAAATGATTTTCTCTATCCAGAATGTAGGCATGAGCGGTTATGGTTCCACCACACAGTTTTTTTGTGGCAACCGCAGCTCTTTTGGTTCCTGCTGGAATACCTATCTCATATCGCCCGTGCTGGTAGACCTGTATGAAAACGCCGATGGCAGCAAATTCAACTGGGATGATATTATGCCGGGCTATAACAGCATGGCGCCGGAAAAGCGGGAAGTGTTTTTCTTCAGGGATCACCTTACCACGGCGGAGATCAACGCAGCGAAAGCGCGGGGACTGGATATGACCCTTTACCTGCCGGACGGTAATGAAGCAAGGGTAAAGCTGGCCTATGCCAACCGCGATCCGCGTTTAGCCGCCAACGTTATTACGCCCTACTCCGAATACCTGGGCGTAAATGGCAACGCCAGCCAGGCTTTCGTGAGCCGCTGGCCATTCCGTTCCAATACTACGCCCACCTGGGATGTAGCTACAGACACCAAAGCCTATTTTTATTACCTGCACCGCAAATTTGTATATGAAGGCGCAACGGAAACGCCTAATCGTGCGTATGGTCCTACCGACTTCCCGGTGATCCGCTATGCAGACGTATTGCTGATGTGGGCCGAAGCGCTGAACGAACAGGGTTTCAGCCAGGAGGTGGTGGATATGGTGAACCAGGTGCGTAACCGCGCCGGCGCCGCACCACTGCAATCGTCCGATGCCAGCAAGCCTACCTTTGTTGCCAATCAAACTGATATGCGCCAGCGTATCCGCAACGAGCGCCGTGTGGAGTTCCCCAATGAAGGCATCAACTTTTTTGATGAGCTGCGCTGGAAAACATGGAAGGACATGGTGTTCGCCAACGGCGCCGGCCTGAAACAGGTGTGGGGCGGCAATGTGGTTACCTATTCCTGGAAAGGGGATTATATTTATACCTGGCCTGTTCCACAGGCGGAAATAGAAAGGAATGCCAATCTGAAACAGAATGCAGGTTGGGTGAACTGACGGTTTACAAGAGTGCCTCATGGTCTGGAATGACTGTGGGGCTTTTTTATGGGATAGCCCGGCAAAATAAAAAGTAATAAATTTGATTATGCCGGAAGTATTAAGTAAAAGAGAACAGCAAAGAAGATTTCTCCTGGGATATGAATATGCTTTTAACAGTTCCTCTGTAAGAAGCAACTGGAAGAAAGCCTTTCCCCTGTGGTATTCAGCCGCCTCAAATGGTCACAGAAGAGCGCAATTTTATATGGGCGTTTGCTATGATTTTGGAACCGGGGTGAAGAAGGATAGGGAGGAAGCATTTTACTGGTACCTTAAAGCCGCCATGCAGGGGCATATGGAGGCGCAGTTTAATGTAGGACTGTTTTTTAAAAGCGGCATATATGTTAACAAAGATGATAAAAGAGCAGTGAAATGGTTTATGCTTTCCGCCAAACAAGGCGACAATTGGGCACGGAATGAACTGGGGTATAGTTATTTTTATGGTAATGGTATAGAAAAAGATCATCACAAAGCTGTTTACTGGTATAAACTGGCCGCCAGGAACAACGACGCCAGGGCGCTCTATAATTTAGCCCTGTGTTATAAACACGGCCATGGCGTGGTACAATCGCACCGCTGGGCAAAGTATTATTTTGAAAAAGCGGGAAGAAAAGGGCACAGCAAAGCGTTGATGCAGTTGGAAGAATACGTATGAGATTAGCTGGGCACTAAGATGATTGTTTCAAAATAGAAAATACATTATGAAAAACAGTAGGGCTTCCTCCAGTCCACAGCTGTTTATATTCATATCCCTTCAGACTGCCATCTGCCATGAATACAAAAAATAATCTGCCTGCTATCCTTACAGAGCCATCAGTCCCATCATATTCAAATCTTAACGTCCCGGACTCTCTTGAATAATAAGAAGTTGACTCCCAATTAAGTCCCGCACCGCCAGCAGGAATATATATTCGTCCGTTCCTCAGAAAGTTGAAATGTGCAGGCAAGCTACTGCCACTTCTGTCGGTGATAGTTCCTTTCCAGGTGGTGCCTTCTATTACCTGTTCTATTTCTGCATTATTGATCTCGCTGTGGATAATTTTCCAGTTTGATTGACTAAAAGTAAAATCTGTCAATTTCCCTTCTAAGGCAATCTTTGCCGACACCTGTGAGGCTGTCGCGTCAAATCCAAACGTAATAGTACCGGTATTTTTGTCGATAGTGTATTTGCCATTGTAAGTACCTGAGTATTCCCTCCAAATAAAAGTACCGTCTTCTTTGAAAGTCATATTAAACGGTTCTGTTACCGGCTTGTTTGCATATTTAAATTCACCACTCCAGGTTTTGCTCCTGAAAAGTTCACCGTATTTATCCCCTGGGCCGGGATCATTATTATTGCTTTTACTACAACCGGCTGTTGCTATTATAGCTGCTATCAACAGCAAGGCAATGAATAATTTGGTTTTCATTACTGAACATTTTATGAAATGCAAAAAGGAAATAACTGCTACCTGATATCCCGGTGCTCCACTACCGCACCATAATCATTACTATTTATTCCGGCCATCTTCGTTTCCGCGCTGTAGCACTGTATAATACGTATGTATGGAATTAAGGTTGAACAGCACGATGAATTTATGCTTTTACTATAGCGCAGACAGGGCGAACCAGCAGTTTACGGATTTCATTTATTATTTGGCGAAATAAGGGATGTAACTGGTAAGGGTAATAAAAAGAGCATTTACCGGTAAAAAACTTGCTTTTACCGGCATGATGCTGCCATTAACCCATTTGTACTAGGCTGCAGTAAAGCAACCGCCTATTTTCGTAGTCATATCCAAAACCATTATCGTATGAATGAAGCAGTTGAAATCAATGCGATCAAAGCGGCCAACAATGCCCTCTATCATGCGTTCCGGACGCTGGATTTCAGGGCCGCTTCCGCAAATCTTACAGAAGATTGCGACTATATAACATTCAATGGCATGCACCTGAAAGGACGGGAAGAATACGTTACCCTGCACGAGCAGTTGATGAACAATTTTATGTTTAAAGGAGCAAGGTTGCATGGCCAGATTCAACAGGTGCGTTTCCTGGATGAAAACGTAGCATTGGTAATAGCTACCGGCGCTATCCGTTTCCGCTGGCAAAAAAAGATACCCGAAAGCCGGCAGTCGGTGAATACCACGGTGTGGCTGAAAAGCCCGGATGGCCAGTGGCAGATGTCGGCTTTTCACAATTGCCGCATAAAAAAAATGAACTGGCTGGCCAGGTGGATCATGGGGGCAACAAAAAAAGCGGCCCTGCAAAAGCAGCCGCAAATCACCCCTGGATTCCGGGAAAACAGGACTAACTCCCTTTCCTTATCCCGTCTATACTCCAGCGGTATGCCGGTAAAGTAGATAATAAAAAGCTACCTGCACTGGCAGTGAATACAGAGTAATTCAATGGCGCAGTGATGCCTAGCGCTATTGTCATAGCCAGTGCAAAACCAAGCAGCAGCAGGCCGCTGCCAATGGCAGCCCATCGTGTCCAAAAACCGGTGATCAGCAGGATGGCAAAAATTATTTCTGCCCCGGAAGCTATGCCTGCGAAAATTTCCGCTACAGCGTAGGGGAGAAAGAACATCAGTTTAGAGGCATATTGCATAAAATGCTGCCAGTCGCCCCAGCCCACATCCGGCGCGCCCGGAGGGCCCCACGCGCCAAACCGGTCGAGCCCCGCGCATAAATAACTGGCGCCTAATCCCACCCGTAAAAAGAGCTGGGATAAATCCTGTTTAATCGTCATGTTCTGATATTTTTTTGATAGATAAAAATAGTGCAGGCATTGCTTTACGGGATAGTCCAGTTTTCAATCGGGTAATAGTCCAGCTATAAATTTACCGGACTTTTAATGAATATCATTAATTTCAATCCCTGAAAAAATATATCCCGCATGAAAAAATGGCTGACAGGCTTTCTTATCGTACTGGCAATAACAGTTACCGCCTTCAAGCCCCGGAAAATAACCTGGGTGGCTATCGGCGATTCCATTACTTACCTTAATGAGCACCAGAATGAAACAGGGAACCGCATCACCAAAGGATATATGACAAGGGTAACCGAAAAGCTGCCACATATTCAGTATATCAATAAGGGCTACAACGGCTGGACTTCCGGCGGGATAGCTGATGCCATCGAAAAACTGGACCTGGTAAAAGCAGATGTATACTCCGTTTTTCTCGGTACCAACGACTGGTGGGGAGGCCGCCCCGTTGGCAATTTTTCCGACTATCTTCAGCAAACCGGTAATGGTACTGTATACGGCGCATTCCGGACGATCATTGATAAACTGAGATCACTGAACAAAAAAGCGCATATCATCCTGATCACCCCGTTGCAGCGGGGCGATTTTGTTTACATCAATGATATGAACAACAACGCCTGGGGCTCTTACAGGGAAAAGAAAGGACAGCAGCTTTCACAGGTGGTGGCAGCGATCGATTCCATTGCCCGCTACGAACATTTCGATTTGCTGGATCTGTATCATAACAGCGGTATCACCCTGGAAAATATAGTGAAGTACAAACGCCTGAAAGATCCCGCCACTGGCGAATACCGCGACTATCGCTGGCCGGACTACAAGGATATTCCCTTTCATCCCGGTACTGATGAATACCCCTACCCGGTAGCTGCGATAGATATGACCTATGATGGTTTACATCCTTCTGATAAAGGATATGAGGTGATTGCAGGTATGCTGGTAAAAATAATGAAACGTTATTAAACGGGCAGTGGCTGGAAATCAAACATATTGATAACTTGGAAAGTTGGTTAACCCTTAAGTAACCTGCTGCTTTATATACTCTCTGCAATAAATATATTATATTACCCCAGGTTTAAATCTTAAATAATGGCGATTAACTTACAAAAAGGACAACGGATCGATATCGGCCTTTCCAAGATCAGTATTGGGTTGGGCTGGCATCCGAATGAAGGCACAGGCTCAGATTTTGACCTGGACGCTTCCGCATTTATGATCGATGAAACCCGGCACATTATCCAGGAAGAATTTTTCATTTTCTATGGAAATACCGATTCCCCGGATGGCGCGCTGCATCATACCGGTGATGATCCTACCGGCGGAAACAGTGCAGACGGCGACGATGAAACCATCCAGGTGGATCTTACCAGGATAGATCCCCGTGTAAAGGAAATTTTGTTCGTGGTAACCATCCATGAAGCCATCAGCAGGCGGCAGAACTTCGGACAGGTAAGGGATTCCTACATCCGTATAGTGGACGATTCCAATGGGAACGAAATTGCGAAATATGAACTGGGAGAAGATTTCTCTATAGAAACAGGCGTGGAATTCGGGCGACTGTACCTGAAAGATGGTAAATGGAAATTTGAAGCATCCGGTATCGGCTACAGGGAAGACCTGGCTTACTTCCTATCCAAATATTTTAAAGGTCAGATTATTAAATAACCCCCTGATAAACCATCACCTATGGCTATTAACCTGGTAAAAGGTCAGACGATTGACCTGCGTAAAAACGATAAAGGAGAAGAATTCGATCTGTCTACCGTCACCATCGGATTAGGCTGGGACGTAAGACAAACAAAAGCCAAAGAAGGCGGCTTCCTCGGGAAACTTTTCGGTACCGAAAAGAAAGAAGAAGAATATGACCTGGATGCAGTGGCAATGCTGCTCGACAGCAACGGTAAAGTGGCCAACCTCGGCAGAACGGTACAAACAAGGGATGGCAGATCAGTAGGATTGTATGAGGGAGATGTGATCTTCTTTAACTCCATGCGCCATCCTTCCGGTAATATCTGGCTCACCGGCGATAACCGCACCGGGGCCGGCGATGGTGATGATGAACAGATCATCATCAAACTGGATCAGATGGAAAGCAAATACGACAAGATCCTGTTTATGGTAACCATCTACAACGGGCGCGCCAATAATCAGCACTTTGGAATGATCGAGAACGCATTCATCCGCGCAGTTGATAACAGGGGAAAGGAAATAGCGAAATTCAGCCTGTCGGGCGACAGCACCTACAACGGTATGTGCTCTATGACATTTGCAGAGATCTATCGTAAAGACGGCGCCTGGAAATTCAGGGCCCTCGGTAATCCGCATCCATCCGACAGCTTCGTGGATGAACTGAAGAAGTTAACCTACTCCTGATAACAAAAACACCTATATTCAGCATAGATCCATCCTGCGGCAATATACCGTTCCGCAGGATGGAATGTTACCCTTTTCAACACGCCAGCACTGGTATTAAATTAATGCAGTATGAGAAGACTACCCGTGTATCTTTTGTTAGATACCTCCGGCTCTATGAACGGAGAACCTATTGAGGCAGTGAAAAACGGGGTGCAGATAATGATCAGTTCATTACGCCAGAACCCGCAGGCCATCGAAACCGCATATATCAGCATCATCACTTTCGATAGCGCTGCAAGACAGATAGTACCGCTTACCGATCTTGCTTCCTTCCAGGTAGTGGATATAAAAGCCGGCGGCACCACCGCCCTGGGAGAAGCATTGCAACTGGTAAGCAGCTGCATCGACCGGGAAGTGGCTAAAACCACTATGGAACAGAAAGGCGACTGGAAACCGCTCGTGTTCATTATGACCGATGGCATTCCTACCGATAACTGGCAAAGCGGCCTGGCTGCATTCAAACAACGCAAGGTAGCCTACACAGTTGCCTGTGCAGCCGGCTCCGGCGCAGATACCGCCGTGCTGAAACAGATAACGGAAAATGTACTGAGCCTGGATACAGCTGACAGCCAGGGTATCGCCCGTTTCTTTACATGGGTTACCGCTTCCATCGGCGTTACTTCTACCAGGGTGGAAGATACCGGCAAGGAAGTAATAGGGCTTAACGAACTCCCGCCGCCACCGGCGGAACTGAATATCGTGGTTTAAGAAATTAATATTCTGATATGCGACGACTACCGGTATTTTTTTTATTGGATACCTCCGGATCAATGTACGGTGAACCCATACAGGCGCTTAACAACGCATTGAGCGGCATGGTGAATACCCTCCGGATGGATCCCCAGGCAATGGATTCGCTGTGGCTCAGCATCATCACTTTCGATCGCGAAGTAAAAGAACTGACCCCACTCACGGAACTGGCCAGCTTCCAGCTGCCGGAAATCACCTGCCCCCAAAGCGGCCCCACACACACAGGGTATGCCCTTGAATTTCTCTATGCAAAGGTGAACAGCGAAGTACGCAAAGGCACCCCCACACAAAAAGGCGACTGGCGCCCTTTATTGTTCCTCTTCACCGATGGTAAGCCCTCGGATCTGCAGTTGTACCGCAAAATGGTACCGCTGGTAAAAAGCCTGAACTTCGCCACCATTGTGGGTTGTGCCGCAGGCAAAGCTGCGGACGACGGTATGCTGAAAGAACTCACAGATACCGTTGTTCATCTCGATACCGCCGACAGCGCCACACTTAAACAATTTTTTAAGTGGGTATCCGATACAATAGAACAGGGAAATAAAAGCATGGGCACCTCGGAACAGGTAACGCTGCCGCCGCCCCCAAGTGAAGTGAATTTAGTCATCTGATAATAAAAAGAATGAACGTAAAATTGATTGGGCATGATTTCAAATGTCTCGAAGTAGAGCTATCCCAACAGGAAAAATTTTTTTGTGAAAAAGGCGCCTTGATCTATTATGAAGAAGGAATTACTTCAAAGGTCAATGTATTCGATAAAGGTGTAGCCGGTCTGATCAAAAGGAAGTTAACCGGTGAAAGCATCTTCCAGGTAGAACTTTGCAATACCAACCTGAATCCGCGGAAACTGGTGGTAGCCGGTAAAGTAGGGCTGCTGCCCGTGAACCTGAAACAGATCAGTACCGGCATTGTTTGTAAAGCAGGCGCTTATGTGGCCTCCTCCGACAAAATTGATATCGATGTAAAAATGAACCTCACTTCCCTGATCGGTGGCACCGGCCTGATCATGCAGAAAGTAACCGGGTTTTGTACTGTTTTTTTAGATGTGACAGGCACACCCATTACATTGGACCTCGCACCCGGACAAACCGTTTTTGTAGACGAAAAAAGTTTCATCTGCATGAATGCTGATATGGTAAACCGGATGTCGTCGCATTTCTCAGGGAATAACCTCCTCGGCGGGGAAGGGTTAAGCATGTTGAAAATTACCGGTCCGGGTACAGTTTATATCACTTCTGTAAATTTTGGATAATGAGAAGACTTCCAGTTTATTTTCTGATAGATGTCTCCGAATCAATGGTAGGAGAGCCCATCCAGCAGGTGGAAGAAGGCCTGGCACAAATCATACAGGCGCTGAAAACAGACCCTTACGCCATAGAAACGGCCTGGGTATCTATCATCGTTTTTGCCGGCCAGGCGAAAACACTGGTGCCCCTGCAGGAAATCATCAACTTTTATCCGCCGCGTTTCCCCATTGGCGGCGGTACCTCTTTAAGCAAGGGATTGGGGCACCTGATGTATGAACTGAGAAAGAACCAGGTGAAAACCACTTATGAAGTGAAGGGCGACTGGAAACCGATCATCTTCCTGTTTACCGATGGAGTGCCTACAGACGACACCAGCGCCGCCATCGCGGAATGGAAGCAGAACTGGCAGCGCAGCGCCAATATGGTGGCCGTTTCTTTTGGCGATGAAGCAGATACCAATGTGCTGAAGGAGCTCACAGAAAATGTAGTGCATTTTAAGAATAGTTCTCCCGCCGCTTATAAACAGTTCTTCAAATGGATCACCGATTCCATTAAAACCAGCAGCGAAAGCGTGGAGAAAAATGCGTCGGGATTTGAATTGTCGAAAATACACGATACAGATACGCTGTCGAAAATAGATCTCTCAAAACCCGCGCCTTCACGTGGTTATACAGACAGCAACTTCGTGGTAATGGTAGGAAAATGCCAGCATACGCAGCGCGATTATCTCATAAAATACCGGCGGGCCGAACAGGATGCGGAATTATACGGGCTGAATCTCAACCGGCTGTATTACAAGCTGGTAGGCGCTTTCCAGGTAGATAAAAACTACCAGGAACTGTCCGATAATAATGTAAAGCCTGCCAGCATCAACAGCGAGGAACTAATTGGTAACCCTACCTGCCCCTGCTGCGGCAACCAATGGGGATTTGCCCTTTGCTCCTGTGGACAGATCCACTGCATAGGCGACGAGAAAATGAGCACCTGTCCTTCCTGCCATACTACTTCCTCTTACGGTATCAGTGAAGGCGGGTTTGATGTAAACCGCGCCCAGGGCTAATATAACATATCAACATGGGACGGTCATTTATCCAGGAATTGTTTAAAGCAAATAATATTACGGTAGGCAGCCACCGGCAACATCTTTTCGAGGCATTTGTAAATGATGAAAAGAACCTGCTGGCAGTGAAACAGATCATGGAAAACAAAAAACTACTAATGGATACCTGGCAGTTTAAAAACAGGTTGGCCGATATTCAGCAACAACCCGTGAGCATCCCCAATGCTACAGCGGGCAAGCCTTATGAGGCACAACTGGATTTCGGTCAATTGAAATGGAACGACTTTACCTGGTTCCATATCGATGGCCTGGAAGGCTCCGGCCTGCAATACGATGCAGAGAAGAAACAGATCAGTGGTACACCGGTGAAAAGCGGCGATTTTAAACTGGTGTTGAAATACCGCCTGGAAGGCGAAAGCGATACCTCGGCGCCCAATGAAAAAACAGTGCCGCTGGTGATCAATCCCAACCCCAGGTCGCTCTGGAAGAATATAGAAAGCGATCATACCGATCCTTACTGGAAAGAAGACAACGTAACCGCCACCGCCTCATTGGGCGATAAACAACTGGTAGTAGCCTCCAAAAGAGGCCGCTCGCATGCCAACACCGGCGCATTCCGGGAAGATGATTTTGCATTCAGACACTTTGCAGATTCCGGCTGGAGCGTACTGGCAGTGTCAGACGGCGCCGGCAGCGCCAGGCTTTCCCGGGCAGGATCGCGGGTTGCCTGCACCTCCGTGGTGGAATACTTTGAGCGGCTGCTTACGCCTGAACTAAACGCCACATTTGATGCGCTGATCGCTGATCATGCTGTAGCAGCAGATGATAAAACGCAAAAAGAGCTTACCCGTTTTGTATACGATAATCTTGGTAAAGCAGCGTTCACCGTACACAAAAAACTGGAAGAATTTGCCGGAAACTGCGCCGCGCCGTTGAAAGATCTGCATTCCACGCTTATATTTGTACTTTTAAAAAAATATACATCCGGCTATGCGATCATGAGCTTTGGCGTGGGCGACTGCCCCATAGCTCTTATAAACAAGGATTTTTCAGCAATTACTTTGCTGAATAAACTGGATGTAGGGGAATTCAGCGGGGGAACCCGGTTTATTACCATGCAGGAGATCTTTAAAAGTGATACATTTGCTACCCGCTTCGGATTCAGGCTGGTACCGGATTTCTCTTACCTGATGTTAATGACGGACGGCATTTATGATCCCAAGTTTGAAGTAGAAGCCAACCTGGAGAAACTGGCAGCCTGGAAAGCGCTGCTGGATGACCTTGGCGGCAGGAATGATGACCATGTAAAAGTTGACCTGGCGCCCCATACACCGGAAACCGCCGGCCAGCTTTCGGCCTGGATGGACTTCTGGAGCCCGGGCAATCACGACGACAGAACCTTAATGATCATCAGTTAAGTATGAGTACAAAAACGGTAAATTCGGTCATCAACGCAGGGAAAAGTTACCAGTACGTGGATAACGGGGAACCCATGCGGGGTGGGATGAAAGACGTTTACTTCAGCCCGGATAAATCTTACGTGGTGGCATTTTACCGGGATGCGCAGGATTTTGCCTCCAGGGAACGGCTCCGGAAAATTGTGACGGATTATTATAACAGTTTCTTTAACCGCGAAGGCGGCGACTACTACCGGGAGCTTTACTGCTGGCCAACAGATATGGTGGAAGCAGATAAAAAAGTAGGTCTTGTAGTACCTTGCTATCACGCTAACTTTTTCTTTAAGAAAGGTTATGCGTCGAGCGACCTGATTAAAGGAAAAGAAAAAGAAGGGAAATGGTTTGCTTCTCCCAAATTCAGGAATAAACAATTCACCCTCCGCCTGGATGAGGCTGAACTGGGCAACTGGCTGAGCTATTTCCAGATCTGTGTAAATATTTCCAGGGGTGTGAAACGCCTGCATGCTGCGGGCCTGGCCCATTCGGACCTGTCGTACAAAAATGTACTGGTAGACCCGGTGAGCAAATCGGCCGCCATCATTGACATCGATGGCCTCGTGGTACCCGGCCTGTTTCCGCCTGATGTGATCGGCACTGCCGATTTTATTGCGCCGGAAGTGCTGGCCACCAAACACCTGGACCTGAAAGACCCGGGCCGGAAACTGCCCAACCGTCTTACAGACCTGCATGCGCTGGCAGTCATGATCTATATGTACCTGCTGTACCGTCATCCCTTGAAAGGAGGGAAGATCCATGATCTTGATACAGAGAAAGACGACCTGCTCGCAATGGGAGAGAAGGCCCTGTTCATAGAACACCCGGAGGACGCTTCCAACCGGCCCAAATTAAACCAGGTAAACCCGAAGGAATTGCCCTGGGCAGATGTAACAAAGCTGCCATACGCCATTACAGGGCCCTACCTGAAGGAACTGTTCTACCAGGCGTTTGTAACCGGTTTGCATAAGCCCACCGAACGTCCCCCGGCAGAAATGTGGGAACAGGCGTTATTGAAAACAACCGACCTGATGCAGCCCTGCAGCAATGCCGCTTGCGAACAGAAATGGTACGTTTTTGATAATACCCTTTCACCCAGATGCCCGTTCTGCGGTACCCCGCATAAAGGCACGCTGCCCGTGCTGGACCTGTATTACGAGTTTAAACCAACCGTTTGGAAGCCGGAAAACCACCGGCTTATGGTATATAATAATCAATACCTTTTCCAATGGCATGTGAACAGGAACATCATCCGCAACGAAAGACTCACCGCTGCACAAAAAGTGCCGGTCGGATATTTTGTTTTTCACCAGGGGAAATGGGTGCTGGTGAACCAGCAGCTTACTTCTTTAAAAGACCTCACGGAAGATAAAGAAATTCCCATCGGCTCTATGGTGGAGCTGACAGACGGAAAAAGATTACTGCTGTCGAGGGAAGAAGGAGGAAGAGTTGTAATAATAACGATTGCCAACAAGTAGAAACCTATATAAAAAATAAACTGAAATGAATGAATTAATCCAACAAATTATTGACAACCCAATACCTTCAGCTATTGTTGTCGGGAACCTCGTTATTATTGAAAGCTTACTGTCGGTAGACAATGCCGCCGTACTGGCTACAATGGTAATGGACCTGCCCGAAAAACAGCGCGACCGTGCCCTTAAATACGGGATCCTGGGCGCCTACCTGTTCCGGGGCCTGGCTATGCTGTTCGCATCCTTCCTGATCAAGATCTGGTGGTTGAAACCATTAGGCGGTTTATATCTCCTTTACCTGGTATTCAGCTGGTGGAAAGATAAAAAAGCAGAGGGCGAAAAAGAAGAAGAGAGCATCGACAAAGGACAAAACTGGCTATACAAGGCCACTGTGGGCGCTATAGGTCCTTTCTGGGCCACTGTGGCGCTTGTGGAGCTGATGGATATGGCCTTCTCTATAGATAATATTTTCGCGGCGGTAGCATTTACCGATAATATATTACTGGTATGCCTCGGGGTGTTTATCGGTATCCTGGCCATGCGTTTTGTGGCACAGGCTTTCGTAAAACTGATGACGAAATTTACCTTCCTGGAAGGAGCGGCATATATCGTTATCGGTATTCTCGGTATTAAACTGAGCCTCTCTATCTATGAGCACTTCTTCCCGGAATCAGGGTTAACGCACTTCCTGGAAAGCTCACAGGCAGATATACTCACCTCTATCTTAACCGTAGGTATCTTTATTGTTCCGATCATTACATCGGCACTGTTAAATTTCCCTAAAAGAACCCCTTCTGCAAAGTTGGAAAAATAAGACAAGGTAAGCACCGCGTCAATTTAATAAAGGTTTCTGAAGCGCCAGTCTGCGGACTGGTGCTTTTTTTTGATCCCCGGCTTAAATTACATTGGTGTTCAGCATGGTTTTGAGGATATTGGTCTGTACATCAAAGCGACCGATCTGTTGGAGGAAATCAACATCGGAAATTTTTTCGTAGTACTCCTTCAGCAATGCCTGTACATTTTCAGGGATCACTGTTTTCAGCACATTGGCCCGGCTCATCAGGTTATCGTTTTTATCCGTTAGTTCCTGTACCAGCCTTGCTTTTTTGGAAAGGGTATTGGTCCAGTCAACGCCCGGGATGGTAGACAGGTCGCAGAACAGGAAGAGATTTTTTGCAGGGAAGAAGAGAAAATAACGGTCCAGATTAAGGAACCGGTATACTTCCAGCACTAAATTGCCGGCGGCAAGCCCGCAATAGAATTCGGTTTTAAAGTCCATTTTGCACAACAGCCCCATCAGCTTTCGCTGTATGATGGCGGAGTTGTTACGGTATACTTCTGCAGGGTTGAATTTAATGAGCTCATTGAGCGCATCGGGGGAAATATCAAAATAGAAATCCTGGGAGAACCGCGCGCTGAAAGCATTGATGTTTTTGGAGAAGGGATAATCTTCGGAATTGTCTGACAGCACCTGGAACAGCTTCCGCAATGATAAATTGATTTTCAGGGACTGCTTCTGTTTATCCAGCTGGTAATTCTTGTCTGAAAAAACGCTGTCGTTCATACTGGCAATCAGGTCCTTGTTGATCTGTATCTCATCGTATAAAATACTCACATTCCTTTCATTGCTGGCCTTTATTTTCCTCAGCAGGTCAATTACCGTGGCGGTATATTGCAGGTGAAATAGCTCCAGCTTATTCACATCCAGCTCGGGATTGGTTTCAAATAATTTATGGACAACCTGGCTTCGGAGATAGATCTTGTAAATTATCTCGTCTTCAAAAAAAGTGGACAGCAACTGTAATTTGCTGATGGTTTTATTTGAGTCATTTAATATTATTGCCAGGTTATCCTCCATTATTTATCCTCCGTTAGCTAACGTTTGTTACATTTTTCTTCAGCTCTGTTTCCAGCGTCTGTAATTCACCGTTCAGCACTTTCCTGCTTTCGGCGCCCTGTTCGTGGATCCTCTTCACTTCATGCAGCGTTTCAATCAGCGATTGGGTGGTTCTTTTTAGTGTTTCAATAGATACTACTGTTTTTTCATTTTCTTTAGCTACCTCTATGCTGTTTTGTTTCAGCAGGTCGGCATTCTTCTGGAGAATGGTGTTGGTAGTTTCAGAAACCTTCCGCTGCATTTCCACGTTGGCTTTCTGTCTTTGTAAGGCTACCGCAATGGTAAGCTGGTTTTTCCAGACAGGGATGGTAGTGGAAACGATAGACTGCGCTTTTTCCGCAATAGAAGTATTATTGTTCTGCACCAGCCTGATCTGTGCCAGTGATTGCAACATAATAAAGCGTACAATCTTCATATCGGCCAGCCGCTTGTCCAGGCGGGTAATGAAATCCCGCAGGTCCGCGATCTCGTAATCATTGTAATTGGCGGCGTTCACTTCCATCTCTGCCAGCTTCTGGCTGAGCTCATTGTATTTCAGCTGACCTGAAATAATGAGATCTTCCATTTGCTTGATGTAAGATACGTTACTATCAAACATGGTTTGCAGGGAACTATTGTCTTTCAGCGAATTGATCCGGCCGGCTTTGATCTTGTTGGTGATCTTATCCACGTTGCTGATCACTGTATCATATTTCTGGAAAAGCTTTTTGGCATCAAATACCAGCTTCTTCAGGAAAGGGATCTTCGAGATAAAGCTCTGAAAAGCGCCCTGGTTCAGTTCATCTACATCTATATAATTCAGTTCTGTGAGCAGATCGTTGATCAATCCGCCTACTTCACCGGAGTTATAGGTACGCACGGAAGTCAGGAACTCGTTACTGTATTTTTCCATTGAATTCTGTACTTCCGTACCGTAATTCAGGATGGAATTGACATCGGTGATAACCAGCGATTTACTTATTTCCCCGTATTTCTTCGCATCGTCCGGCGTAATGACAGACAGATCCACGTTGCCTTCCTTGTCGAGACGCACCGAGGGAAGTGTTTGATCGGTAGTATTTGGGTTTGCTTCCATAAGGTATCTGATTATAAATTGATTATTTCTTTATACCTGGTATCAAAAGTACGGTTTACAGGTAATTCTGCGCAACGGTATTTACGGTTTCCTGCAATTTTTTATCTTTTGTAGGCTCGCCGATCGCGTTGAATTTCCATTCTCCGTTTTTCTTGTAAAACACGCCCATTACCATGGATACATGCCCTGCAAAGCCGGGGCCGCTGGCGATATCGTAGGTGGCAAATATTTCATTCACACGGGAAGGCGTGCCTTCGTAAATGCGGATAGAAGCAAAGGGAATGGTACCGAAATCGTGCCCGCGGAAGCTGTTCAGCACAAATGCCACGTAGTTGGTTTTCGGATCCAGGCGGGAGAAATCGAGCGTGATCACCTCGTTATCCAGTCCGTCGTTGCCGTTCATGTCACCGGTAAGGTCGTCGCCACTGTGTTTTACAGCATTGTCTTTGGATCTCAGGTTGCCGAAGTACACTACTTCCTGCAGTTGCTTCTGCTCTGTGAACATGGCGCAGCTGCCGTCCAGGTCTACCGCTTCCTTGGTTTTAGACAGGCCAAAAAGGCCTTTCTTTTCAATAGCGCCCCAGTTGATACCTACGCAGATATTCTGCAGTTTGGCGCCGTTGCTTTTTTCGAGATTTATACGCTGACCTTTTTGAAGATTGATTGCCATAGTGATCTTATATTTTGGGTTAGTTGTATTTATTCAGGTAGTCTTGCAGGCCGCCTTTCATGCCTACGCCTACTGCTTCAAATTTCCATTCGTCGTTGCGTTTGTAGATCCGCCCGAATTCCACGGCTGTTTCAATAGAGAAATCTTCTTCCAGTTCATATTTCAACAGTACCTCGTTAGTAACGGGATCGAATATACGAATGAAGGAATTCCTTACCTGGCCGAAGTTCTGCCTGCGGGCTTCTGCATCATGGATGGTAACCACTATGCATATTTCAGTGATCTTAGAATCCGCTTTAGCCAGGTCAATTTTGATCTGTTCATCATCGCCGCTGCCTTCGCCGGTAAGGTTATCGCCGGTATGCTCTACGCTGCCGTCGGGCGATACGAGATTATTGTAAAAAATGAAATGTTGATCAGATAATATCTTTTTATTTTCTCCCATTACAAACAGGGAGGCATCCAGATCAAAGCTGGTACCGGTAGAAGAGGCATTTGCGTCCCATCCCAGACCTATTACGAATTTGGGCGCATTGATCGTTTGCCGCTGGCCTTTTTGCAAATTAATTGCCATGTTGTATACTTTTATGTTTTCTGTTAAATAAGTAATTTTTGATAAAATTCAGATTTTTCTGGTAAACTTCTATGGTATGATAGCCATTTCCCAGGGCCATATTATACAAAAGATTTATGAATTTATCTGATTGATTTTGCAGGAAAATACAAAATGAATCAAAATCGTAGTTCAGGATGTATTTTACGATCCTTGTATTAATGAAGAAATGTTCGCCCTGGATGATGTTTTCCAGGTGGAAAATGGACTTCACATAATGATAGTTCAGGTAATTTTCAATGTTGGGATGAATGCTTTTATTTTGCAACTCCGCATAATACAGCAGGTATATATCATTGGAAAGATCGTAGGCATCCACCATTTTCAGGATCATTCTTTCGTGGCCGCCGGTGATCCGGATATCATCCAGGAAGATCACTTTTTTCCCGATCAGGAAATGCCGGTCGATATGAAAGCTGTCGTTCCCGATCAGCTTTAACCGTTGTTCGGCATCCAGTTCGCCGTAATCCTCCTTGTAGGTGATGGTGCGGTGTACCTTGGTTTCCTGTAATACCGGGTGCCCGTGCGCGGCCAGCCACCTGTTCAGCTGGAAAACGAAGTAATTTTTCATGGCAAAGGTGGCCGTGGGTATAAAAGAGTAGGGGCTGGATACCACCACCAGCTGCGGCACTTCCTTTCCTTTCAGGTGCTGCTCAATAAACCCGTCTGCCAGGCCGGTACCGAATTTTTCAGCAACCGCATCGTCCCCGAATTTAAAACGGCTGTAGTCATCGGGCGAAAACCCGAAGAACTCCGCGTTGGTGATCTTATGAAGTGAATAGGTTGTCGTCATCAGTTAAGTAAGCTTGAAATACATTGATTATTGGAGTTGACCAGTAAAGTACGAATGCCTGCCACCTGTGCGCCATCGATATCTGCCTTTATATTATCGCCAATATGTATGATGTTATTGAGCGGGAGGGCCGGGTCTTTTCTCACCGCAGCCACATTGTCGAGCATCAGCCGGAACATTTTTTCGTTGGGTTTCGACATACCGGTTTCATCTGAATACAGCTGGAAATCGAAATACCGCTCCAGTTCCAGTTCCTGCAACACCCTTCTCAAAGTACTGCCTTTTATAAAAGCGGTATTACTGAGCAAACTGATGGTGCGGTCTGGCGATTCCTTTATCCTGCGTAATGTTCTTACCGTTTCTGAACAATAAATAACCGGAAGGTATTTCAGCACCAATGCGTCCATTTCCTGGTAAAGGGCCGCCAGGTCAATGTTTCCGAAGGCGTTACTGTAATCATTTATTTCACTGATCACCATGAGGTACATTTCTTCCGCATCAATATTACCTCCCGTTTTTTCGTTGATGGCATTGCATAACAAGTCTACCTTGCGGAATATACGGCCCACCTCTTCCTGCGTTTTTTGGTGTTGATTGAAATGGTCGTAAAAAAACCGGGTCCTTTCCTGTTTAAATAAAGGATTCGATTTTATTAAAGTTAACCATAGATCAAAAGAATAATGTTGGTATATGTTCATGTATTTTTTTAGCTTTTACGTCACACCGGTTGGCCGGTTCCCTTTAGCAGCATACTGTCCGGGCTAATAACATTAATATAAATAATATTCAGATGCTCCCGTTTGATCTTTTTGTTATTTATTAAGGGTTAATACCAAAAAAGCCTGCATACAGCTTTTTTCAGGTTTCTAATATAGGAATTTATCTTTCATGAAGCCGGAAATTTCCATTTTAATGTGTTGGTAATAAGTTAATTTAGATCTTAACTTATCTAGTTGGTGATGGATTGTCCCATTTAAAATTGTCATTTTCATCATATATCCCTGGTCTTTTCAGTGCGCCGGACCGGTAGTATTCCCCCCGGTAAAGGCAGTATTGTCTGCCCCGGAAACGTTGTCAAAACTACCAAAAAGCAGTCATTCTTCACCTGCGGAAATTCCCAGGTCGCAGCTGCTGTTTTTGGCATGTTCTGTGATTCCTGGCCGCCGCCCCGCCTTTGAACTGCCGGGAAATATTGAATTTCGGTATGCCCGGTACCCTGGTATTGACCGGCTTCGGTATACCATCATCAGTAATGACCAACAGCGCAGTTGCGATAACTTATCAAGTGCGGGCAATAGGGCGCAAATACAGGCTCTGGCTGTATGTACAGCCAGTAAGCAACTGGATAATGAGGCAAGAAAAAAGTAATGTGTCATATGGATCCGGAAATTATGCAGAAAAGGATGCACAAAAATCCGGGAATCCGTAACCGGGTTAATGGACCCGCCCCCTTTCTTCCTGGTTGCCGGTATCGCCGGAAGACGCCCGTGTGGCAGTGCCCCCAAAACGGTAGCTGATGCCCAGCAGCAGGTAACGGTTCAACTGGAAATTGCTCAGCTGCTGCCTCGCCCCATTGATAGTAGAGTGGATGGTCATAGCGCTGCTCATGCAGATATCATTCATGGTAAGGGCGATGTCCACTTTCTTTTTCATGACCGATGCCTTTAACCCTATATCCAGCTTGAAATACGCATCGGACCTGCCGATATGGTTTATTTCCGGGAACTGGTACCAGCAGTTCACCGCAGCCGCAAAGGTTTTATCGCGGTTGAAATAGAGATTGTTATTGGTAGCCACATACAGCCCAAACCCACTGATACTGCTCACCTGCGGAATGGCCGACTGTGCATCTGTATGATAGAAAGTTACCTGGTTATTATTATCAAGCCAGCTGAAAACAGCAAACGATACATTCTCTGAAATACCATACCGGTAAGTCCGGATAAAGTTTAACGGTATCGTATATACGAGATTGGTGTCTGCGCTGGCGAGGGTAACATTGTTAAATCCATCATCTGTTTTATTAAAAAATAAGGAAGAGGTAAACCTGTTCCTGAAAGTATGCGACAGCTCAATATTCGTATTGTATTCCGGGTTTAAAGAGGGGTTGCCTTCTCCATAGCTATACGCGGTGTACAACGATTTAAAAGGGTTCAGGTTCCAGAACGAAGGACGGTTAATACGCCGCCCCACGGTGAAGGCAAGGCTGTTATCCGTGTTTGCCTGCCATGATACCGACAGCGAGGGAAATAACCGCAGGTATTTGCGCTGCGTGCGCTGATCAAGCGTAAAGGAGTAACCGGTTGTTTGTGTAAGCTCTCCTCTCAATCCTGCTTCGTATTT
>NZ_DATCRD010000156.1:0-53745 GCF_036569185.1 Chitinophaga sp.
ACCTCCGATATTGCTTATGCCGCCCCCTGGATGGCTTTCAGACCTGATGGGAATGTAGGCATCGGTACCATGAATACTTACACCCGCCTGTCTGTTAATGGTGGTATTACTATTCTTTCACCTGTCAATTCCAGCAACCCGCGTCCGCCGGTATCAGCCGGTACCATCACCGGCGAAATAAGAGGAACCAGCCCGGGCTGGTATGCCGGCGATGATGGTTTCCTGAGATTGAGTGCGGGTGGAGGAAGCAATATCAATACCAAATCGTTTATCGATTTGTCGGGTTATACCGTTAACCAGCCGGAACTTTTCAAGAACATCGTAATGGGCACTGCCGGACAGGAAAGGCTGCGTATCGATGCCTACGGCAACGTTGGTATAGGCATCAACAACCCCGACGTAAAACTGGCTGTAAACGGCGATATCAGGGCAAAACGTGTGAAGGTAACCGCTACCAACTGGCCCGATTATGTTTTTCACCCGTCTTACCCGTTACCGGGTTTAATGGAAGTGGCGGATTATATCCATCAGCATCAGCACCTGCCGGGCGTGCCTTCACAGGCGGAAGTACAACGGGAAGGCAGCGTGGATGTAGGCGCCATGAACGAAACCCTTCTTAAAAAGATAGAAGAGCTTACGCTCTATATGATCGAACTGAAAAAGGAGAATATCTCCTTAACAAACCGGGTGCAGCAACTGGAATTAAAACAACGCTAATAACAAAACAGCCTTGTAATACAATATTACAAGGCTGTTGCTATAAAGATCAACCCCGTTTCCCGCCACGGGTTATTAAGAAAATGATCAGGCCCACTACCACTGCTACGGCAAGTATACCGGTCCACACGCCCGCTTTGAAAATACCGCCTATCACTTCACAGCTGCTGAGTAAAAGTACAAGGCACGACAGTAACAAATAAGTGAGGTTCTTCATATCGTTCAGTTTTAATGTTATACAATACCAGACATATCCTGTACCAAAATATATTTGTAAGTGTCAGAATAATTAACAAGCTTTAGCAGATCAACCAGAACAGTATGAATTCAGGGAAAGCCTTCAGATCGGGGCTGCGCGTGGTGGCTTCCCATTCCTCACTTTGGGGACTCTTTCTACAGGGTGACCGCCACGCTTTCGCCGAAATATACGATACACACATTGATGATCTCTTTCATTATGGCATGCATTTCTGCCAGGATAAGGAAAGGGTGAAAGACTGTTTACAGGACCTGTTCCAGGATCTATGGATCAGCAGGGAGCACCTGACCGCCAATATCGGGAACGTACGCTATTACCTCATCAGCAGCCTGAGAAGGCGGCTGCTCCGTGCATTGCGTAAAGACCGCCGTTACCAGCACCGCGAATCATGGGAAGCGTTTGAATTTGAATGCACGCTTCCCCTTGAACATCAACTGATCCAGCATGAAACTGCCGAAGAACAGAAGCGCCTTCTTCAGCAAGCACTTAGTAACCTGTCGCGGCGCCAGCGGGAAGCCATCTATCTCCGCTTTTTCCAGAACCTGAACTATAATGAAGTGGCCGATATCATGTCCATGCAGGTTGATTCTGTTTATAATACCATCTCCAAAGCCATCGGCATCCTTAAAAAGAATCTCCCGCTGCCGCTCCTGTTGCTGTTTTTAGGGAGATAGAAAAAATATTTTAAAAAAAGTGATGAGATTTGCATCATTACCTGCTCTTTAAGTAAAAGCACGTTCTCTTGGCCTCCAGTAATTATTTATCATACACCGCCCGGGAGTTCGCGATGGATGAGGACTTCCAGCAATGGGTACTGCACCCGGAGCAAAGGAATGTGTTCTGGGAATCATGGCTCAGGCAACATCCGGAAAAGGAACCTGTCATCAGCAACGCCAGGCAACTCGTGCAAAGCATCCGCTTCCGCGATTATCCGCTGTCGGCACCGGAAAAGGAACAGCTGTGGGATGCTGTGCTGAACGGGCTGGGAGAAGAGAACGAAGAAGAAGTGATACCTGCCCGCCGGCCCAACTGGAGAAGTGCATGGAAATACGCTGCTGCAGTGATCCTCGGGGTATTACTCGCCGGCGCCTGGTGGTGGTGGAAGCCCGCCCCTGAGCAACCCGCCATCGTTAGCACCTTTACCCGGCTGGGAGAAACCAGGAAGCTGCTGCTGCCCGATAGCTCGGAAGTAACGCTGAATGCCGACTCCCGCCTGTTGTATGCCATTACGGGAACAGGCCGGCGGGAAGTATGGCTCGATGGAGAAGCCTTTTTTCATGTAAAACATACTGCCTCCCATCAGCCATTTATTGTGCATACCTACGATCACCTGGATGTGGAAGTATTGGGAACGCAATTCAACGTAAACAGCAGCGGTAAAGAAATTGTTGTGGTACTGCAACAGGGAAGTATCCTGCTGAATATTGGTGAAAGCAATACAGGTAAAGCGGCAGCGCTGTACCTGCAGCCGGGGGAAATGCTCCGCTACAACAAACAGGATGGCGACTATACCAAGAAAAGTGTAGACGCCGTAAACTATACCTCCTGGCACACCGGCCGCTTAATGATGAATGATTTTACTTTGTCTGACGCCGCTGTGTTCATGGACCAGGTGTTTGGAAAAAAACTGATCATACGCGACACACAATTATTAAACTATAAAGTATCGGGCTCAATGCCTATCATTTATGACGCCGATACCATGATGACACAGCTGGGTAAGGTTTTCCGTATGCAATTCAACCAAAGAGGCGATGAAGTCTGGATCCATAAGCCGTAAAGCTCGCCGCTCAATTTTATAGATGTCTTATTCCTAATCGTTAAAACCTGTTCAACATGAAAAAAGGTTTACGTGTTTTGCTGATGCAAGCATTGGCCCTGTATTTCCTGTCCCAAACGGTATCAGCCCAGGAAGCGGCTGTTGCCATCAAAGAGCCGGCTCTCCCCGAAACCGGCAACAGTGCAGAAGCACAACCCGATGAATCTTCCCTGAAAACTGTTCTCCATCTCATCGAAGAACATTTCAGTGTATCTATCGCCTACAAAAGCAACCTGGTTAAAAACAAAAAAATACAACTATCTGTCGCTGCGTGCCAGTCGCCCGAAGAAGCGCTGGGCAAAGCCCTGGCCCCTTTTAACCTGCACTTCGAAAAGGTAAGGGAACACTTTTATATGGTCACCGAAAAAATACCCGCTCCCGCACCTGCAGAACCCGGCGCAGTACAACAGCAACACCCGGTAAAAGGCGTGGTAAGGGATGAAAAAGGAAATCCCGTGGCAGGTGTAACCGTCCGTATTGCAGGTACCAGTATAGGCACGGTTACCAATGCAGATGGCTCCTATACCATCGCTGCACCAGGAAGGAGTACCGATGAACTGGACATCACTTACATTGGTTATGAAACACAACGTATACCCGTTGGCGGTAGAGCCCTTATTAATGTTACCATGAAAGAAGGCTCCAGTGCGTTGAATGAAATAGTGGTCACCGGTTATACCACGCAAAAGAAGAAAGACCTTACCGGTTCAGTAGCTGTAGTGAATATAGATAACCTGAAAAAACAACCCTCCGGCCAGGTAACCGAACAGCTGCAGGGACAGGCATCCGGCGTTACTGTAATAGGTTCAGGCCAGCCGGGAGAATCCCCGCAGATCCGTATCCGCGGCGTAAATACTTTTGGCGCCAACTCCCCTTTGTATGTAGTGGACGGTGTGCCTACCACAGATATTGCTGATCTCAATCCCAATGATGTAGCCAGCCTGCAGGTACTGAAAGACGCCGGCGCAGCTTCCATCTATGGTTCCCGGGCTTCCAACGGGGTGATCATTATCACTACCCGCCGGGGCTCAGGTAAAGTAAAGGTGGCCTACGATGGTTACTATGGCCGCCAGTATCCGAAGAACGGCAATGTATGGAACACCCTTAACCCGCAGGAGCAGGCCGACCTGAGATGGCTGGCGTATAAGAACTCCGGGCTGGATCCCGGCACCGCCCTCTATGGTAATGGTGCGAAACCCGTAATACCGGATTATATCCTGCCATCGGGCGCTATGGAGGGAGATCCTTCCGTTGATCCATCTCTCTATTACGTAAATCCGAATTATACAGACCTGGACGATTACAACAGTTTCTACCAGATCTCAAGAGCTAACAAAGCTGGTACTAACTGGTACCGTGAAATATTCCGCCCGGCGCCTATTACCAGCCACAATGTAGCCGTAAGTGGAGGCGGCGATAAGGGCAACTATCTCTTCTCCCTGAATTATTTTAATCAGCAGGGTACTTTGATGAACACTTACCTGAGAAGATATACGGTACGCTCTAACACACAATACAACATCACACCGGGTATCAGGGTAGGAGAGAACCTTGCTTTTTCTATGTCAGAAAATCCTTCGGTAGATATCAATACATCAGATGCCGCTATTGGTCATGCTATGCGCGAGCAAAGTATTATACCGGTATATGATATCAAAGGCAACTTTGCCGGTTCCGCCGGCGATGCACTGGGAGACGCTTTTAACCCGGTCGCTATGCAGTACCGCACCCGCAACAATAAAGGGCTGAACACCCGTTTGTTTGGTAATGTTTATGGAGAAGTGGACTTCCTCCGGTACTTTACTTTGCGCACCAGTTTTGGTGGAGAAGTAGCCTCCGGCTGGTCGCATTCCTTCCTGTTCCCGCAATATGAGAACAAGGAAAATTCTACCAGTAATTCATATACAGAAGGCTCTACCAATTCACATAGCTGGACATGGACCAACACGCTTACCTATCACCAGACGTTTAATAAGAAACACGACCTGAAAGTAATTGCAGGTACGGAATCGTTCGATAGCCGTAGCCGTGCAGTAGGTGGTACTACCAAAGACTATTTTACTTTTGATGATTACTTCCCCGACCTCAGCACAGGAACCGGCACGCAAACCAACTACAGCAACCGCCAATCAGAAGGCCTGTTCTCTATCCTGGGCCGGATAGATTATGCGTTTATGGACAAGTACCTTTTAAGCGCTACCTTACGCCGCGATGGGTCCTCTAAATTTGTGAACGATCACTACGGTACTTTCCCCGCCATTACAGCAGGATGGCGTATTTCGCAGGAGGAATTTATGAAGAAGATCAGCTGGATCACCGACCTGAAGATCCGCGGTGGATGGGGCATCATGGGCAACCAGCTGAACCTCAGCGTTAACAATGGTTATTTCCTTTATGGCGGCAACCGCAACTCCTCCTATTACGACCTGGCCGGTGTTAATAACGGTCTCACTGCAGGCTTTGCCGGCACACAGATCGGCAACCCCGATGCCAAATGGGAAAGCGACGTGAATGCCAATATCGGTATAGACGCCAGCCTGTTTAACGGGCAACTCGATTTCTCTGCCGACTACTACCGTAAAGATATTAAAGACCTCCTGTACAACCCCGAGCTGCCAGGCCTTGCCGGTACCGGCGCCCAGCCTTTTGTAAACATCGCCCGCATGAAAAATGAAGGGTTCGATTTTTCTGTTGGCTGGCATAAAAATATCAATAAGGATCTGCAACTGAATATCAGCGGTACGCTCACCACTTACAAAAACAAGATCGTGAAAATTGCTGATGGAGTGGATTATTTTGACAGTGATAGTCGCCGCTTCGATGGCAGCAACATCATCCGCAATGCAGTAGGACAACCGGTTTCCTCCTTCTTTGGTTATAAAGTGATTGGCTTCTGGAATGAGGAAGCTGAAATTGAAACAGCAGACAAACAGGCGCAGAAAGTAACTAATACACCGGACGCCATTTACCAGGAAGGTGAAGGGCTGGGCCGTTTCCGCTACCAGGATGTAAACGGCGATGGTATCATCACACCTGATGATCGTACTTTTCTCGGTAATCCTAACCCTGATTTCTCCTATGGTATCAATCTCGGCGTTACTTACAAAGGATTTGATTTCAGCATCTTCCTGTTTGGTACGCATGGCAACCAGATCTGGAATAACGTGCGCTGGTGGCGGGATTTCTATCCTTCTTTTGAAAGCGCGAAAAGTAAAACGGCCCTGTATGATTCCTGGCGGCCGGATCACCACAATGCTAAGGCGCCCATCCAGGAAGTGGACGGATCTACCAGTACGCAAGGCGTTCCCAACTCCTATATGGTGGAGAACGGCGCTTACCTGCGTGCAAAAAATATGCAGCTGGGGTACACCTTCCCTACAAAACTACTGTCAGGCATACACGTAGAAAAGCTGCGTATTTATGTCCAGGCCGCCAATGTATTCACCATCACAAAGTACTCCGGGCTGGATCCTGAAATCGGCGGCGCTGATATCACTGACTTTGGTGTAGATGAAGGCGCTTATCCTAATCAGCGCCAGTTCCTCATTGGTATTAACCTGGGTTTCTAATAATTGCTCAATTTAAAAAAGCAGGATCATGAAATCATTATATCATATACTGTTAAGTGCGGCCATTGCAACACCCTTCCTTTCCGGTTGCAGTAAAAGTTTCCTGGATCGCACGCCGCAATCTTCCCTTGAAGAATCATCCCTTACCAATAAGAAGGGTGTAAATACTCTGCTCATAGGCGCCTATGGCGCGCTGGACGGGCAGGATTTTAAAGATGGAGATATGGTAAATCTCTCCGGTGGCAGCGGTTTTGCCGTATCGCCCGATAACTGGATCTATGGCAGCATATGTGGCGGAGATGCCCACAAAGGCAGCGATCCCGCTGATGCCGCTGCGATATTGCAGATAGGTACTTTTGTAGGTAATGCCGCCAATGGCTTCTTTAACGATAAATGGCGGGTGAATTATGAAGGTGTACGCCGCTGCAATTTCGTGCTGCATATACTTCCGAATGTTACCGACATGACCGATGCCGAAAAGAAAGAACTGGCAGGAGAAGCCCGTTTCCTTCGCGGGCATTATTATTCAGACCTGAAGAAGCTATTTGATAATGTGCCCTGGGTAGATGAAAATTCCAACAGCTTTAATAAGCTGGATGTAGATGAATATAAAATACCCAACGATAAAGACATCTGGCCGATGATTGAAGCAGACTTTAAGTTTGCAGCTGAAAACCTGAATGAAATACAGGATGTGATTGGTCGCGCTAATAGTTGGGCCGCCAAAGCTTACCTGGCTAAAACACTGCTTTACGAAAAGAAGTATGCGGAGGCTATGCCTATTTTTGAAGATGTGATTGCGCATGGCGTTACTGCCAAAGGAACACCTTATGCGCTCACTACGAAGTTCCATGATAACTTTGATGCTTTTACGGAGAATAACAGCGAGGCCGTTTTTTCCATACAGTACAGCGCCAACGATGGCTCAGGCGGTACGGGTAATGCCAACCAGGGCGAGATGCTGAACTATCCCTATAACGGACCTTTCAGCTGTTGCGGTTTTTACCAGCCTTCGCAGGACCTGGTGAACTCTTATCGTACCGATGCCAACGGGCTTCCTTATATTGATAACTTTAATGATCATCCTGTGAAGAGCGATATGGGACTGACCAGCAGTACGCCCTTTACTCCAGATGCCGGTAACCTGGATCCACGGCTCGACTGGACCGTTGGCCGCCGGGGTATTCCTTTCCTCGACTGGGGTAATCATCCGGGTATGGATTGGGTGCGCGACCAGCAATCCGCCGGTCCGTATGCAGCTATTAAAAACGTATACATGCAGGCCACGCAGGATAAATATTACGATGGTAATGGCTGGGCGCCCGGTAACGCTATTAACTATGTACTGATCCGCTTTGCAGATGTATTGCTGATGGCTGCTGAATGCCAGGCCCAGGCCGGAAGCCTGGCTACTGCGCAGGATCATGTGAATGCCGTGCGTACCCGCGCTGCCAATCCCGTTGGCTGGGTGAAAACCTACCTGGATCCATCCAAACCAATGGGGGGGTATACCAATATACCTGCTGCGAAGTACAACATCAAAACATACCCTGCCGGCGCCTTTACCGCCAATGGCAAAGCCTGGGCAATAAAAGCTATCCAATTTGAGCGTAAGCTGGAACTGGCCATGGAAGGGCACCGCTATTTCGACCTGGTACGCTGGGGCATTGCACAAACAGAACTGAACCGCTACTTCAGTTACGAGAAAAACATTACCACCGATGTAGAGAACGGCAACTTCACCAGCAAAAACGTGCGGTTCCCCATTCCGCAACGGCAAATTGATCTTAGCGTGAAGAACGGTACGGCTACGCTGAAACAGAATGTAGGGTATTAGCGGAGGTTGTCTGACTCAGGATTATGATGATTATGCTGATTAGCTGGATTTGATCATTTGGGATTTTAAAGGATTAGGGGAGATAAAAGCGAATAATGTATCCGCTTTTATCTCCCTTAATTTTTTTCATCATTATAACATCCAGGATGTAAATTCAAAGTAATCAGTATAATCATCATAATCCTGAGTCAGACAAAATCCGCGTCCGGGAGCCGGGAGAATTTTTCCGCCCATTGCAGGCCGCCGGCCAGTTCCTGGTCACTGAATTCTATATGGATCACCCGGCGGTTATGCCCATTGCTGCTGCGCCCGGAAGCATGCATGAGTAAGGGGCGCATGATCATGATACCGCCTCTTTTTACCTGGCAGCTGACTTCCTGCGTTTGAGTCAGATCAAGGTGGTCTGCCCGGTGAATACCTTTCATGTGCGAGCCCGGCAGCACTTTTAAAGCGCCATTTTGCTCATCGGTATCATCCAGGTGGATGCGGAGTGTATAGATGCTTTCCAATATGCTGACTGGCGGTTGTACTGCATACTGGCCGGGCTTTACCGTCCACGGGCCATAACCCGCTACCGGTAGTTTTTCCGTTACTGAAATGGTGAGGTCCTGGTGCCAGGCCACAAACCAGTTTGACTGGCCAGGCTTATCAAAGTAAATGGATTTAACAGGAACATGATGCTTACCAAAAAGATCATGAATAATCTGCCTTACGGAAGGCGTAAATATCAACGGAATAATGGAGGGTACTTCCTGCAGGAAACGGCGGATAGCAAAGAGATCGCTGGTTTTTCTGAAGAATGGACTATGCCGATCCACACTATCAATCACACTAATCATCTCTTTTACAGATGTTTCAGAAAATATATCCGGTATTATAGTATATCCCAGTTGTTCCAGCTCCTGTTTGTATGTCATTATGTTCCCGTTATTCATTTGCAATTATTAGTCACAAAAAAATCCGCTTACATCTCCCCGAATCTTTTAAAATTATTACAAAATCAAATCAGCGTAATCAGCGAAATCAGTTTAATCCTGAGTCAGACAACCTTCGCACCAAACTATTTAATCAGCGTTATACTGCCTTTAAACTCAAATTTTTCTCCTCCTTCACAAACCGTTTGCATGGAGTAAATATAAGTGCCCATTGGCGCCTCTTTGCTGCCGCTGCGGCCATCCCAGCCGGAAGCAGGTGCATTGATGGGGAAATGGGTGTTTTCAAAAACAAGCGTTCCCCAACGGTCGTAGATGCGCAGCCACCCGATTTCCTTTACGCCTTTCCCTTTGGGATAGATCCTTTCGTTCCGGCCATCCCGGTTAGGTGTAAAGGCGTTTGGCATAAAGATAGCGCTCTGGTTGCAGAGTATGTGTAACACAACCTCATCGGAGGCTTTACAGCCATATACGTTTTCTACTTCCACCAGGTATTTTGTAGTGAGATCAGGCGTAGCCTGCACTCTTGCACAGGTGCTGCAATCGAGCGATGTGGCAGGGCTCCAGCGCCAGCGTACTACATCGCTGCTGGTATTGGCGGAGAGGTACACCGGGGTACCGGCCATAATTTCCCGATCTATTCCTGCATTCACAGCGGGAGTGGGATGAACCTGCACCGTGAGCGATGCTTTATCAGAAAAACAATTATCCTTATCAAATCCGGTTACTTCATAAATATATTGCCCGGTACGCGGAAGTGTAGCCACAGGAGCAGGAGAGGAGGGCTTGTCGATACCAATGCCCGTCCAGGCATAATAGTCCGTGCCCGATACATGGAGTGGTAACTTATCGCCCAGGCACAACACGGTATCAGGCGTAGCCTTTATCTCAAACGGTTGTACCACGCGGAGCTGTACTTCATCATTATTGATACATCCGTTATTGTCCGTTACTTTCACCTGGTAGGTAGTATTAACAACGGGAGCGGCTGTGGGCTCTGCAAGGGATGGATCATTTAATCCTGTTGCCGGGGTCCATTCGTAGGTACTGCCACCACCGGCATGCAGTAAGGTAGTGTTACCAAGACAAACAAACGATGCGGGTGCGCTGGCTTTAATATCTGGCAGTGGTAAGATGTTCAACGGGTGAACTACCTCATCGGTACAACCGTCTTTACTGGTAACAATAAGTTTCACCTGTACCAGGCCAGGCTGGGAGTAGGACTGGGCGGCTGGTTGCTGCACATCGCTGGTTTGGTTGTTGCCAAAATCCCAGCTCCAGGTAACATCGCTGGTTTTGGTAACACTGCCACTGAAGGTAACCGGCACATCTTTGCAGGCCTGATCAGGCGCACTGATGGCGGCTAACGGTTTGGGATATACGTTTACAGGTACCTCTACCGTTTGTTTACAGCCATATTTTGTGGTGGCTGTCATGCCGAATTTATACTCGCCTGATTTGTCCAGCTGGAATACCGGCGTAGTGGTATTAATATCTGCAGGTGTAAGCGAGGCGTCATATGTCCAGGTAAAGGTGGGTGCAATGCCCAGTTCCTCCACGGAGTAGCTGTTGAATACCGGCGCAAAGGTAAGCTGGCCGGCATCGCATATTTTAGCGGGTGTAGGATTCAGTTTAATATCCAGCTGATCTATCACTACCGGGTGATCCAGGAAGGCGCTGCCTTTGCAGCCTGCATCATCTTTCAGCAGCAGTCGTGGTTTGTAAATTCCAGGTTCGGTGAAATGATGTTTTGTTTCGAGGGCCGTGGTTTGTTCCACGTTACCATCGGTAAAGTCCCAGCTGAAGGTAGTGGCATTTTCAGGTTTGATGGTGAATGTGATTTCTTTTTCCAGACAGCCGCCATCTGCGCTGGTGGCAATAGTGGCGTAAGGGCCTGTAACAATCACTATCTCGCTGTATTCATCTTCCGTATCTGCATCGCCTTTTACTTTGAGCTTTACGGTATAATGCCCGGACTCAGTATAGGTATGTACCGGGTTAAACTGGTCGGAAGTACCGCCATCGCCAAAGTCCCAGGAGCAGGTAGTATAGTTGATGGAAGTATTGGTAAAACGGAAGATCATCGGCGCGCATTTGCTGCCGTTCACAAATTCTGAAGTATAGGTAAATCCTGCGCCTACGGCGGATACCTTGATGTTTTGAGTTATCTTATCGGTACAACCGTTATTGTCTTTCAGCTGTAGTGTTACCGGGAAGAGCCCTTTGTCGGGATAGAAATGTGATACATAATAAGGCTCATCTGAGGTGTTGCCATCGCCAAAGTCCCATTTAAGATCGGTGATATAGCCGCCTGTTACATAGGAGGTATTGCCGAAGTTCACTGTGCTTCCCGGCTTCACCAGGTAGTAGTCGGCATAAAATGAAGCCACAGGTCCGTTCACCTGCAGGGTTTTCCCGCTGGTAGTGTTGCTGCATCCATCCTGGTCGGTAACAGTTAAGGTAGGATAGAAATAGTTGCCCGCTTGTTGATAAGTATGTTTGAATGGACCGCTGGTAAAGGTTTCCAACGGGGTGCCATCACCAAAGTTCCATTGCCATTTTACTATTTTGTTACTGAAGGTAAGATCTGTGTTATCGGTAAATGTAAGCGCTGTGCCTTTACACTGCGCTTCCGCCGGTAGATTAAAGTCTGCGATAGGACCGCGTGTTTTCACTGTAATAACGTTGCTGGTGTCATAGCAATACAGCTTGTTCTGCATGAGCAGGCGCACGGTATGCATACCGGGACTGGGATTGGTATAGGCATAGGAGCCGTTGTTGAATCCCCATGTAATATTAGTTTCATCTATTTGCCAGTAGTAGGGATCATAATTGTAAATACCGGTGGCCGCGGAGGTCATTTTAAAAGTAACTGTTTCATTACTGCAAAGATCTGTTTTGTCGGAGGTGATAGTAACGGGAGACGGTGCAATAATGGTAACTGTTTTACTCAGGTAGGTATTGCAATGACCATCAGAAGTAGTGAGTTGTATGGTATAGGTACCTGATCTGGAATAAATATGCGTAACCGTACCGCTTTGCCTGGTATACGAGGTGTCTGTACCGTCGCCCCAGTTCCATTTCCAGCTGGTGGCGCCTACTGAATAATCGCTAACTGTAACGGTAGTACGTTTACTACAGTCTACCGGTTCGATATTAAATCTCGGGAAAGGATTCACCGCGTTGATATATGCTTTTTTAGTGATGGTATTCTGGCAGGAGCCATTGGAAACCGTTAGGGTTACATCATAAATACCGGGCTCTGAGTAACTGTGCTGGGAGGTACTGCTGTAGGCATAGCCGCCGTCCCCGAAGTCCCATGACCAGCTGTTGCCAATATCTGATTTATCGATAAAGGAAGTAAGGGTATTGCCGCATACTTCGGGAGCGCTGGGAGAGTAAAAGTCGGGGGTAGGTTTTTTATATACTTCCACCCTGCCTGCAACTGTTTTTGTTCCCGTACAGCCGTTACCGGTAGTATACTGCAGTGTAACAGTATAGAAGCCTGCCTTATTATAAGTATGTTCCGGCTGGGCTTCGGTAGAAGTAGTGCCATCGCCGAAGTTCCACAGGTAGGTTTTAATAACATCATTATTGTTAATGCTGGCGTAAAAAGATGCTTTGAGCCCTTCACAGCCGTTGCTGTTCGAAATATAAGGGTATACATCGGTTTGACTGATATACAGGTAATTGGTACTGTAATTAACACATCCGTCTTTACTGGTGGCGGTGAGGTTTACATAAAAGGAGCCTTCCCGGTTGTATACATGGGTAGGATTCTGTAAAGTGGAGGTTTGCCCGTCATCAAAATTCCATAACCAACTAACGGCGCCGGTCATGTTGTCTTTGAAATTAACGGTTGCCGGTACGGAGCAAATGGGTTTGTTATCCGTGCTGATCTGCCCGGTGGGGGTTGGTTTTACGGTAACTGTCTTTTCCACTACATCAGCGCAGTTGCCATACATGGCGGTGAGCCTGATATTAAGTTGCCCTTCTGCAAGGGGATTATAGATAACGCTGTTCTGATACGACCAGGCATATTGTCCATTAATTTCCCAGGTGGTACTTTGTGGTTGTATGGGCGAGAAAGTAGCCTGGAATTGCGCCGCCTGGTTGGTACATATCAGTGAAGGAGTAGAGAAGGTAGTAGCGTAATTAGCTACGTTGATGTCGGTTACCGATTCAGTAGCAGTACAACCCCGTTCATTCGTTACCGTTAGTTTAATACTATGTGTGCCTTTGGTAGTGAAAGTATGTTTCAGCGGATCTTTGAGCGTACTGGTGCCGCCATCGTCAAATTCCCATTTATAGGAGAGCGTACCGGTACCGGTGGAGGTGTTGGTGAACAGTACATCTACCGGCGCTTTACACAATGTTCTTTCCGCCACGCTGAAGCTGGCGCTGATAGCGGGCGCCACATCCACTACTTTTTCCAGCACTTTGAAATTCGTACAGCCGTAACTGTCAGTTACCGTCAGGATCACGCTGTACACGCCGGGCTTGGTGTAGGTATGACTGGGAGAGCTGCCGCCGTTCTGTAAAACTTCGCCGTCGCCAAAGTCCCAGCTGAAGTTCTGCAGGCTCCCTTCTGCAGTGGATTTATCAGTGAATGTGGTCGTAAACGGCGCACATCCCTTACCGGAGGAAACGCCGAAGTTTACTACAGGTTTGGCCCTTACCGCGATGTAATCTGTTTTAACGGCGGTTTTAGTACTACCGTCACCAAAGGTTACTTTTAACGATACGGTATATTTTCCCGTTTTTACATAAGTGGCGCCGGGATTTTTTTTGGTAGAAGTAGTACCATTGCCGAAATCCCATAACCAGGCAACGGGGTTACCGGTAGAGAGATCGGTGAAACTGGTAATGAGCGACTCACAGTCGCTGGTAGCGGAGGCACTAAAATCAGCGTTTTGTTGAGCAACAGCACTTAAACGGATAAAAAAACAGAGCACAAGGGATACAACAAATTTGCCTCGGACAGGGAAACGGTACATTGTATTTATAGGTATATGAAGTAAAAGTAGGCTTTTCCCGGGATATTTACTGTGCCTGGTATCACTAGAATATTATGTTTTCGCTGTACGATTAATGCTTAATTTTAAAGATCTTAAAAGCAGCTTTTTATGTCACATTTGTTCAGTCCCCTGCAATTGAGGGAAGTTACATTCCGGAACAGGATAGCGGTATCGCCTATGTGTGAATATTCTTCCACCGACGGGTTTGCCAATAACTGGCACCTGGTGCACCTGGGTAGCCGGGCGGTAGGCGGCGCCGGCCTGGTATTAACGGAAGCGGCAGCCGTATCCCCGGAGGGCCGTATCTCCATTCACGACCTGGGTATCTGGAAAGATGAGCATTTACCTATGTTGCAGGCCATCACTGCTTTCATTACTGAGCAGGGCGCAGTACCGGGCATCCAGCTGGCGCATGCCGGCAGAAAAGCCAGCACGGTAAGGCCCTGGGAGGGAAGCAGGGCTTTGCCCCCGGAAGATGGAGGCTGGCAGGTGGTAGCACCCAGCGCCATTCCGTTCAACGACGTATATCCGATACCGGTAGCGCTCACGGAAACAGGTATACGTAAAGTAAAAGATGATTTTGAAGCAGCTGCTATCCGCTCGCTGAAAGCTGGTTTCCGGGTGATTGAAATACATGGCGCGCACGGTTACCTGTTGCATAATTTCTTATCTCCCCTCAGTAATCAACGTACAGACGAATACGGCGGCAGCTTTGAAAACAGGATACGGCTCCTGGTGGAAATCGTGGAAAGGGTACGTGCGGTATGGCCGGAACAATATCCTTTGCTGTTGCGTATTTCTGCTACGGACTGGGCAGAAGGTGGCTGGAACCCGGAGGAATCGGTAAAGCTGGCAGCCATTGTAAAAGAAAAAGGAGTAGATCTGATAGATTGCTCTTCAGGCGGATTAGCCGCGCATCAGCAGATTAAGGTAGGGCCTTTATACCAAACGCCTTTTGCCGAAAAGATCCGTAAGGAAGCCGGTATTGCTACCGGTGCAGTAGGGCTGATCACTACTCCGGAAGAAGCGGAATCGATCATTGCCAACGGCCGTGCCGATATGGTGTTAATGGCCCGCGAAATGCTGCGGGACCCTTATTTCCCCCTGAGGGCGGCACATGTATTGGGTGCGGAAGTGAAGTGGCCGATACAATATGAAAGGGCGAAGCCGAGGAAATAATCATTAGCCGTTAGTATAACTGCTAACGGCTAATGACCAGGAACTATTTCAATATTGCTTCAATAGCATCCAGCTCTTCTTTGGAAAAAGCGGTATTCTTCAGCGTATCCAGGTTGTTGTCCAGTTGGGCAACAGAGCTGGCGCCAATTAATACGGTGGTGATCCTTTTATCTTTCAGGATCCAGGCCAGCGCCATTTGTGCGAGCGACTGACCGCGTTGCTGCGCCAGCACATTCAGTTTTTTAACTTTCTCTATTCTTTCAGGAGTTACATCACCTTCCTGCAGGAACCCGCTAGGCTTGCTGGCACGTGATCCGGCGGGGATACCGTTCAGGTAGCGGTCAGTAAGTAATCCCTGGGCCAGGGGCGAGAAGGGTATACAACCCACGCCGTTGGCTTCCAGTACATCCAGCAATCCTCCTTCTATCCAGCGTTCAAACATGCTGTATTTAGGCTGATGTATGAGGCAGGGAGTGCCAAGTGATTTCAATACTTCCACTGCTACTTGTGTTTGCTCAGCATTGTAGTTGGAAAGCCCTACATATAAAGCCTTTCCCTGTTGTACAATGCTATGCAGCGCGCCCATTGTTTCCTCGATGGGGGTAGCCGGGTCGGGGCGGTGGGAATAGAAAATATCCACATATTCCAGCTGCATACGGCGCAGGCTCTGATCCAGGCTGGAAATAAGGTATTTGCGGGAGCCCCAGTCGCCATACGGGCCGGGCCACATGGTGTAACCTGCTTTGCTGGAAATGATCAGTTCATCCCGGAGATGCCCGGTGAAATCCTGTTTCAATATCCTGCCGAAATTTTCCTCTGCACTACCAGGTAACGGGCCATAGTTGTTGGCCAGGTCAAAATGGGTAATACCTTTATCAAAAGCATTGTGAATGATACTGCGTCCGTTTTCGAAATTGTCAACAGAACCGAAGTTGTGCCATAAACCCAGTGATACGGCAGGCAGTTGTAAACCGCTCTTACCGCACCTGTTGTAAGTCATATTATTATACCTGTCTGCTGCGGGTGTGTAATGCATGGAATTTTTATTTTAGGGAAACAAGATAGAAAAAAAAGCGGATTTTGTCTGACTCAGGATTAACCTGATTACATTGATTACGCTGATTAGATTTTGTGGGGATTTTAAAAGGATTCGGGGAGATATAAGCGGATTAGATGGTATGAGGGTATGAAAATGAGTTTGGGGAGATAAAAGCGGAAATATCCACTTTCATCTCCCCAAATTTTATACAAATTATTACAGATAATCTAAATCCACATCTTTTCAAACTCAACAAAAACTACTGTAATATTCAAAAAATCAATTCGCTTCTATCTTCCCGAATCCTTTTAAAATCCCCACAAAATCTAATCAGCGTAATCAATGTAATCAGTTTAATCCTGAATCAGACAACCTTAGCTCAGTTCTTCTACGGGAACCCGCGGGGAGGCCTGTTGTTTCAGTTTATTGCTTTCCTTCAGTTTGGCCGGAACCGGGCGTATTTCCCAAACTATTCCCAGAAAACCTAACGTTTTGATAATATAGTAGGTAATATCAAACTCCCACCAGTAGAAACCCTGCCGTGCGGCGCTCTGGTAGTAGTGGTGGTTATTATGCCAGCCTTCGCCCAGGGTGATCAGCGCCAGGATAGCACTGTTGCGGGATTCATCGCCGGTATAATATCTCTTATTACCAATTTTGTGCATAAGTGAGTTAATGGTAAAAGTGCCATGGTACAAGATCACGGTGCTCAGGAAAAACCCGATCAGTAAGGTAGATAACCCTGCGGACCAGTCGAACCAACCGGTACCATTTACCTTATTACCCACAAAGTAAACGGCAATGGCCAGGATCACGGCCGGCACCATATGCCATTTATTCAGCCACAACAGTTCCTTTGCCTTGTGGTCTTTGATCAGGTCAAAACGGGTAGGTTTATATTCAGGGCCCATGATCCAGCCGATATGGGCATACCAGAAGCCGTATACATTGGCGGAATGCGGATCTTCGGGGGTATCGCTGTGTTTATGATGAATACGGTGGTTGGCCGACCACCATAAGGCGCCTTTCTGTAAGCTGCTTTGTGCACCGCCTGCCAGGATAAACTGGAAGAACCGCGACGTTTTAAATGCACGGTGCGAGAAATAACGGTGATAACCAGCCGTTACAAAAAACATACGTACTACATACAGTACACCGCATAAAATCCAGTCGAACGCTGTTGTTCCGGTAAAAAATGCCAGTAAGGGCACCGCGTGAATGCCCATGAAATCTACCTGATGCCACCAGTTTGGTGGTTTTCTGTCTTGCTTGATCGCCTTATTCATTCCACAAAGATAATTTCCGTCTTTTATTAAATAAATGATTTAAATCATTTGGACAAAGTTAAGTGCTTTTCCCCGGTTTTTGCGTCCCTCTGTTCCCGGCGAACTTTTTACAACCGGATGTGTTAGAGAGAAACGTAGTGCTATCCTTTCATCACGTTAAAGTAATTATTATGTCACAATTAATTTCGGCTATCAGGAACAATGTAAAGTATTGGTGGTTATACCTGCTCAACGGAATTATCTTCCTGGTTGCAGGCTTTATCGTTTTCTCCAATCCCTTCAGCAGTTACGTATTGCTCAGCATTTTCTTCAGTGTTACCCTGTTCGTGACCGGCATCTTTGAAATTGCCTTCGCGGTGAGTAACCGCAGCGCGCATCACGGTTGGGGATGGTCGCTTGCATCGGGCATTATAGACCTGGTAATAGGTTTTATCCTCATGTTATATCCATCTGTAAGTATGGCAGTGATACCACTTTTCCTGGCTTTCTGGTTTATGTTTAAAGGTATCAGCCTGATAGGCTTTTCCATTCAGTTACAAACAGATAAAGTGCCCAACTGGGGCTGGCTGCTGGTGGGAGGTATCGGTCTTATTATCATTTCCATCTTTATTCTCGATAACCCCGCCCTTGGGGTAGCTACCGTACTGGGACTGATGGCAGCCGCTTTCTGGGGAACCGGTATCCTCAGTATCCTTTTTGCTTTCCGTCTTAAACATGTAAAAAAAGAATTGAGGGAGCACGGTCTGTAAACACCTGCCTGCTAACCTGGTTACAGCGAACAATGAAGTGAGCGCTCACTTCGTTGTTCGTTGTAACCGCTTTATGCTGTCGGCATTTTCCTGTATATTCGGTGTTGCTAAATCTAATCTCTTCCGATGAAAATCAACAGAATCTATGCTATTGCATGCCTGCTGCTGTGCGCGGGAATGCAACAGGGAATGGGGCAAACTGTATCTAAGTATGATGCGCATGAGGCTTTTTCTCCCTTGTTCTACCCGGCACCGGGAAATGAGTTCCGAAGCGCAGGCGGACAACCAGGCCCGAAATACTGGCAGAACGCGGCAGACTACAAACTGACCGTAACGCTTGATACCGCGCAACATCGTATAAGCGGTTCCGTTGTCATTACCTATAAAAATAACAGCCCGGATCAACTGCCTTTTTTGTGGTTGCAGCTGGATCAGAATATTTACCGGGAGGATTCCCGTGGAAGCGCTACTGTGGCCGCTTCTGGTGAGCGTTTCGCCAATCGCAGCTTTACACAGGGATTTGAACTGAAAAACGTAAGTGTGATCAGTGCCGGGAAAGCGGCTGCCGCCAATTACCTGGTAAATGATACGCGTATGCAGGTGAAACTGGCAGACGCCCTCAAAACAGGCGGCTCCCTGCAGCTGAAAATAGATTACGCATATACCATTCCGGAATACGGCACCGACCGTACCGGCCGCCTGCGCACTGCCAACGGATGGATTTACGAGATCGCACAGTGGTACCCGCGCATGGCAGTGTATGATGATATACTCGGATGGAACAATATTCCCTACCTGGGCGCGTCGGAATTTTACCTCGAATACGGCAATTTTGATTATACCATCACAGCGCCCGCCAGCTTGCTCATAGGAGGCTCCGGCGAGCTGGTGAACGAAGCGCAGGTACTATCGCCTAAAGAAATAAGCCGTCTTGCCAAAGCGCGCAACAGCGATGAAACGGTGTATATCCGCGACAGCGCAGACATAAAGAACAACACGCCATCAGGTAACCGCACCTGGCACTTTGTATGTAAAAATACCCGTGACGTGGCCTGGGGCGCCTCCGCTGCCTTTATCTGGGATGCTGCACGTATTAACCTGCCGGGAGGCAAAAAAGCGCTGGCGCAATCACTCTACCCGCTGGAGGTTGCAGGTAAAAATGCCTGGGGCAGATCTACCGAATATGTAAAAGGATGTATTGAACATTACTCGGACAAGTGGTACGTATATTCGTACCCGGTAGCTACCAATGTAGCGGGAATAGTAGGAGGCATGGAGTATCCCGGTATTGTTTTCTGTAACTGGAAATCTACAAAGGGCGGCCTCTGGGGCGTTACCGATCACGAGTTCGGGCATAACTGGTTCCCCATGATCGTAGGCTCCAATGAACGTAAATATGCCTGGATGGACGAAGGTTTTAATACGTTTATCAACGGCATCGCTACCCAACATTTTAATAACGGCGAATACGCTACCCGCCAGAGTATGCAGCGGGCCGCTCCGATGCTGTTTTCCGCCAATGCTGAAGCCATCATGAACACACCGGATGTAATAGGGCTCAATTATAACGGCATTGCCGCTTATTATAAACCTGCAGCAGGCTTGAACCTGCTCCGGAATGAAATCCTCGGCCCTGAGCGTTTCGATTATGCTTTCCGGGAATACATTAAGCGCTGGGCATTTAAACATCCCACACCCTGGGATTTTTTCAGGAGCATTGAAAACGCCGCAGGTGAAGACCTCAGCTGGTTCTGGCGTGGATGGTTCTTTAATACCTGGAAACTGGACCAGGCAGTAAAAGAGGTGAAATATGTAAAAAATGATCCCGCACAAGGCGCCCTCATCACCATCCAGAACCTGGAACAACTCCCCATGCCGGTGGTGCTGGCAGTAACAGATGCCAATGGCAAAACGGATACGGTGCGCCTGCCGGTGGAAATCTGGCAGCGTGGCGGGAACTGGACATTCCGTTATCCTTCCACTACTAAATTAGCCAGCGTGGTCATTGATCCTGCAGGTAATTTCCCCGATATTAATCCATCCAATAATACCTGGAAAGGCGATACCGGCAAACCTGTGCCAGCCGGTACTACGCCAACGGCTATACTGAGAAAGTACATTGATGCGGTAGGCGGCGATAGCCGGTTGAAAGGCTTGAAAGACCTGTTACTGGAAGAAGATGGTACGGTTCAGGGCACCGTTATTGAACGTAGCATGCAGGTAAAGCAGCCGGATAAAATATTGCAGGTGGTAACGGTTCCCATTAATAAAATGGTGGCATACAGGCTGCTCATCAACGGCAGCAATGTAAGTGTAGCCCGCATGGGACAGAACATCCCCTTGTCTTCGTCGGATAAAGCCATTCTGAAAGATAAAAGCAGCCTGTTCCCGGAACTGCAATATCTCAACAACAGCAATGATGTTAAACTGGAACTGTTGCCGGTAATAGAGGATATAAATAATACTGACACCTATGTGATTGGCGTTGCCACCTCCAACGGGGCCCTCATGCGGAACTACTACGATGTGAAAACAGGGCTGAAGGTACGCACCGTATTCCTGCCGGGGCAGGAAAGCAAAGAACCGGAAACAATTATTGACTATGCTGATTACCGGGATGTAAACGGGATACAGTTACCGTTTACTGTTAGTACCAACACCGGTAGTTTTGATGCGGTGATGAAAGTGAAGAAGGCGGTAGTGAATGGGGGGATAGGAGAGGAGGTGTTTAAATAGTTTACGCTGGTATTCTTATCCTAAAGTTAATATCTTCGCGGCAGCACCAATGTCATGAAAGAATGAAACAACTCCGGCCGGTAATGTTTGTGGGCACCGCCTCCGATGTAGGTAAAAGTGTGATCACAGCCGGGTTTTGCCGCATTTTCAAACAGGATGGATATACTCCTGCGCCTTTTAAGGCCCAGAATATGTCGCTCAACAGCTATGCAACACCCGGTGGCCTGGAAATAGGCCGTGCGCAGGCGGTACAGGCCGCAGCTGCAGGCGTGCCTTGCCATACCGATATGAACCCGGTGCTGCTGAAACCGACCAGCGACCGTAATGCCCAGCTGGTGCTGCATGGCAAGCCTGCCGGTAACCAATCGGCCTGGGAGTATTTCATGGAAGATGATAAACGTGCGCTTTTTGAAGAAGTAAAAGATGCGTTCAACCGCTTGTCGCAACGCTACAACCCTGTTGTAATGGAAGGAGCGGGCAGTATCTCAGAACTGAACCTGCGCGCAAAGGATATTACCAATATGCGGATAGCCCTGCATGCAGGTGCAGCCGTGTATCTTATTGCGGACATCGACCGGGGAGGTATTTTTGGTAGTGTGTATGGCACCATCGCGTTGTTGCCACCGGAAGAAAAAGCATTGATAAAGGGAATCATCATCAATAAATTCAGGGGTGATATCCGGTTGTTTGAAGATGGAAAGGCTATGCTGGAAAAGATCACCGGCGTACCGGTAACCGGTGTATTACCTTACTATCATGATATTTATATCGAAGAAGAAGACGCCGTTTCGCTGCCGCTTAAGCAGAAGCGGTATGCTACAGGAGAGATCAATATAGCGATCGTATTGCTGCGGCATATGTCGAATTTCACCGATTTCAATGCGCTGGAAAAAGATGAAAGGGTGAATATCTTTTATACAGATAATCCCGCAGAACTGGCGGCAGCAGACATTATTATCCTTCCCGGCAGTAAAAATACGATAGCCGACCTGGTAGCTATCAGGAACAACGGTACTGCTGCAGCAATAACGGAAGCGCATAAACGAAATAAAACAGTGATTGGCATTTGCGGTGGCTACCAGATGATGGGGCAGCAGGTGGCAGATCCTCATGGGGTGGAGGGTGCTGCCGGCAGCATCCCCGGACTGGGTATTTTACCCGTAAGTACCGTGCTTACCAAAGAGAAGGTAACACGGCAAAGAACCTTTTACTATCGTGGCCGGCAGAAAATATGTGAAGGATATGAAATTCATATGGGAGATACCACTGCGGTAGTTCCTTCTCCGCTGAATACCTTTACCGGTGGCGGTACAGATGGTTATTTCCTGCGGGATAACTGCTGGGGAACCTACCTGCATGGCATCCTCGATAATGATGCAGTGATCAACGACCTGCTGGCGCATTGCGGCAAACCCGTGGTGACAAAGGAATTTGATTACCGCCGGTTCAAAGAAGAACAATATAACAAACTGGCAACACATATCCGTGAACATCTGGACATTCCGGCTGTTTATAAGGCGCTGGAATTATAATAATATTGCATTATGATACAAGGACACGGAGACGATGGCTACCTGTTTGATCAGCAGGTGAAGGCTGATTTCAGCTCCAACGTATGGTATGGTGGCTTACAGGCAGGACTAAAGGAGCATCTCAGTAATAAAATAAGCGGTATTGATCATTACCCTGATGCGGGCGCCGCAAAACTGCAGGCCCTGCTGGAAAGCCAGGCTTCCCTGCCAGCTGGCAGTATCCTGGTGACCAATGGCGGCACAGAAGCTATTTACCTGGTGGCCCAGGCCTTTACCGGCGCTACCACTACCGTGGTAGTGCCTACTTTTGCCGAGTATGAAGATGCGTGTAAACTTTACCGGCACCAGGTACAATACCTGCAGTGGGATAAACTTACACCGGATACCACATTCACCACCGACCTCGTATTTATCTGCAATCCTAACAATCCTACCGGGCAGGCGCTGGATGAAAAAGCCCTGCAGCAACTCATTACACATAATAAACATACGGTGTTCATCATAGATGAAGCCTATATACAGTTTACGCTGCATGCCGTTACCATGTTGCCGCATTTGCACCGGTTGCCTAATGTGCTGGTGCTGAGATCCATGACAAAAACGTGTTGCATCCCGGGGTTACGATTGGGCTATGTGGCTGCCCGCAAACAGCTGCTGGACAGGGTCCGCGCATTCAGGATGCCCTGGTCCGTGAACAGCCTTGCACTCGAAGCGGGTTATTATATCCTGGAGCACCCGGAACAGTTTACTATTTCCGCCGGCGGTCTGTTACAGGAAACATTCCGGCTGTGGGAGGCTATCCGTAAGATGCCGGAGTATAAAGTGCATGCATCACACACGCATTTCTTCCTTTTTGAAACATTAACCGGTACCGCTGCCGGCCTGAAGGCATGGTTGATGGAACGTCATGGTTTACTGATCAGGGATGCTTCCAACTTTTACGGACTGGAACCCGGTCATTGCCGTGTTGCCTGCCGCAGCGCCGCAGATAACAAATTACTGATCACCGCTTTGCGCCAATGGACCCTGTATTAAAATTCGTATTGCCATTACTGTTAGGGTACATTGCCGACCTGGTGCTGGGAGACCCGCGCAGCTGGCCGCATCCGGTGAAAGGATATGGCTGGTTGATCAGGAAGGGCACGCATTGGCTTAACCGGGGCAGCGCCCGTTTCTGGAAGGGAGCTTTACTCACTGTTACGCTTTGCGGAGCCGTGTATATAAGTTTTTATTTTACACTTATAGTACTATCGGGGTGGCCGGTGGTGTACTATGTATTCAGTACGGTGTTTGTTTTTTATGCCCTGGCCAATAAAAGCTTGCTGCAGGAAGGCCGGGAGGTATTTGACGCATTACATCACGAAGGACTGGAAGCGGGCCGTCGGCGGCTCTCATGGATAGTGGGAAGGGATACCGGGCATTTGTCGCCGTACCAGGTCCGTATCGCGGTGCTGGAATCGATGTCCGAAAACCTGAGCGACGGAGTAGTGGCGCCGCTTTGCTTTTATGCCGTACTTGGCCTTCCCGGTATGATGCTCTATAAAATGATCAATACCCTGGATTCAATGATAGGCTATAAGAATGCGCAATACCTGTATTTTGGACGTTTCGCCGCGCGCCTGGATGATGTGGCCAATTTTATCCCGGCCCGTATTACCGCCCTGCTGATGATCCTTTTGTATGGCAGCAGCCGCGCCTGGCATTTTATGATCAAATACGGCCCGGCCCATACCAGCCCCAATTCCGGTTACCCCGAAGCTGCGCTGGCGGGCATCCTCGACTGCCGCTTCGGCGGGCCTAACCAGTACCAGGGAATTGAGGTGCACAAACCTTATATTGGCGAAAATGAACGTAATATTGAACATGATGAATTCCGTAAGGTGATGTACCTTAATCATGCCGTTACCTTTGTAATGGTGATCAGCATCGCGGCAATAAAATATTATCTGATATGGAAAGCACAGCAGTAACACCACAGGGAGAAAAAGAAAGGATCAGTATTTTAAGTTGCGGCTGGCTGGGTAAGCCGCTGGCATTGCACCTGAAAGCCGCCGGCTATCCTGTAAAAGGGGCGCGCACTACTATAGAAGGAGTACAGGAGCTCCGGGCCCTGGGCCTGGAAGCCTATACCGTAGTATTGTCGGAAAACGTGTTAACCGGCCCGGATGATTTCTGGGATGCCGACATCCTGGTGGTAAATATCCCGCCCAGGAAAGAAAGGGGAAAGGATGCACATGTATCAGAGATCATGCTGCTACGCAGCTTTATTGAAACAACGCCTATCCGTAAGGTAATATTCGTTAGCTCCACTTCTGTATATAAGGATATCAACGGACTGGTAACCGAGGAAAACGAGGAGATGCCGGATACGCCCAACGGCATGGCATTGCGGGAGGTGGAAGAGCTGTTGCTGGGGTCAACTGCCTTTGATACTACCGTGCTTCGTTTTGGTGGGCTGATCGGCTACGACCGCCTGCCGGATCAGCGCCGTATTATGGAAGGCCGGAAATCCAATGGTCAGCCTATGAATGTGATCCACCGCGACGATTGTATCGGTGTGATACGCCAGGTGATAGAGAAAGATGCCTGGGGAGAAGTGTTTAATGCCTGCGCCAGCGGGCATCCGCAACGGAGCCGTTACTATAAGGCGGCTGCTCAGTATCTTGGTATTCCCATGCCACGGAAGCTGCCAGCCGAGGAAGAACCATATAAGATCGTAGGTTCCAGCAAACTGAGGAATATGCTGGGATATTCTTTCCTGTATGATGATCCGTTGCAGGTGTTTACAACGAATGTTTAAAGTTGGTCTCCGGCGGAATCATATAAAATAATTGTTTACATGTGTTAAAATTACTATATTGTAGTAATACCTCTTTTATGCCAACAGGAGGTATGGTTCAACCATAACATATTTATTCAATCCTAAACCTGAAAAAGCCGTGAATCTGCTGCTCCCTGGCCTGCTTGCTATAGCTTTCTGGCTGATGTTCTCCCTGTACCGGAGTCATAACCGCAAAAAGGCTGAATTGCTCTTACCCGTAAGGTCTGCCAGTATTGTGAAAATTCACAGTTATAAATCCTTCGGCATCATCGCTACCATCCGCTTTAAGGATGAACAAACCCCTCAGATCGGCGACCGGCTGCATGAGGAAGGCAATATTTACCAGATCACCGGGGTAGTAACTCCTGATCCTGTAAAGGAACAACCCAGGGATACCTGGGACTGCCGTCTTGTAAAAATATGACCGATGGGGTATCTTAAAGTATCCTGGCTTCACCACTTTGAAGACGAACCTGTATACCTGCACAGTGAAATAGACCCGCAGCGCTTCGAGAGCCGGAAAATTGAGATTTACCCGGATGGAAGCTTCGGTATTGCCTGCAATATTTTTATTTTTTGTCCTGACACAGCTGGTCCGTGGTTTGCGTAAGATCTTCAAAAAAAGGAGATCTTATGAACGCTTTTATGATTAAAACTTCCGGCGGCCGCTTTTATGTAAGGCCCGCTTCACCGGAACGCTTCCTGGTAGATATAGATGGAGAAGAGGTAATGATGGAGAAAGATGAAGATGGATACGTGCGCGCACCGGGCGCTACAGACAATGGTCGTCGTTTAAACATGGGCCTGCTCAACAATATTGCAGATGAAATTGCGGTGCAAACGGCGTAGAAATTCCACAGGTTGGGGTTACGGATGCTCCTCAAATGCCGTGAGGTATTTGTCGATATACTGCGATTTCGTTTTGGATTTATACTGCATTACAAACCGTGGATGTTCCAGTGGAACTACCTCCCTGAAGAATTTTTCTTTCTCATTTAATGCCTGCAGGAAAGTGGCATTTTTGCCTGTTCCCATACAATAACATACCTCGCGGCTGATGTTCCATTGCAGCTGTTCTTTTAAGCTGCTCACAATAAACGGGTAGGCGGCCTTTGTTAAAGCGGCGCTGTCGTAATAATTGTAATTCACCTCTTTGCCGCCGGGCTGAAGGGAAGTAAATCCAAGCGGGCAAATGGAACTGATATAAAACTTACGGTAAAACTTTTTCACCCCGCCGTAGGCGTCTATCACATCATATACAAATACAGAAGAAGGCTCGTGTGTTTTAAGACCGGTGATTTCGATCCCGCATTTATCCCACATACGTTTGGTGTCTGTAAAAGGAACACCGGTTGATCCGGATCCCAGCCGGCCGGGATTGATACCCAGGATCAGTTGCCGCGGTTCTTTATCGTCATAAAACTTTTTGTAGAACTGCTTCATGATATCCATAATACCGGGGCCTTCCCGGAAAGGGTTCATCACACGGATGCCGGCAGGCAGTTTGCCCGGAAATTGAAGCTGGCTGTTGAAGGAAATGATCTGGTCTGCGATAGTCATTCCGCAAGTTAAGCCATTTGCTGATGCCTGGTAATTTTTTCCAGGATATCTTCTTCGCGGTAAGGCTTCATGATGTAGTCATTTAAGCCGGAACGGAGGTATAGCTCTATATCATCATCCATCACATTACCCGTGATGGCAATAATAGTAACTGCCGCTTTTTTCGGGTCGGGCAACTCCCGTATCATGTTGGTCAGCATAAGTCCGTCAATGCCGGGGAGATCAATATCTGTCAGTATAAAGTCGAATGCTTCTTTTGCATATGCTTCCAGGGCTTCTTCCGCCGAAGAAACGATCAGATAGGAGGCCTGCATCCTGTCCAGCATCAGGGCCAGTAACTTTTGGTTGAGAATGCTGTCTTCTACCACCAGTAAACGGATACCGGCAGGAATAATAGCGTTGGTAGGTGTATTACTCACGGGGACAATGATTTTTTTGGTAGCAGGAGATGAAGTCACCAGCCTGTACCTGATTTCAAAATAAAAAGTGGTACCTTTTCCGGGAAGGCTTTCCACATGAATCTTTCCGTTGTGCAGATCGATGATTTTTTTGGATATATGCAATCCCAACCCGCTTCCTTTATGATAATGGTTATTTCCCTGGGAGAAAGCATCGAACACCAAAGGTAGTTCTTTATGTGAAATACCCACACCTGTATCTTTTACGCTTACCTGCAACAAGTTGTTGTCACGCACATGTGCCGTAATGGTAATACTGCCTTTTTCCGTAAACTTGATCGCATTGGCTACCAGGTTGATCAATACCTGTTTCAACCGGAAGGCGTCGCCTATCAGGACTAAAGTACTGGGAAAATAAATATTCACCTCCAGCGCCAGCGATTTCATTTCTGCCTGTACAGCCAGCGTTTTGCATACTTCTTCAATGGCAATGCGGGGAGAAAACTTTTCTTCCCGCAATACCGGTTCTGCAGATTCCATCCGCGTGTAGTCAAGCACGTTATTTACCACCTGCAGCAGCATTTCTGCTGAATGACGTATAGCCGGCAGCATTTCAGGTCTTTTGTCGTGTTCCAGCAGGTGCGTATAGCCCAGCAGCGACTGCACCGGTGTACGTATTTCATGGCTGATGGTGGCAGCAAAATCGCTTTTCTGTTGTGCGTATTTTTCCGCTTGTTGCTTGGCCCTCAGCAGTGCCAGGTCGTTGCGATACAACCGGATGATACTATATATAATGATACCTGCCAGTAACAGGATCAGGGGGATTTCCCAGTAATTATGCTTATCCAGCCGGTACAGGGAATGGTCAATATCCTGGCCCAGCCGGAGCCGTCTTTTATCTGTTTCTTCAATAATGTGCTGTTTCAGGTTTGCAATGAGGTGAAGCAGTTCTGTGAACAATCGCTCGTTGGCAATTACCAGGGCGTATTCTTTCTGTTTCAGGTTATTGTGGCTGTCGGTCGCGTCCTTGATAAACTTATTGTATGCAGCCTGTATTTTGGAGAGCTGGTCTTTTGAGAAAGCTTTACCGTCTTTATTGGTGTCGTATTGTACAATTTTTACCTGCTGGCTGGTTTGCTGTACCTGCGATTTATTGCTGATCGCATCTTTGATACGGCCCAGCAATTTCTTGCGGCCTTTGGTGGTGGCGGTTTCCGTGGTAATAATCGTATCGGCCTTAGGGGTAGCTACCGGCATTTTAATATTGCTCAGTTGTTGCAGCGGGGGCGGGGTGGCTGAAGTATCCCATATGTGCGATAGCTGCAGCAATGAATCTACGTATAGCCGTGTCTGTAAGTAGAGCTGCGATTTCCGCGCTTTATCAGCCAACAGGGCCTGTACCTGTTTTTCATTCCCGGTGGAGCTCATGGCGCTGTCCAGGTGCGCTGTAATGCTGCTCAGCTGTCCAACATAAGTGTTCAGGTATTTACGGTCGTAGGTAAGCGTATATGCGCGGAAGTTGTTGTCTGCCGCATAGAGTAATTGTACTGCCTGGTCAATATGACCTGCATCTGTTTTCGTGGCTACCAGGTCTTTAACAACGATGCCTAACTGTGTTGACTCTTTTTTTCTTAGAGAGATGATCATAAAAAAGGTCATCAGAACAATCACCATTATCGTTAGCACGGCATAACGTACAAAGGTTTTTTTTTCGTGGGTTGTATACATTGTTACTATAGATTGGGACATTGGCTGGTGGCAAAACCGCTGCGAAAATAGTCATTTTATGGTCCGTAACTAATAGATAATCAATGAAAAACAAAAAGAATGGATATGTAGTTTCTGGTGAATTTCCTATGTATAATTATATTTAATACATTATATATTTTTACCTATTAAAAGTTTCATATAATCCCGTGGTTCAAGGTATAAATATTGGTATATAAAATATCCGTTATGTTCTACAAGAAAAGATGAAGTTCCCTTTTCCTTTTGTATTATTGTTATGCTTCTATTGGCTTGATGGATCAGGCAATAGATTTGCTATCCTTTTGTATTATTGTTGCCGTAATAACTGCTTTGATGCATAACCTGAAAAACTGCTTTTTAACCGGGCTGTTACTCCTGGTGTGGTGGCCATGTACATTTGGTCAGCCTGCTTCGCCTGATCTGCACTACAAATTTCATAAAGGAGCCAATGCCTTACAGGACAGGATCTTTTACCTGTTTACCCTCATGGAGCAGATGCCGGGCCTGTCGCAGCTTATGAATAGTGATAGCGCCCTCAACGCACTGGGGCAGGAATACCGGCAGCGTGTAACCTACCCCGTGAGTAACGGCGTTATCACCGCCCCGCTGCAATTTTCAGAGCAAATTACCAGGAAGGTGAACGCTGCGTTGCTGCAATTATTACAACGGCATCCAGGGGAAATGGGCAGCCTGATAAATGAAATGCGTGGCAGTGGTGTATTTCAACTATACGCTGATAAAGCGGATACCACACTGCTAAGCCTTGCCTGGAAAGATGCGGCCGATGGTATGAACTATATCCTCAACGCCTATACGAATGGAAAAGGGCTCCGGTACCCGGTGATCGATTCCGCCACTTATTATGTAGCATCGCCCGCCTACAGGTCCATGATACAACGTGTGATGGAACAGGCAGGAAAAAAGAAGCCCGGCTTGTTTTTCCGGCCCTCGCTGGATGTGGCGTTGGCGCTGCTGGAGCTGAACCGCCGCGATGAGGCCATCCGTTACGAGCCTTTATCTTCCACCAATGAGGCGGCCTACAGAATGGTGAAGCAAACGGACTGGAGTAAATATCCTTATACCGCTATGCTTATCCTGGGCGCGAGCCCGGTGGCAACGGAGCCTTTGAGCGAAACCGGCAAAAGCCGTTGCCGTACAGGAGCGGAGTTGTACCGCAAAGGAATGGCGCCTTTTATTATTGTATCCGGCGGGCATGTACGGCCTGTAGGAACCCGGTACTCCGAGGCTGTGGAAATGAAGAAGTACCTGGTCAGTGAATTAAAGATTCCTGCCGCTGCGGTAATGGTAGATCCTTATGCACGGCATACCACCACCAACGTGCGGAATGCCGTAAGGATCGTGTGGCGGAGCGGTATCCCGGCTGATAAAAGGATGATGTGCGTTTCTGATATTATGCATGTGGCATATGTAAACAGCCCGATGTTTACCAACCGTTGTAAAACCGAACTGGGATATATGCCTGCGGCAGATATCAAACAATCGGACCTTTACTTTTTGTCGTTCCGGCCGGATCTCCGCTCCCTGCAGGTAAATGCTTTTGATCCGCTGGATCCCTGAGATACAATATTCCATTTATTCATTCGTCTACTTATAAAATCATATCCTTTATTTTATGTCTGATTCCTCTATCCAGCCTCTATATACCATCCTCGGCGCAGGAGGCATTATTGCTGATGAACTGGCCGCTGAACTGGTAAAGCATCAAAAGCGGGTACGACTGGTGAGCCGCTCGCCTAAATCCGTTAACGGCATTACGGACCTGGTACCGGCAGATCTTACGGATGCGGCCCAAACGAAGAAAGCAGTAAAGGGCAGCAACGTGGTGTTCCTCACTGCCGGGCTTAAATATGATATCAAAGTATGGGCAAGCGCATGGCCAAAGATCATGACCAATGTAATTGATGCATGTAAAGAAGCCGGTGCGAAACTCATCTTCTTCGATAACGTATATATGTATGGGTTAGTGAACGGTCCTATGAAGGAAGACGCCCCTTATCATCCTTCCAGCAGGAAAGGGGCCGTTCGTGCGGCCATTGCCACCCAGCTGCTGAATGAAGTAAAAGCCGGTAGCCTTACTGCTACTATCGCCAGGGCCGCCGATTTTTACGGGCCAGGCGCAGATAAAACCGGCTTCCTCAACCTGCTCATCATCGATAAGTTTAAAAAGAACAGCAGCGCCATGTGGCTGGGGAAAGACAATCTGCCACATAGTTATACTTTTACTCAGGATGCCGCCAAAGGTTTGTACCTGCTCTCGCAGGACGATACCTCCTGGAACCAGGTATGGCATCTGCCTACAGCAAACCCCGCGCCCGACGGAAAGGGATATATGCAGCTCATTGCCGCCCAAATGAACACAAAGCCAAAGTATATGAAACTGGGAAGCTTTATGCTTACTTTATCCGGCTTGTTTGATACTGCTATCCGCGAAATAAAGGAAATGCTGTACCAGAATAATCACCCCTATATTTTCGATTCCTCAAAATTTGAGCAGCATTTTAAGGTGAAACCTACTTCCTATGAAGAAGGAATCCGCCTTACAGTAGCGGCATCTAAATAGTCTACTAATTTTGTAGGAAAATAAATTTGGAAGTTATTATTTCTGTCTTATCTTTGCACCAGTTCTTTAAATAGCTTATCAAGAAAGGAGGAGGGACATGGCCCGACGATACCTTAGCAACCATCACTGTGCAAACAGTGAAAGGTGCTGCATCCATCCTGGTTTATATACCGGGAAAGATAAGTCAGATCAATAGTTTTACCGTAAATTATTACTTCAAATAATTAGAAAACTCATCTGGCTCCCAGGTGAGTTTTTTTATGCCCCCACCTTCCTGATAAGCTCATTCAACGAACCTGTTTAATCAATTTTTCATCAAACTAAAAACCAAACAAAAGATGAGCACTATCACTGAACTGATCCATTCTATTCCCGTAGATCCGCAAACAGGCGCTATTGCTGTACCTATTTACCAAACCTCTACTTTTATTCAGGAAGCGCCTGGTGTAAATAAGGGATACGACTATGCCCGGTCCAATAATCCAACCCGTGAAACGGCGGAAAAGATCATTGCCAAACTGGAAGGTGGCGCCACCGCATCTGCTTTTGCCAGCGGCCTGGCGGCCATTGATGCCGTGATCAAGCTCCTGAGATCAGGCGATGAAATTGTAGCAGTGGATGATATTTATGGCGGCGCTTTCCGCTTATTCAACAAAGTATATGAGAAGTTCGGTATTAAAGTAAATTATGTAGATACCTCTGATACACAGGCGGTGTTTAATGCCATCACACCGGCTACCCGCCTGATATGGCTGGAAACGCCCACCAATCCAACGCTGAAGATCTCAGATATTGCCGCTATCGGCCGCATTGCAAAAGCGCATAATTGTTTGTTTTGTGTAGACAATACCTTTGCTACCCCCGTGTTGCAAAAGCCTTTGCAACTGGGCGCCGACCTGGTGATCCACAGCGCTACAAAATACCTGGGAGGGCACAGCGATCTTATTGCCGGTGTAGTAGTGTCTAAAACCCTGCAATTGGGAGAGGAGATCAAATTTTACCAGAATGCCTGCGGGGCTATACTTTCACCGTTCGACAGCTTCCTGCTGATACGCGGTATCGAAACATTGCACCTGCGTATTAAGCAGCACGGCGTTAATGCACAGGCGCTCGCGGAATACCTGGAAAAGCATCCTGCGGTAGATAAAGTATTTTACCCGGGCCTGCCATCGCATCCTGGTCATGAGCTGGCAAAGCAGCAGAGCAAAGGATTTGGCGGTATTATTTCTTTTACGCTGAAAGAGGATACTACGGAAGCGGCAACCGCCTTTGTTACAGCTACCCGTTACTTTAAACTGGCGGAAAGTCTTGGCGGCATTAAAAGCCTGTTATGCCACCCGGCGGCTATGACGCATAAATCCATCCCGGTTGAAAAGAGAAAAGCCGCAGGGGTAAGCGATAGCCTCATCCGGTTGTCGGTAGGACTGGAGGAAACATCCGACCTGCTGGCCGACCTGGAGCAGGCGTTTACGAAACTGCCATCGCCCGCTTTCGCATAAAACGGGTGGTAAGCATAGCGGCTACATTGTCGCCTGTTGCATTGAGGATGGTGGCCAGCGGATCTACCAGGGTGCCTATAATCATGAGCGGGGGGAGCGCTTCTACCGGGAACCCATAAACGCTCATTACCAGCAGCTCGCCAATGTAGCCGCCATTGGGAATACCGCCTTCCACGATGCTGGCGATAACGGTAACGCCCAGCGCCATAAGGATAACGGCAACGCTGTCGAATCCCCTGCCGAACATCGCAAATACCACAGCCATTTTTATGATAGAAGAAATGCTGGAGCCGTCTTTATGCAAAGTAGCCCCTAATGGCACCACTACATTGCCAATATCGTGCGGAACGCCCATCTTTTCCACCGCCTTGAGATTGGCAGGGATAGTGGCAATACTGCTGCCGGTGCCAACTGCTGTAAGGGTGGGAACGATATTATGTTTCCAGAAAATTTTTATGCCGGAGATACCACCGGCAATAAATGCATACGCGCTGAAGCCAACAACAAAATACACAATGCCAAAACCATAGTAGATACCAAGGGAGTGCGCGTAGGTACCGAACAGTTGCGGGCCTACGGTGCCTACCTGGTAGGCGAAGTAAGCGCCCAGGCCAACAGGGCCTGCTTTCATAATGAGGGTCAGGATATCTTTCATCACCTCGTTGCCCGAGCGCAGGAACTGACGGAAGACAACGCCCTTTTCACCGGTGCGCATAGCGGCAAAACCAACCAGCCCGGAAAAAATAAGAAAGGGTAACATATTTTTGCGCGACAGCAATTCATAAAATTCATTCACAGTAAGGAGCCGCACCACCTGCTCGCCCCAGTTGCCAGGCTGCTCCAGGTTCACATCCTTTGAAAGTATTACCTGCTGGTGAATGGGAAAGATCCAGACCGCCACAATGGTGAGAAATGCTGAAACCAGGACAGTGCCCAGGAATACCAGCGACATTATGCCAAGGATACGGCCCAGTTTATGCCCCGCTTCAATGTTGGCAATAGCATCTGAAATAGCAAAGAAAACCAACGGTATGATAGCAGTAAAAAGGAGGTTCAGAAAAACATCCCCCAATGGTTTGATAACGGCTATACGTTCGCCGGATATAAGTCCTGCTATACTGCCGGCTATAATACCGGCCAGCAGCCAGAACATACTGCTATATGTTTTGAGGAAACCCATGCCTGAAGTTTATAATTTACAAGATAACCAAATGTATCTGTCCGGTGAACAATCCGACACGAATATTGTTTATGGTGATAGCAAACCAATATATTTATCATGAAAAGCTGGCTGCTATGTTTGTTGCTTCCCCTGTTCGCTTTGCAGGAACGGACTTACACCATCGGAGAGGTGATGCGCAACGCCCGGCAACTGCACAACGACAGCACCATTGTTAAAGTGACGGGTTATGTGACAAAGAAGCTCCGCGGTAACAATTATCTTTTTGAAGACCGGACCGCCGAAATCCAGGTGGATATTGACCCGAAATTTCTCCCGGAAAAACCTTTCAGCGACCGGGATGAGATCACCATTAAAGCCCTGGTGGAATACGAGATCAATAAGCCCATTACCTTAAAGGTAAGCCGGCAGGTAAGCAACGACTAACGCCCGTGGCTATATGATTTTATGCACAAACATAAAGATGCTCCTTATACTAGCCAGGATCACAATGATTGCCACTGCCACCATAATAGTTTTAGCAGAAATTTTATTGGAAACTTTTGCAGCAATAGGCGAAGCGATGGCGCTGCCTATCACCAGGCCAAGTACTGCATCCCAGTGTACATGATACAGTACGGTTACAAAGGTGAGTGAACTGAGCATGGCTATAAAAAAGCGGGTAGCCTTTACCGTGCCCAGGGAAAAACGGGGATGCCTGCCGCCCGCAATGAGGGACGAAAGTACGATAGAGCCCCAGCCGCCGCCGCCGATGGCGTCGATAAAACCGCCCCCAAAGCCCAGCAGGCCAATTCTCTTGATTTTTTTATCTACATGTTTCTTACGCTGTACATTAATAGCGCGCATCAGGATCACGGTGCCCAGGATCAGGGTGTAAAGCGATACCACCGGTTTGGTGTATTGCGCATAATGTTCCAGCGATGACAACAGGTATGCGCCTATCATTGCCCCGGCAATGCCGGGTAATATCAGCATCCTGAATAGTTTTTTATTCACATTGCCCATCCGCATATGCATCCAGCCGGCAATGCCGCAGCTGAGGATTTCGGAAATATGTACCGCCGTGCTTGCAGAAGCAGGCGGAATGCCCATCGACAGGGAAAAGGTGGTGGAGGTAATGCCGTAAGACATGCCAATGGCGCCATCTATCATAGCAAAAATAAAACCCGCCACGAGGAAATAATAGAAAGTAGGAGGTACGTCTTCCACATAGGTGCGGAAATCGGGCGACTGCCACCATGCTACGCCCAGGATAATTCCCAGTAGTAGGATGCCCGCTATACCATAAATCCAGCGCTGTTTTCTAAAATTGGCGCTTTCCGGTGCATTGCCGTTTACCGGCGGTGTTACTGCATTGGATCCGCCTGTGGTCGTAGCTGCAGATGCAGCAAGGGTAGTAAGTTCTTTCTCCATTTTATTATAATGTGCCAGCCTTAATTCCCCACAAAATACATAAACTCTATGAAATTAGTAGACTGCTTGGAAAAAATTGCGGGGGAGAGAGGGGTAAATCTGCTTTATATCTCCCTAAATTCTAATTCATAATTTGTAATTCCTCAAAATACCCGGACGTATAAAAATTGATTTACCTATATTTGGGGTTGCGAACCAATTTACCAACTACATGCTTTGGCAACTCTTCTGGACAATCATATTAGTGCTATTAAACGGATTTTTTGTTGCGGCAGAATTTGCCATTGTTAAAGTACGTTCTTCCCAGATAAACAGTAAAGGCGGCGCTGCCAGCAAAAGAGCCACCGGCGCAGCTAAAAGCATCCTAAGCAACCTGGATGGCTACCTGGCAGCCACGCAGCTGGGTATTACGCTGGCTTCACTGGGCCTGGGCTGGGTGGGCGAATCCGTTATGACGTCTATCGTTTTACAGGTCATGGAACGCCTGGGTATTTCCATTTCACTGGCCGCTACCCATGTCATTGCCGTAGCCATTGCCTTCACCATTATCACCATATTGCACATCGTTTTCGGGGAACTGGCGCCAAAATCAATGGCCATCCGCAAACCCCTGCCTACCACGCTGGTGGTGGCTATCCCGCTGCGCATCCTGTTCGTCATTTTCCGTCCTTTTATATGGTTGCTTAACGGCCTGGCCAACAGCATCCTTCGCCTTATCGGGATCACACCCGCCGGGGAATCAGAAATTCACTCGGAAGAAGAACTGAAACTGATCATTTCTGAAAGCCAGGAAGGCGGCGCTATCGAAGAAACCGAACGGGAGCTGATCCAGAACGTGTTTATGTTCGACGACAGCCGTGTAAGGGAAATCCTTACCCATCGTAAGGATATTTCATCGCTCGATATCAATCTCCCCCTGGAACAGCTGATAGACCAGGTGATCAAAGACGGCTATTCCCGCTATCCCGTATCCAGTGGCTCGCTCGACGAGCTGAAAGGAGTGGTATATACCAAAGACGTGGTAAAGGGGATGCATGAAAAAACGCTGCATAGTATTACCGATATCATGAAACCGGTATTTTATGTGCCGGACAGCATGAAAATAAAAGACCTGCTGCGTACCTTCCAGGGCCAACGCCTGCAAATGGCGGTGGTGACCAACGAATTTGGCGATACCGAAGGCATTGTTACCATGGAAGATATCCTGGAAGAACTGGTGGGAGATATCCAGGATGAGCACGACCATGAAGCCCCGATCGTGGAGCAGAAAGACGATAATTTTATTGTGAATGCACACGAATACATTGCAGATATCAATGAATTATTACCTCACCCGCTGCCGGAGAGCGAACATTATGAAACCCTTTCCGGTTTAATTAATTATATCCACGGCAACATTCCCAGGGAAGGAGAGGTGATCATGATTGAAGATTATGAAGTGCTGATCCTGAAAATGTTCCGCAGTTCCGTGGAAAAAGCCAGGTTAAGACTGATCCGATAAATAGTTTTTATGGAGAAGAAGATTTTGCACGTGCTGGAAGGACGTGAAAAACATATCACTGAAACAGAAGTGGTGCGGCAGTCGTTGCCTACTGTGCAGTTCCGTTTTGCCAGCCCGTTTATTGTGGTGCATCATATGCCGCCAAAATATTTTGCGCCCGGATCGCCGGAAGACAGGCTGCATCCACACCCGCACCGCGGGTTTGCGCCGGTTACCTTTATGTTGCAGGGGCAGGGTTATCACCGCGATAATGCCGGTAACGCCATGACCGTTAGCGCCGGCGATGTACAGTGGATGTTTGCCGGGAAAGGGATCCTCCACAGCGAAGGCCCTTCGGAGGAATTTCTGAAAGAAGGGGGTAACTATGAATTATTGCAGCTCTGGTTTAATGTACCGGCAGCACATAAAGGAGAAGCCCCCTGGTACCAGTATGTCAAAGGCTCAGAAATGCCCCCGGTGGCAGGGAAAGAGGGCGTGCACCTATCCCTTATTGGTGGCGACTATGAGAACAAAACCGGGCCGCTGAAAAATTTTACTCCCATTACTGCGATCTGGGGCCAGGTGGAAACAAACAGGGAAGTAACGCTTACGGCTACACGTGGATACTGGACGCTGCTGTATGTAGTGGATGGAAAAATAAAAGTGAATGGAACAGAAGTTGCCGGTTATCACCTGGTGGTGTTTGATAAAGAAGATGAGCAGCAGGATATTCATATCACGGCCCTTGAAAATACCCGCCTCTTATATCTTTGTGCGGAGCCTATCAACGAACCGGTGGCGGCAAAAGATAATTTTGTAATGAATACTGACCAGGAAATACAGCAGGCCATACAGGATTATAAAAACGGTTTATTTGGTACGCTGGAACAATAAAAAGGAGGGGTAATGCCCCTCCGTTAAATTTACCTGAATAAGGTGTCTCTCTTGTGTGGCCAGGATGTATCCCCTTTCCTGTCTTTTTTCTTCTTATGTTTCATTACAGTATCCATTGGCTTTGGAGGAAATGTGTCCTGTGCAAATAATTCAATCTGGTCAATCTGTGTGGTCTTTACCGGCGCTGCCTGTACCTTGTCCGGGTTGCCCCTGAAGAAAAAAAGAAGGGTAAAAAGGCCCATGAGCCCGATGCTAGCTGCTAGGTTTTTCATAAAAAATAAGTTTTATGTTCAGAAGATAAGCAGCAGATATCATGCGCTGTTTATACGGCCGGGCATTCCCTGGCATAAGCGATTGACATTATTTCAGTTATCCCCCGCCAGTCTTTATCTGCTCCCTTGTTATTGTGGATAATGCACGCCAAAAAGTGGAACGGCAGACACGTTATTTTCCGCCGCCTGCCCACAGTTGGCCGGAAGGAGTGAGGCACTGCTTTTGTGGCCCCTGACATATTGTTCACCAAAATTTTATCTTATGAAAGGCACCAGAAATGAAAACACCCGGCAAAGTAAACAGCAATCATTTTCCAATATGCCACGGCCTGAAATCAGGGACAACCTCGACAGCAGGAAGAATGAAGAACAGGATGATAAAGGCAGCGATACCACGCACAACAGCAAAGATACCAAAGCAGGCAAGCATAAAAAACATTAATGACCCTCAGCTCCGGCCACTTAATGCCGGAGCTGCTTAAATAAACGGAACCATGGATCGTACATTTTTCAGCGCAGCACTGATAATTGTTCTCAGCGCCTGTAACAGTCCCATGCAAAGCAAGGAGGAAAGGGCGGCGAAAGATTCTGCCAATGCGCCTGTGCAGGGAATACCAGAGGAAAAAACAGAAAGCACCAAACTGGATACTACCTATGGCGATTACCGAATTTCCGCTATTGCCACCGGCAACAGCAGCATGCGCGACCTGATGCTGGCCATAGGGAGTAAAAAAGATTCGTCCAAAGCCGACAGCACCATTGAAAAGGATATCAAGGGAGAACTGAAAAACCTGATGGTGGGAGATCTTGATGGTAATGGCAGGCCCGAACTGTATTTACAAACGGTATCCGAAGGTACTGGTCAGTTTGGTAAGATCTATGCGTATGATCTTAGTTCAAAACCTGTAGTTATAAATACCTTTTCATTGGATACAATGCAGCATGGGGCTTACCAGGGAAGGGACAGCTTTTTTATTAAAGGAAAAGCACTGATACGCATGTTTCCTTTGTCTGATAAGGGAGAGCCGGGTGTATTAACAACAGCGGATAAAGGAAGCGTCAGTTACCGGTTACAGAAAATGGGAGATACCCTGAAACTGGTTCCTGCGAAATAACAGCTATTGCAGCAGATCAGCTGCTGCAATAGCCGCTATCATTATTTGTTGTACCCGATGCCTTCTTTATCCCAGCGGTTATAGAAGTACTGGAGAGCATTGGTGAACTGCGTAAAGTTTTTATTGGCAGGGAGGGTCCAGCCGTCTTCTGCATAAGCGGCGAGACGAGGAAACACCTGGTGGTTCATCGTTTTTACATCGGGGATCCATTCGCCCCACATCTGGCAGCCGCTGCCCAGTATTTTCGCGTGATATTCCGGGGCAAGACCCTCAGGGATCGGGTCAAAGCTATAGGCTTTTTCCAGTGATATGTCTTTGTAGCTGTAGTCCAGGTAAGTCATAGCGTGATAGGAGTTGATCACATCATATCCTTTGGATACCGCATCCGTGATCAGTTTCAGCTCTCCTTTCCAGAACTGTACAATAGTGCCTGCCGCGAGTTTTTCTGTGGCCGAAACATCTTTACTGTCGGTAAACTCATGCAGTTTGCTGCCCATGATCTCATTCCAGCCGGCCATACGGCGGTGTTTACCCGCCAGGAAGTTGGAGATATTGTTGGTGAAGGCGATCTGCAGATCCGCAGGAGAGCCCAGTTTATGCGCTTTCATATAGGCGTTTACACCGGCGTCCGCTTTCCACTGATCGTATTTTACTTCGTCGCCCCCGATATGGATCACTTTGGAAGGGAACAACGCTATTACCTCCTGCAGTACATCTTCCAGGAAAGCGATCACTTTGGGATCGGATACATTGAACACATCATAATGCACCCCGAACTTGCCCGGTACTTTGATAGGCGTGTGCGTGGTGCCCAGCCAGGGATAGGCGGCAATGGCGGCGCTGGAGTGGCCCGGCATCTCTATTTCAGGAACAATGGTAATGTGCCTGTCGGCCGCATATTTAATAATCTCTCTGATCTGTTCCTGCGTATAAAAACCTTCATGCGGTTTGCCATCATATACTTTGCTGTTCCAGGTACCGGATTGGGTGGAGTCGCGTTTACTGCCAATGGTAGTAAGCAGGGGATATTTCCTGATTTCGATGCGCCAGCCCTGGTCGTCGGTCAGGTGCCAGTGAAATATATTCATTTTCAGCAGCGCCATTTCATCCAGCAGGTGTTTTACGGTTTCGCCTCCTTTAAAATAACGGCCCTCATCCAGCATGAATGCCCTCCAGCCGAAGCGGGGCTTATCCTTAATGGATACGGCGCCAATCGTATATTCGTTCCCGTTGGCAGTAATGAGCTGGCGTAAGGACTGGATCCCGTAAAATACCCCGGTAGTGGTGGCTGCTGTAATGGTAATATTTTCGGGAGATACCTGCAGGAGGTAACCTTCTTTTCCCAGTTCTTTTTCCAGTTTTTCACTGAGAGAAAAGCGGATGTAATTGTTTTTCGCGGCGGGTTTCAGCGCGAGGGCAAGGCCATATGTTTCCTGCAGCGCCTGTTGCAGCTGGCCGGCCTCGCCGGTGCACCTGCCCGGAATGATAACAGTGGCGCCGGATAAGGAGAATGTGCCGGTTAATGTTTTTACTTCCAACGGCTGTGGAATAATATTGATCGCCTGCAGGGGCATGGCGCTTACCGATAACAACAGCAGGCAGGCAAATGCCAGTGTGGAGCGTAGTTTTAGCATACGTAGGATTTTATTGTTCACTTGGTTAAGCTGAAAAAGTACAATAAAATCCTGTGATTTAAAAGAATTGCGTTGTGCCTGGCCGGCGCGCCCAGGGTGCTGCCGCTGCTGTTCTGCCGGTACGGGTACCTGCCACATCATAGCTTTGTTGCTCCCAAAGGAGGAACAGCCGGTTACAGGTATGCACAACATCAGGTATCCTGTTCCATAAACCCGCTTGGCAAGCCGTTTTCCATGGAAGCATCGCCATAATCGTATTCCACGTCGGCATAATTCTGCGACAGGGTAATGGGCCTCTCCAGTTGCGGGAAAACCGGTACTATACGCAGTCCGGTGAATTTATTCTTCCATTGCTGCAGGGTGGCGGTATCCAGGTGAGCCGGGTGCAGGAGCCTGATACCCGCGTTTTCCGGGAAGCTAAGTGTATCGTCTGTCAGCGTTTTAGGTGTGGTATGCCCGTCGCAATAAAAAGCGGTGATCAGCTGATCTGCTTCATTGAACAGCGCCCATGCCAGGCGGCGGGCAAAAACAGACATCACGGGGTTTTGACGGAATACTGTTTGCCACTTTGAAGGGCTCCATTTCCGTTGTTCTTCCAGGAACTGCTCCAGTCGCTGTGTTTGCAGCCTGATGGTATCGGCCATTTCCTTGGAAAGTGCCTTGAAAGCATTCCTGGTTTCCCGGGGTGTGGCCACGGGGATGGCTTTCAGGCGACGGCCCTTATCATTGAGATAGGCGGGTTTAAAATTGTTATCCAGGAATGCGCGGTAAGCTTCGCCCCTTACTTCAAAGAACCTGTACAGTCCGTTGAAGCCGAATTCCGGCACCAGCGAGTCTATCAGTTCGTGCAGGGTAACGCCTCTTTCTGCTGCCGTTTGTTCCAGCGCTTTCAGGGCGGCTGCGCCAACTACCGCTTTGCGGAAGCGGTACCTGCGCGAGAAGAATTCCACTTCCCGGAGCGCTTTATTGCTGCCATGAAGGGCCAGTGCGCCAACACCGTGTTCCGCCATTTTCAGGCGTTTTGTGGTGATCCACAGCTGTATATCTTCACGTAATGTTTCCGCCAGTTCATCATCTCCCAGTAAGGCGGTGAGGGTCATGAGGTATTTCAACTTCAGATCTCCGCCCTGGTCGGCATACGCCTTATAGAGGGCCCGCGCAAAATCGCCGCTGCGCGAACGGTCGATCAGGCGCAGGAGGGGAATGGCTTCCACATCGGGGCGCACTTCAGTTACGCGCGACATGCGGTAAATGAGAAAGCGCATCATATCAGTGGTGAGCACAGTACCATCCAGCAGGTAGAGCGGAGGCAGGGCTTTGTCGTCCAGCCATTTCTCCGCTGGTTTGGAGAGCTTATGCCTTTTCTTCGCAAATGTGACCAGTTTGGTTACCAGTACCAGGTCGTCGGTATCTGTGAGGGTATGGCCTCCCAGCGTTTCCAGCATCAGGTCGCGGGCGTCGTCATTTACTTCCTTGTGGAGCGCGTGTTGCAGCAGTTCGCGGGCGTGTGCGTCGTCCAGTTTGCAGAGGATCTGTACGGCGGTCAGGCGCTGATCTGCTTTTTTATGCCCCAGCAGTTCCGCTGCCTTTTCCAATGCCTGGGGATGTTCCGCCAGGATAACGGCAACGAGCGTACGAACTGATTTGAGTTTATGCAGGGTGTAAGGCCAGAGCTGATCGATGTACAGTGCTTTATCCAGCCGGGAAAGTACCGGAAGCACCATTCTGGCATCGTAATCATTTTCCAGCGCCAGCAGCAGCATGGGCGCCGCCTGCCCGTTTAGCTCATCTGCCAGTACCTGGAAGGCTTCCGGGTGGAGGTAGCGTTTTTGCGCAAGCAGGTTGCCAAGATAAGGAACCGCCGCGGGGCGATCCAGATGCAGCACACTGCGTACCGCCAGCACGCCTGGGGGAAGGTTGCCGGGAGGTATGTTGCCGGTTACCTGTGAGCTGGCGGATTCCGGTGCAAGTGTACGGGCATCCGGCCAGGCCAGGAAATCGTAGGCTGCTTTCAGCAGCCGTTGATTATATTTTTCCGGGAGATGACCGGCGAGAAGGGAATAACCGCTGAGCGCTGCCGCGTAATCGGGCAATGCGGCCAGCTGTGTGGTGGTTTTCTCTACCAGCGGTTCATATTTATCGATATTGTTTTGTAATAATACACGGGAAACCGCTTGCTGATCGGGGATGTATCCCGGCAGCAGCAATATATTTTCCAGGTACTCCATTTCCCGCTCCGGGTGCCCTTTTACAAGTAACCGGAAGAAAAGCGAGTTCCATCCTTTTTTACGCCAGGTGTTTACATAGGCGTCTACTACGGGCCGTTCGGCGCTTTTGATCAGGTCCTGCAGGAATTTACGTACAGGCGTAAACTTTAGCGGCGACAGGTCGAAGTTGTTGCCATCCCTGGAATGGCTGATCATAAGGGTGCCTATTTCTTCCGGTGTGCAGCCCCGTTGCTGGAGATAGCTGGTAAAATAGCTGAACCGGAGCACAATAGAAGAAGAGGTGCCGGGCTTATCCATCATGGGAAGGATGGCCGACAGGAAGGTTTCCCTGCATTCGTTCCATACAAGCGGCGCCGCGATCAGCTTTAATATCAGCCGGTCGTTATCGTCCCAGAGCTCAGGAATTTGCAGCAGGGGAATGAAATGCCCCATTTGCCGGGCGGTTTCAGCGGTGTTAAATACCGGTGTTTCATAGGTATGCCCTGTAAGGAAATCTACTCCGGACTGTATAGCGCCTGCGATGTTTTCATAGTCGTTCAGTTGTTCCAGTTTTTCAACAAGCGATAGTATAGTTTCCTTTTTGTGTGGCATAAGGTATAGATAGATTCAGTTTATTTTTTCAACACAATATCTTCTTTTGCGGCCCATTGTGCAACATCCTGTTTACTCAATGCGCAGGCCATCATTTCCGGGAACTTATCCGGAGAGCAGGCAAATACAGGTATTCCCAGGTTTGCCAGGAACTGTGCGTTTTCGTGATCGTAGCTGGGGGCGCCTTCATCATTCAGCGCCAGCAGTACAATTACCTGTACGCCCGATGCCGCAAGCTCAGTAAAGCGTTTCCTCATATTTTTTTCATCTCCCCCTTCAAAAAGATCAGTGATCAGTACAAGCACTGTATCTGTTGGCCGGGTAATGATTTGTGTACAGTATTTCAATGCAGCATGGATATCAGTTCCGCCCCCCAGCTGCACACCGAAAAGCAGTTCCACGGGGTCCTGCAATTCTTCCGTAAGGTCTGCCACGGCGGTATCAAACACTACCATCTGTGTTTTCAGCGCCGGGATGGAAGCCATTACCGCACCAAAGATACCAGAATAAACGACAGAGGTACCCATAGAGCCACTTTGATCCAGGCATAATACCACTTCTTTGAGCGCCGACCGTTTACGGCCATACCCGATCAGGGTTTCCGGGATGATGGTTTTATAATCAGGTTGATAATGCTGCAGGTTTTTCTGAATAGTAAGCGGCCAGTTCACCTCGTTGCGCCTGGGGCGGCGGTTGCGCGCGCTGCGGTTCAGGCTGCCGGTGATGGCTTGTTGTGTAGGCTGCGCGAGTTTTCTCATCAGTTCATCCACTACTTTTTTTACTACCTGGCGGGCAGTGTCTTTGGTTTGTTCCGGGATCACCCGGCTCAATGTCATGAGAGTGGCTACCATATGCACATCGGGTTCCACGTTTTCCAGCATCTCTTTTTCAAAGAGCATCTGTGTGAGGTTCAGGCGTTTGAGGGCGTCCTGTTGCATCACCTGCACTACAGAGGCAGGAAAGTAACTTCTGATATCTCCCAGCCAGCGGCTTACGTTCGGGGAGGATGGTCCCAGCCCTCCCTGCCTGGTGCTGTCGTACAGGGCTTCCAAGGTTTTATCCAGTTGCAGGTCCGTTTTATTCAACGAAAAGGAGGTACCGTCGTTCTGGGCTCCTCCCAGTACGAGCCGCCACCTGCGAACCTGTTCATCATGCTCCATCCGGTAATAGTTTAGCGTCTTTAAATCCCAGCATCTGCATCACTACAGGGACACCGCGGGCGCCCCGCTCATGGTCAGTATCTCCTGTGGCAGCTGCTTTTATGCTGGTTCCATTCCCACCGTGCTTCACTTTGTCGCCCAGTTTTTTTCGTTCCGGGGCAGTAAAGTTAGAAAAGGTGCGGCGTAATAACGGCAATACCTGTATGAAAATATCATTTTCCAGTTGGGAAACCCAATTATGCACCATATTCCACAGTTCTTCATCAAGCAGCAGGAGGGTACCGCTGCCTTTGAGGAATCCTTCCAGCCAGGCGGCCGCCAGTGCCGGCGGGTTGGCTACGGACATGGCTACACTGAATGCTTTTACCAATGTGTCCCCGGTCATTATTTTGCTGTCGAAGAGCAGACGGGAGGCATAGCCGGCAATCATCGGAGCGGATTGAGGGTTGCCGGAGATTGCCGTCAGTGTTTCCTGCCAGGAAGCGGTAAGCGCATGGTGCTGTACCAGGTTGATGGCGTCGTTCATGGCGAAGAAGAGGTCCAGCAACGGGAGGGCGGCATCATCGGCCACGGCCGTGCACGCAGCCGGTAAGCTGATACAGATACGGCTTATCATGCTTTCGGTGATACTATTGACCAGTGCCGCATCTGTTTTACGTACGTTGCCATACCTGCTGATGTTCACCAGGGAAGGAATCACTTCCATCAGCTGGAGCACATCGCCGGATGCTGCTGCCAGGTTACTGATGCGATGGATCAGCACTTCCACAACGGCGGGCAATTCCGCCGGGATGGCCGATTCCAGCATTTTGCATACCTGCTGCAGGGTGCCGGCGTTATTTGCGGCGCTGGTTACAAAATTGGTAGCAGCTTCCGCTACCGTGTTGCCCCAGCTGCCTTTTTCAATGATATCAATAGAAAAGGCGGGGTCCCATTGCAGGCGCCATTGTTCTTTAAAGGTGCCTTTACCGGATACTTCATAGCGCTTCCCCCAGTATATTTCCAGCAACTGCAGGCGGTGAAGGAAAATGCTTCTCTCCAGGTCCGTATCTTTCCGGAGGTCGAGAATATAATCTTTATAATCGGCTGTTTGAGGCAGCCGCAGTTTTTTCTGCTGCCGGGTAATATCCGATTGCAGCGGTGGTGCGGGCACCCCCGCAGGTACTTTTCCGATGCGGTTGCGTACAATCAGCTCGTCGCGGATCAGCTGCATGAGAATACTTTCACCGTTGCAAAGCACGCTGAGCGTAGCCTCGTTAAGTTCCTCCAGTCCCGGCCGCGGATAATGACGGAGGGAAGCAAGCGCATTGGCGAGCCGTACCGCTTCCATTACATGCGCCACAGAGGTATCCTGTTGCTGTTCCCGGAAGAGTTTAGCTACCAGCGCCATCCAGCGGGTACCGTCATCCGACGGATGCTCCCAGATATGCTCATACCATCCCGGCGATGGAATGCCGGCGCCGTAGCCGCTTTCATAACTGAGGCGGCTATACGTCCATGGGATCCAGGTGCACTCCACTTTTGTTTTCGGGAGCCCTTTCAGCAATTCGTTATCGTCTTTTTGTCTGGGCATAGTTTGCAACGCCGGCGCATGCCAGGCGCCGCATATTACGGCAATGCGCTGGAACATTTCCTTCTCCGCCTGGCGGATGCACTTGCGCATCCAGGCTTCGCGGAGGGCTTCTTTATGATCGTAGCGCCGGGGCAGTTCTTCCCGGAGCGCCTGCATGGCATCGTGTACGGCTTCAAATACCTGTTCCTGCCCGAGGCGGTATTCAAACATATGTTCCCACCAGCGTTCACCGTCGTCGTAACCGGCGGCATGGGCCAGGTGGGCTACGGGGTCCTGTGGTGAGGGAGGGAGGAATTCCAGGTCCAGTTCTGCAGCGGTGAATCCTTCGGTGGAGGAGTTACGCCGGGGCTGTGGATTTGTAGCGTAATCGTGTTGGGCGCCGGAACCGGGAGTATGCGTGTCACCTGGTTTATTTTTTTTAGCGCTTGCTGAGTGTGTACCGGTAATATTTTTTATAGCAGAATTATGCGGATGTTGGGTACCGTTAAGATTTTCTATAGAAGCATCCTGCAAAGGAGTAGCACCGTTTGCGCCCGTACCTGTCAATTTATTTGCAGTGGAATTGCACCATTGATTAGAATTGTCCGGAGAAGAAAAAGAGCTGGTATGAGCCGCGGTATTTAACTCTCCGGGGGGCGTCAGTTCATCTGCGCCTGGAGAATCAGTTGTCGGCGTATCTTCCTTTTGGTTTTTCGCCGCTCTTTTTGCCGCCGCTTCATTCTCCATTGCGAATACATGCGCCAGCGGGAGATCCATGAACCGTGCGTGGATGCGGTGGTTTTTAGCATATAGCATTGCCTGCCATTCCGGGGAGAAGGCAGCAAAAGGATAGAAGCATGCTTTCTGTGGACTATCCGGCTGGTAGGCCAGGATAGCTACCGGCGGTTGCAGTTCCTCATGACCCGCCCATTGCAGCAATGCATCCGCTTCCGGTGGGCCTTCAATCAGCACAATATCCGGTTTCAGCTCTTCCAGGAAAGCTTTTACATTCCTGGCGGAGCCAGGACCGTGGTGCCGGATACCTAATATATGTACAGACATACGTCGATCATTATTTATATAAGAATGAAATGCCGGTTGTTTGACATCTTCCTAAAATATACTGAAAGTAATTTTTGAACAACTTTAATGTAATATCTACATTATGATAATGTTATAAAATTATTATTAAAGCAAAGCATTAAGCGTTTAACCCGCTCTTTTGCATGTCAGATCAGCCGCTCCGGCGATGTTTGTTACAGCCGCCGGAGGAAAAGCGGACCGGCTTAGTTGGTACCTGGCATTTGCACAAAAGGTGGACTTGATCCGCTTAGCTCATACTTAGCACCTGCACAGAAGGTGGACTTGATCCGCTTAGCACCTACCTCGCAATTGCACAAAAGGTGGACTTGATCCCATCCTTACGCCAGGTCACGGCAGGCGCGGTACACGTCTTTCCATTCCTCTCTTGTTTTCACTACTGTTTCCAGGTACTCCTGCCAAACCAGTTTATCCTGTACGGGATCTTTCACCACAGCGCCGATGATACCGGCGGCGAGGTCGGCGGCATTGAGCGTACCATCACCAAAATAGGCCGCGAGGGCCAGGCCATTATTCACCACGGAGATAGCTTCAGCGGTGCTGAGGGTACCACCGGGCGATTTCAGCTTGGTTTTACCATCGAGGGTAACGCCGTTACGAAGCTCACGGAAGATAGTGACAATGCGGCGGATTTCCTCTACTGCAGGTTTTTCTGCCGGCAGATCCATTGTCTTTTCAAAACTTTCCACCCGTCTTCTTACAATATCAATTTCTTCTTCCATAGAATCCGGAACCGGCAGGATAACGGTATTGAAACGCCGTTTCAGTGCGCTGGACAATTCATTGACTCCTTTATCGCGGTTGTTGGCGGTAGCGATGAGGTTGAACCCTTTACTGGCCTGTACTTCAGTATTCAGCTCGGGGATGGGCAGCGTTTTTTCAGAGAGGATGGTGATCAGCGTATCCTGCACATCGGCGCCGATACGGGTAAGCTCTTCGATGCGGGCAATTTTGCCTTCCTTCATGGCGCGCATCACTGGCGTTTCCACCAATGCATTGGGAGAAGGGCCTTCCGCCAGCAGGCGGGCATAGTTCCATCCATACCGCACGCTTTCTTCACTGGTGCCGGCCGTACCCTGTATAATGAGCGTGGAATCGCCGCTGATAGCGGCAGCAAGGTGCTCGCTCACCCAGCTTTTTGCTGTACCGGGTAAGCCATACAACAGCAGCGCCCTGTCGGTAGCAAGCGTGGCCACGGCTATTTCCATGAGACGTTTGCTGCCAATATATTTAGGGCTCACTTCAAAACCGTTCTTCAGTTTCCCGCCGGTGAGGTACGTCACCACCGATTGAGGCGATAACAGCCAGTTGTACGGGCGCTTGCCTTCATCTTCTTTTTTCAGTTCTTCCAGTTCCTGTGCATATAGTTGTTCGGCGTGGTAACGTAAAATGTCTGACATGGTATGTTGATTAATATGTTTGGATTAAAGTGACTGTACCTGGCTTTTTGCCTGCAGCAGCCGGCCCAGGTGAACTTTTATATTATTCCAGTACCCGGTATGATAGGCTTCCACTGGTGTGATATCGTCCAGGGTAGCGGCAATACCAACAGGGATAAGCCGGATATGGTTATTCATGAACTGTTGATTATACGTGTAAGGCTGTGTGGCCGCATATTTGAATATCCGTGCACACAGCTGAAGGCTCCATTCCTCCTGGTGTTTGCAGGCATATTCAATAATAGTGTCCGGGTGCTCGTCAAAGAATTTTTCACCGAACTCCTGTTGCTGTGCTGCTGGCAGCAAGGGAATGATATCTACATAAAATGTTTCACTGTGCTGCATAAACGAAAGGGCCCGCTCTTTATCTTCAAACCAGGCGATGGCCAGTACCAGTGCAGGAACAAAGGGTTGCAGCGATTCCTGTTGCTGGAAGAGGGCAATGACCCTTTCTGTATCCCGGTTGAAATGTTCTTCCCAGCGGGAGGGATGTACGCTGCTAACCAGCTGGTACAGCACATGCGTGTCGTCCGAAATTGTTTTATCGTTGCTGAACTTTTCGATGCCGCTGTGGAAGATACTGTCGTCGGTTATTTCCGGGAGGGCTACCGTCACCTGTCCGAATTTATCCAACTGTATGGCGCCGGCAATGATCTGCCAGTATTTTTCATGAAGGGAGGAGCCGGGCAGTTTTTTCAGGATGCGGGTAGCGGTTTCTTTTACCTGTTTGCTTTTTTCCGTGAGAAGGGATTCCAGCCAGGGGATATCTGCAGGATCGGCGGGATGTTCCAATACGGAGAGCAGTTCTGTTTTTACCGTAACGCTTTCCTTTGGCCAGGATTGTTCCAGCCAGGTGCGGGCCATAACGGGATCGGCTGCACGTAGTTCTTTCAGGGCCTCCACGCGTTGTGCAGTGGCGCCGTTGTGCCACCTGTCTTCAATAGTGTCTGCCACGCGGGAAAAGTTCCAGTCGGGGTTAAAATGCCCCAGCCATGCTGCCCTTTGCCCGCCGGTGGCGGCAATCAGCGCACGCAGTGATTTATTCCGCCAGCCCTTATCCAGCATCACGGGTAATTGGGCCGGTGGCACCAGTACATTGGCTTTTACGCAGTATTCCAGCCATAATTGCAGCAGCTGAATGCTTTCCGTTTCCAGCACCTGCTGCAATACGCGGGTAGCGGCGGGTTTGCAGTAAGCTTTTGTTTCAGGCGGGCAAACCTTCATGGGCGTTGCATTGGCGGTGATGGGCCGGGTACCGCTTTGCCGGTAATTATACAGCACTGCTGCCAGTTGCAGGAATTTATCTTCTTTATCAGTATCGGCTTGCGCCAGTATGGTATCGGCCGCCTGCAGCAGCGGGCCGCTCATGCCGGTGTTGCCGGCCGGCTTTTTAGCGGTGCCGAGAAGGGCGGTATTAATAAGTTGATTCCAGTGCTCCATTATAATATTTTGTATTCCTGTTCATGCCAAACGCCAATGGGCTCGTATTGGGTTTCTTTTCCTGTAACTGCCATATGCAGGGGGCTTCCACCACTCAGCGCCAGCAGTTTCCAGATATGCTGGAAGGTTTTTTTCACAGGCATCAGTTGCTGCCGGCTGTCCTGCAGCCACCATTGTTCCGCATGCCATACAGGGGTAAGATCTGCAATCGTATATACCTGGTCGTTATAAACGGGAAGTACTTCACTGATGCTGGTTTGTGCGGATACCACTTCTTCCCAGCCCGCGTAGCCGCTGAAGGAGTGATTGGCCGGTACGGTTACCTGTTGTTTGATGAGCGCGCGGAGCGGGGCGGCGGACGGGTAAAACACCAGTTCCGCATTAATAGCGCTGCCGGGAGTGAGGGTATTGTTGATGGTACTTTGTCCGCGTACATAAAACTGCAGGATCAGCGCAGGCCGTTTGGTATGCACGCCGCGCAACCAGTAGCGCTCTGTCACGAGGCGGTCTTCCTCCGTGGTTTGTTTGCCCAGCACCTGCCAGGTATCAGTGATACCGGTTTGTTCTTTCAGTTCTTCCTGCGAGGTGGAAAAGCCGGCGAGGGTGCGGATGTCCTGTTGTAAAGCAGAAGGTAGTGCTGAAAGGTGCTGGTAGCCCTGGATCACAAGATAGATACGTACCAGCTGGTTCATGAATGCCGACTGCCAGCCTTCATGGAAGTAGCTGATGTCTGCCAGTTCCCGCATCATGCCGGCCAGCCCCGGGGCCTGTGCGTCTACCATGCGGCGGATCATATTTTCGAAGAAGGAGGGATCTTTTTCCGGGAGGTCCATAATACCGTTGCGGATGAGATCTTTCATCCAGCGGAGCAGTTCTGCGGCGCCATCGCTTACCTTTTGCATGCGCGCCTGCTGGCGTTTGGCCTGCGCGTTGGTATCCGGCTGCTTCTCCGTAGCAGTAGCGGTGGTGTTTTTCTTTTCTTCCCTTTCGGCGCGTTTGGCGAGCCATTCGCTGACCCAGGAGGGAGGTGTTGTTTCCGTGAAAGAAGCCCGTTGCCTGAAATAGAGCAGCAACAAGCCCAGCCCGTGTTTACAGGGAAATTTACGGCTGGGGCAACTGCATTTGAATGCCATGTTGCCGGTATCTACCTGTGTCTGGTATGGTTTGCTGCCGCTGCCCTGGCATTCGCCCCATAACGCTGATTCGCTGACGCCTTTACTTACCCATTTCGCCGGGTTGGCCAGGTCCTTTCCGGATTTGCGGGAAGATTCATCTGGCGCCATCGCAAGCACTTGTTCGTCGGATAGGTTCAATGGATTAACGATTTAAAGCGCAAAGTAAATAATTCCATAAAATAAAAAACCAAATATCAGACAACACTACGCAGTGTATCTGATATCTGGTTTTATTATTTAAGTATTGTTATGTCAGAGGAATCCGAGCTCCAGTTTGGCTTCTTCGCTCATCATCTCTTTTGTCCAGGGCGGATCAAAAGTAAGATGCACATCTACATCGGAAACTCCTTCTATATTCCTGATCTTTTCATCTACCTCCCGGATAATATCACCGGCTACAGGGCAACCCGGAGCGGTAAGGGTCATATCAATACCGATCCTGTTATTTTCTTTGATCTTTACTTCATATACCAGTCCAAGTTCCCATATGTTCACCGGTATTTCCGGGTCGAATACGGTTTTGAGCTGTGCTTCTATCTGTTCTCTTAATGTTGCTTCACTCATTGCTGGTTAATTTTAGCCTGGTAGGCGATAGCATACAGCTTCATTTGTTTGAGCATGCTCAGCAACCCGTTGGAGCGGGTGGGAGAGAGATGGCTGCTCAGGCCGATGGCATCTATAAAATAAATTTCCGCTGTAGCAATTTCCTGTGGCGTATGACCGGAAAGTACATATATCATCAGGCTTACCAGGCCTTTGGTGATCACCGCGTCGCTGTCGCCGGTAAAGAACAGTTTCCCGTCTTTCAGCTCTGTGTGCAGCCATACGCGCGACTGGCAGCCCTTGATAAGATTATCTGGTGTTTTATATTCTTCTGAGATGAGCGGTAATTCTTTACCCAGCTGGATGATATATTCGTATTTATCTTCCCAGCTGCCCATCACCGAAAAATCGGATATTATTTCTTCCTGTATTTCCTGGATCGTCATATTCACCTGTTTACAAAAGCATGGCAGTGGCTCTTTTAATACCGGCTACCAGTTTGTCTATTTCTTCTTTGGTATTATAGAAAGAGAGGGAAGCGCGCACGGTGCCGGGGATCTTAAAGATATCCATCAGCGGTTCGGTGCAGTGGTGCCCTGTTCTTACGGCGATGCCTTGCTGGTCCAGCAGTTCACCCATATCAAACGGGTGGATGTTGTGCACCAGGAAGGAGATGGCGCCGCTTCTTTCTGCTGCGTCGCCTATAAAGCGGATCCCATCGATCTTGCGTAGTTCCTGCATGGCATATTCCATCAGCTCTTCTTCCCATTGCTGGATTTTAGAGATACCGGTTTGCTGCAGGTATTCGATAGCGGTGCCCAGTGCAATGCCACCGGCAATGTTGGGGGTACCCGCTTCAAATTTATACGGCAGTTCGTTGTAGATCGTTTTTTCGAAAGTAACGGTTTTGATCATGTCTCCGCCACCCTGGTAGGGGGGCAGTTTATCGAGCCATGCCTTTTTACCATAGAGCACGCCGGTGCCGGTAGGTCCATAGATCTTATGGCCGGAGAAGGCCAGGAAATCCACATCCAGCGCCTGTACATCAATACTGATATGCTGGATAGCCTGTGCAGCATCGAGCAGTACCGGTATATTGCGTGCATGCGCCAGCGTTATAATGTCCTGTACCGGGTTAATGGTTCCCATGGTGTTGGAAACGTAGGTAACGGCTACTATTTTCACGGTGTCGTCCAGCATGGTTTTGTAAGCATCCATGAGGAGCTCGCCGCGTTCATTGATAGGAAT
>NZ_DATCRD010000157.1:0-39497 GCF_036569185.1 Chitinophaga sp.
TTGAACCCCGCAATACCGGCGCGGGTTACAGGAGCTTCAGAGCCGCCTGCCACAATAGCATTGGCCTTACCCAGGCGGATGTAATTGAAAGCATCTACGAGAGCGCTGGTAGAAGAAGCGCATGCAGACACTGTACAGAAATTGATTCCCATGAAGCCATATTTCATAGCTATCTGGCCTGCGGCAATATCGCAGATTAATTTCGGAATAAAGAAAGGGTTGAATTTAGGCACAAAGTTTTGCTGCGTAAATTCTACGATCTGTTCTTCGAAGGTAAGCATACCACCGTTGCCGGATGCCCAGATCACACCGATCTTTGTTTTATCGATGGAGGCATTATCAAGACCGGCATCCTGTACTGCTTCCTGTGCAGCCGCCATAGCGTACTGTGTGAAGCAATCCATTTTGCGGGCTTCCTTCTTCTCCATATATTTCTCTACATCAAATCCTTTGACTTCACAGGCGAATTTTGTTTTAAACTCCGTGGTGTCAAATTTAGTGATGGGGCCGGCGCCACTAACGCCTGCCTTCATATTGTTCCAAAAAGTATTTACATCATTCCCGATAGGTGTTAATGCTCCCAATCCGGTAACCACAACCCTTTTCAGTGTAACAGTACGCATATTTTTTACTTTAATAAAAAAAGTTAGAGCGCAAATTTAGTTACTTATTGTTATGAATAAGCATATTCATTAAGATAATATAATATAACTTTTTGGGATTTACGATGAAATCGCCTGTGGGAGCGCATTTGCGCGTATGAAGAAGCAGGGTCTGACTTCCCCCTCTTTTTTATTTGAAAAAACAGGGAAATGTAAGACGTAAACGTTACTATATTATCAGGCTGCAGCCACCACTTCAGGCACCGGCAGGGTGCTGATTTTACGGGTACGCTGCTTCAGGAAGTCAATGATTTCAGCGTCTGTCTGGTAGCGGTCGCCGATATTTACAAAGTGTTTTGCCAGCAGGTCGTAGCGTTTACCCATCAGGTAGGCCCATACATGCAGGAAGTGGATGCCGTCAAATACAATGGCATCGTTGCTGATATATTCCCCCAGGGTTTTGGTGAAGTACACAGGATGCTCTGTCCAGTGCATGCTGGGTTTTATGTGGTGACTGATATGATAGCCATCGTTCCAGCATTTGTGGTTGTATTTTGTATTGATGCAGGTAATACTGTTCTTATAACAGTTATCCGGTTCTTCCGCATCAATGAAAGCATGTTGCGCCCAGTTGCCCACCATCATAATAATGCGGGAAATGATAAAGGGCAATATGAAAACCACGAAGGTGGCAGGAAAATTAATGAACGATAAACCAATGCAGGCGCCAATGAAAAATGCCTCGCCCCTCAACAGTTTTACCATCAGTTTATTTCTTTTTTTCCGGAGATGATAGCGGGCGGTGTCATATACCCCGAAAGTAACGAAGTGGAACAGGTATAAGAGGAATCCACGGAAGGAATCGCGCTGGTATATCATGGTACAGCTATCGTCGTCCGGCATATTGTTTTCCGGGTGATGCATACCGATATGATGGGAATAGTATGATTCCGGAGTTTGTCCGAATAAAGGGCCGATTGCCCACGGCAGGTAATTGTTCCAGAACTGGTATTTCTTTTCAAAGAATACCCGGTGACTGGTACAGTGCAGCATCAGGCCAAAGGGACCCTTAAAGGTGACATTGTTCAGGAACTGGTAAGCTATAGCAGCGCCCCACCATACCCAGTTGTTTATTCCCGGGATATACATGAGGATAGCCAGCGGCCACAGGGTAAAGGTGATTTTTAAGGTCAGGTATACAAAGGGAAGGTCTCGCTCATCCCTGATCCAGCTTTTAAAAAGACGGTCAAGTGCAGTTTCATGTTCAGGCTTTACGTAAACCGGGTCAGTAAGTGGAGAAAGATGCTTCATAAGCTCAGTGTATTTTTACTACAGTTGTAATAATGTTGGCCAGGAGCCGGAATTACTATAACGCTCCCCTGAAAAATATATTATACCGTACAGGGATGACCGAAAGATAACCATTTTTTTCTTCTCTGGCAGTTATTACAGGTATTTTTGTAATTTCCGTTCTAATGTGTATCTGTCAGAGAGTAACATAGCCCTGTAATATGTAATAACTGTTTGGATGTGTGGGAATGTTCGGGGGAATTCATTTTCATATATGCCAAAACCAATCACTATACATGAAGCGATTAACCCTTAAGGATGTTGCTAAATTGGCCGGAGTGGCCCCTTCCACGGTATCGTTCGTTTTGAACGGAAAAGGGAAACAAATGCGTATCCGCGATGAAGTAGCCTCCCGGATTATGCAGGTGGCTGAAAAGTCGGGATATGAGCCCCACCGTATGGCCGTGAACCTCCGTACCGGGCAATCCAAAACCCTGGGACTGATCGTGGAAAGCATTTCCGGAAGTTTTTTTGCCAGTCTTGCTAAAACCATAGAAACCGAAGCAGAGCGCAGAGGTTATAACGTAGTGTATTGCAGTACTGAAAACAACGCCCAGAAAGGCGGGGAGCTCATCCGCATGCTTGGCCGGCAAATGGTGGATGGCTACCTGATCACCCCGGCGCCGGGGATGGAGAAGGAAATCCAGCAACTGGTACAGCAGCATAAGCCGGTAGTGCTGATGGACAGCTATTTCCCTTCTATCAAAACCCCTTATGTGCTCATCAATAACTTTGACGGCGTACAGCAGGGGATGAAGCACCTGATAGGGAAAGGTCTTACCAAGATCGGGTTTGTAATGGTAGACGTAAAGCTGATACAGATAGAAGAGCGCCTGCGGGGATATACCACTGCTTTGAAAGAACATAAGATACCTGTAAAAAAGAAACATATCCTGCAATTGCAGTATCACCGGCAGCGGGAAGACTCCCTGAATGAGCTGCAGGCCTTTATAGAAGCCAATCCCGAACTGGACGCCATCTTTTTCTCTACGAACTACCTGGGTATCCTCGGATTGGAAGTCATAGCCCGGATGGGGTTGAAGATGCCCGACGACATCGCGGTACTCTGTTTTGACGATCATGATATCTTCCGTTTATACCCGCCGGGTATTTCGGTGATAGAACAGCCCATAGAAGGAATTGCCAAAACCGCTATAGACCTGCTGATGCACCAGCTGGACAAAAACAGCGGCCCAATGAAAAAAACGGCAGTGGAGCTCCCCGGGAAATTTATCCTGCGGGGATCGGCCTGATAGCCCTGCGCCGGATGCCAAAGCTCTTGTAGGTAATGCGGATCACTTCCAGGGTTTTAATGGCGTCTACTACTTCCGGGATATGTTCCGCGCCTTTATCGACCGGCCCGGCTGCTGGAAAGCAGAAATCTGAGCCACATTATCCGCCGGCGGCAAAATGGCCGGTTGAATACCGGGGCCACTTATAAAAAAACCGTTAAATACTTGTATTTGCTGGAAAAATAGTTTTATTTTTAAAACCAGCTTTTGGAGCTTAACGGAAAAAGGATTCGCTGAATCTTTTTTTTCTGTACCTGTGCTAAATCGATTTTGTTAAAATTTCACGGTATCTTCACACGGCGAGTGTGATATTGGCTAAAAGGATCATTTTTGTTGTATATAATATCTAATCATGAAAAAAGTTGGACTGTTAGCAGCCGCTTTATTCTGCCTGCATGGCGCATACAGCCAAACGGTAAATAAAGTTGCTGAACCGGTAGAATGGGTAAATACCCTGATGGGCACTGATTCTAAAGTGAGCTTATCAAACGGGAACACCTATCCTGCCATTGCCCTGCCATGGGGCATGAACTTCTGGATGCCGCAAACCAATACCATGGGAAATGGCTGGGCCTATCAATACACCGCTGATAAGATCAGGGGATTCAAACAAACGCACCAACCGTCGCCCTGGATCAACGACTATGGCCAGTTTGCCATCATGCCCGTTACCGGTACCGTAAAGTTCGACCAGAACAAACGCGCCAGCTGGTTCTCCCATAAATCAGAAGTGGCAAAACCATATTATTACAGCGTATACCTCGCTGATCCGGATGTGACCACGGAAATTACGCCCACGGAAAGAGCCGCACAACTGCGCTTCACCTTCCCCGCCACCGACAGCGCCTTCATCGTGGTAGATGCCTTCGATAAAGGTTCCTATATTAAAATATTACCGGACGAAAAGAAGATCATTGGTTATACTACCAAAAACAGTGGTGGCGTACCTTCCAACTTCAAAAACTATTTCATCATCAAATTTGACAAGCCGTTCACCGTGGCCGATATCTGGCACGATTCCGTACTGGTGAAAGGCCAGCTGGAACTGCAGGCAGATCATACCGGCGCCGTAGTAGGCTTTAAAACAAAGAAAGGTGAGAAAGTAGGTATACAAACTGCCTCCTCTTTTATCAGCTTTGAACAGGCAGAATTAAACCTGCAACGCGAAATCGGGCAGGATAACTTTGATGCTACCTGTAAGAAAGCAAAAGACATCTGGAATAAAGAGCTCGGCAGACTGGCCATAGAAGGCGGTTCCAGCGAACAGGTAAGCACCTTCTACTCTTCCCTGTACCGCACTATGCTCTTCCCGCGCAAGTTCTATGAAATCAATGCAAAGAACGAAATAGTTCACTACAGCCCGTTCAATGGCCAGGTATTACCCGGCTATATGTTCACCGATAACGGGTTCTGGGATACCTTCCGCGCGGTACATCCTTTCTTCACCCTGATGTACCCTACACTCAGTTCGCATATCATGGAAGGATTGTCCAACGCATACAATGAAAGCGGCTGGTTGCCGGAGTGGGCAAGCCCCGGTCACCGCGACTGTATGGTGGGCTCCAACTCAGCTTCACTGATTGCTGATGCCTACCTGAAAGGTATCCGCGGGTATGATATCAATAACCTGTATAAGGCCATACTGAAGAACACGGAAAACGAAGGCCCGCTTAGCTCTGTAGGCCGCCTGGGGGTTAAATACTATAACTCACTTGGCTACGTGCCTTACGATGTGGAAGTAAACGAAAATGCTGCACGTACCCTGGAATATGCTTACGACGACTTCACCATTTACCAGTTGGCAAAAGCGCTGAACCGCCCGAAAAAAGAAATCGATCTTTTTGAAAAACGTTCCCAGAACTACCGCAACCTCTTTGATCCGGAAACAAAACTGATGCGCGGAAAGAACAAAGATGGCAAGTTCCAGACGCCGTTTAACCCGTTCAAATGGGGCGATGCCTTTACAGAAGGGAACAGCTGGCACTATACCTGGTCTGTGTTCCACGACGTACAAGGCCTGGCCAAACTGATGGGCGGCCGCGAAATGTTTGCTAAAATGCTGGATTCCGTTTTCAATATGCCACCGGTATTTGACGAAAGCTACTATGGCACCGTTATCCACGAAATACGCGAAATGCAGATCATGAACATGGGACAGTATGCACATGGCAACCAACCCATTCAACACATGATCTACTTATATAACTACGCAGGCCAGCCCTGGAAAACACAATACTGGATCCGCCAGGTGATGAGCCGCCTGTATAAAGCCACTCCTGATGGTTATTGCGGTGATGAAGACAATGGCCAAACCAGCGCCTGGTACGTGTTCTCCGCAATGGGTTTCTATCCTGTATGCCCGGGCACCCAACAATATGTATTAGGTACGCCGCTCTTTTCCAAACTCACCATGACTTTCGAAGATGGTAAGAAAATGGTGATCAACGCGCCAGGCAACAGCGATACCAACCTGTATGTACAAAAAGCATCGTTAAACGGACAACCGTATACAAAGAACTGGATCAGCCACCAGGACCTGCAGAAAGGCGGTACCCTGGAATTCAGAATGGGCGCCACTCCTGAGAAATCAAGAGGAACAGACCCTGCTGCTTTTCCATATTCTTTTTCAGCAACAGCGGATAAGTAACGTAAACGTATAAACGATTTTCATTGTTCACTGAAATATTTCATCCCGACTCTTCGGGATGTACTCAATTTTCGCTTAAATCTACCTGCATGAGAAAACTACTTTTACCTTTACTTTTCTTTCCATACCTGTGCGTATCTGCACAGGAAAATGTGGTACAATATGTAAAGCCTATTACGGGCACACAACGGATGGGGCACACCTATCCCGGTGCTACTGTGCCTTTTGGTATGGTGCAGCTAAGCCCGGAAACGGATACTATTCCCTATGAGATGAACGGGAAATATAATCCTGATGTTTATAAATATTGCGCCGGCTACCAGTATGAAGATAAAACCATTGTGGGCTTCAGTCATACCCACTTCAGCGGCACCGGCCACTCCGACCTGGGCGATTTCCTGATCATGCCCACCGTAGGAGCCCTGCAGCTGAATCCCGGTACGGCAGATCATCCCGAAAACGGTTACCGATCCGCATTTTCACACAGTACAGAGGTGGCGGAGCCAGCTTATTACAAAGTGAAACTGGAAGATGATAATATCATCGCAGAGCTTACAGCCAGCAACCGTGTGGGGTTTCATCAGTATACCTTTCCCGGTACAGGCCAGGCGCATATCATCCTGGATATGATGTCAGGCATCTACAATTATGAAAACAAAAACGTATGGACCTTTATACGGGTGGAAAATGACACCCTGATCACCGGGTTTCGTCAAACTAACGGTTGGGCACGTACGAGAATAGAATATTTTGCGATGACCTTTTCCAAACCCTTTATACAATACGGGCATCAGAACTATGCTAAGGATGTGTACAAAGGCTTCTGGAGAAAGTTTGACCAGTCGAAGAATTTTCCCGAAATGGCAGGAAAACAGATCCGCGCTTATTTCGATTTTAAAACAGCACCCGGCGAAAAGATCAAAATAAAATTTGCATTATCTCCGGTGAGCACGGAAGGAGCGCTGAAAAACCTGCGCGCAGAGATCCCGGGATGGGACTTTGACCAGGTGAAGCGCGACGGACAAGCCTTGTGGACGAAGGAGCTGAATAAAATTCATATCGAATCGAAAAGCCGGGAGGAAAAAGAGAATTTCTACACTGCCATGTACCACGCCTTCATCAATCCAACCACCTATATGGATGTGGATGGCGCCTACCGCGGCCTGGATATGAACATTCATACCGCCAACGGATATACGAATTATACTACCTTCTCCCTTTGGGACACTTACCGTGCATTGCATCCTTTGTTTAATGTGATCCAGCCGAAAAGAAATGCGGATATGATCCAGTCGATGCTGAACCATTATGAACAAAGCGCCCAGCATATGCTGCCCATCTGGTCGCATTACGCTAATGAGAACTGGTGTATGATCGGTTACCACAGCGTATCGGTCATTGCGGATGCTATTATGAAAGGCAATGCGCCTTTTGATGTGAATAAAGCACTGGATGCATGTGTAACCACGGCGCGCCACCGCACCTACGACGGGCTGGAGTATTACATCGACAGGGGCTATATCCCGGAAGATAAAAACGGCTCCTCCGTTTCAAAAACATTGGAATATGCATACGACGACTGGTGCATAGCACAGGTAGCGAAGAAACTGGGCCGGACAGATATTTATGAAGAGTTTATTAAACGTTCACTGAACTACAAAAACGTATACGATTCCAATACAGGGTTCATGCGTCCCAGGCTGAATGACGGTACATTCAAAGCAAATTTTGATGCACTGCAAACACACGACCAGGGCTTTATTGAGGGAAATGCCTGGAACTACAGTTTATATGTGCCTCACTACCCGGATGAAATGATTGCCATGATGGGCGGTAAAAAACAATTTACCACTCACCTCGACTCCCTGTTTACCATGGAGCTTCCCGATAAATTTTTTGCTGAAACGGAAGATATCACCCGCGATGGGATCATCGGTAACTACGTACATGGCAACGAGCCTTCGCATCATGTAGCCTACCTGTATAACTGGACCGGCTATCCGTGGAAAACACAGGAGCGGGTACGGATGATCCTGAAAAAGATGTATCATCCCGGTCCTGATGGCCTTGGCGGTAACGACGATTGCGGGCAAATGAGCGCATGGTATATTTTCACTACGCTTGGCTTTTACCCGGTATGCCCCGGCTCCGACCAGTATTCATTGGGAAGCCCCGCTATTGACAAGGCTACCCTGCAACTGGAAAACGGCAAAACCTTTGTTGTGGATGTAAAAAATCAAAGCGATAAAAATGTGTATGTGCAAAAGGTATTGCTGAACGGAACGCCGTTGAACCGCTTGTATATTACGCATGCAGATATCATGAATGGCGGCACTATCACTTTTTATATGAGCGCCAAACCGAAAAAATAACAAGAGTGCCCAGATCAGACAACTGGCTGTTTCCATTAATGGAAGCAGCCTTTTTTGTAAAGGTATATGCCTATATTGCCGGTAATAAGTAATAAGATGAACGATATTATTAAAGCAAATAAAGATAACCTTATTTCTGTATGGCGCACTGCAGGCGCGCCTTTCAATGCCTGTACAGAAAACCAGGCTTTTGGCTGGTGCGGTGTTCCCGGTATGGAGTGGCCTAATAAATTATGGTTTAACAGTGATATTACGGAAGAAATAATAACTGCAGCTTTAGGCACTATTCCTTCCGGCAGGATGGTAATACCCTACTGGAATACTTCCGGGGAAGAAGTGATCATAGCGCACGGAGGCGTAAAAGCGTCTGAGCAATCGGGCATGTCGTTGAAACTGGAACAGCCGTTTCACCGGGAAAACAGGTTGCTGTTCCGTAAAGTGACTACCCCGGCGGATGCTGCATTGTGGGCGGGTATTTACCCACAGGCATTTGGTTACAGCATTGATCAGAAAATCCTGGAGGCTACGTATAGTGGTATGCGTTATTACCTTGCATTGCTGGATGGGCAGCCGGTGGGCACCGCTATATTGCATCTTCTCGATGGTGTTGCCGGCATACATGGCGTAGGTGTAATCCCGGAAGCCAGGAGAAAGGGATTTGCCAATGAAATTATGGCATATGTACTAAATGAAGCTATTGCGCTTAATGCCGTCTACGCTACTTTGCAGGCATCCCGGATGGGGAAAGGCATTTATCTTGAAATGGGTTTTGAAGAGCAGTTTATCATCAGGAATTACGCAGTGCATAAGTAAGTGCATTTATAAAAAGCGGGAGGGGCGATATCAAATATCGCCCCTCCCGCTTTTTATAAAAATCAGTTATTATCAATGCAGGGTAAATGACACTATACCCAACTGTACTTTTTGCGCAGCATCAAGTGCTTTATAACGGAAATACAGGTTGTGTTTTTTGCCATCTGTTACCGGTGTAAAACTGAAGTTTACCTTATTGGGTATTTTAGGTTGGGCGCCCGGACCAATGGTTACTTCACCCAAACGGGCGCCATTGGCATCATCGAGGAATGCTTCTACCGTAAAACCGGATTGCGGTGTTTCCTGTACCATGTATGCGAGCTCTATGCCGCTTACACCGGTCAGATCCAGCTTATTGTAAGCAGCCCATCCTTCTGTATTGGAAGGGATAAGGAACTTTATGCCACCTGCCGCAAATACAGCAACGCCGTCTGCTTTGCTGAAATCTGCAGCTGCCAGTTTAGGGCTCACCAGTTCTACGGATGCGGTGCCGGTGATAGGCTTAATGCCGGGGCCTCCCTTATCGGTGTAGCTGGCCAGCAGGTACAGCACGCCGTTGTCTTTTGGCTCGCCACCTAATGTTGGATTAACACTGCCGCTAACAGGCAGGGAAGGTACCTTGGGAGCACCGCCGCCGATGGAATAGATGTATTCCACCAGTTGTTTGGCTTCGCCAACAGAAATGCCCGGGTGTGCCGACATAGCGGTTTCGCCCCATACGCCGCCGCCGCCGTTGATGATCTTTTTAGCCAGCATTTCAGGTGCGGCGGGATCGTTCTTATACTTTTCTGTTATTTGCCTGAATGAAGGCCCGATAGATTTTTCATCCGGTTTGTGACAGGTTTTACAATCGGATACCTCCATGATATTTTTACCGGCAATAGCGCCGGTAATGATCTGGTGACCTTGTGGTTGCGCCGCCTTATCACGTCCCTGGATATAATCTGCCTTTACAAAGATATTGTTGACATCCAGTTTACCATCTGCAGAGTTACCATCTTCCTTATCAGAGATGTTAACCGCGTACTGCACAGGTTTGCCAGGGAAGTAGAACATCTGGTTACCGGTGATATTGATTTTCACTTCAGGGGTTTCGTTGCCAGCGTATAACTCTATGGATTTACTCTTTGTTTTAGCGCCTTTATCATCTGCCACTTCTACAAATACCGCGTATTCACCGGCAGTGCTGTAGGTAAATTCTACCTTAGGTTCAGTAGTTTCTTTCTTACTGCCATTGCCAAAATTCCAGAGATAAGTGACTTTGTCGCCATCAGGATCTTTAGATCCTTCCGCAGATAATGTTACTTTGAATGGCAAGCCACCGGTAGTGCGCGTAGCCTGTATATTGGCTACAGGCGCGCGGTTGCCGCCGTTGAAATCAATGCGTGAAAGACCGGCGTCTGCATTTTTGCTAAACCATCCGTTGCCATATTCAAGGATATACAAACGGCCATCGGGGCCCATTTCCATATCGATAGGGGCATTCAGCTTAGTGTTGGGCATAAACTTTTCCATTTTGGAGAAGTTGCCGTTCTTATCCATTGTTACGGCCATCACCCATCCGCGGATCCAGTCGTAGATAAACAGCTTGTCATTATAGTAATCCGGGAAACGGGTTTCTTTCGGATAAAACTCGCTGTGATAAACGGGGCCAGCTTCCGCATTACGGCCGCCACTGCCTACAATCGGGAATTCGTCTGATTTGGCGTATGGGTACCAGATGAAAGCCGGTGTAGCTGGTGGCAGTTCTCTCAGACCTGTGTTGTTGCGGGAATCATTGATTGGTTTCAGCGGATCATAAAAAGCGCCGCTTTCACCTGTTTCATAATTGTACTGGCGGTATGGTTTGTTGTCGGCAATAAACAGCGGGTAACCGAAGAAGCCCGGTTTTTTTGCCTGGTTTATTTCATCGTATCCCCTGGGCCCCCGCAACGAATCATCGTTGTTGGCATCGGGGCCTACTTCTCCCCAGTATACATAACCTGTTTTCTGATCCACCGACATGCGGTAAGGATTACGTGTACCCATGGCATAAATTTCCGGGCGGGTGCCTTTTGTGCCTTTAGGGAACAGGTTGCCGTCAGGAATGGTGTAAGAGCCATCCGCCTCTACTTTGATGCGGATGATTTTTCCACGCAGATCGTTGGTGTTGGCGGAACCGCGACGGTCATCATACTGCAGGTGGCCGGGACGGTCGTCAGTTGGGCCGTATCCTTTGCTCACATATTTCTGCCCCGGTTCATCAAACGGAGTGGTATTATCACCTGTAGATAAGTACAGTAACCCGCCCGGACCAAAGGCAATAGAGCCGCCGGTATGACAGCATATATCACGTTGGGAATAGAATTGCAGGATTACTTTTTCGGAAGCCATATCCAGTTTGTTGTTTTCAAATTTGAAACGCGACAAACGGTTTACGGAGGTATCTGCAGGAGAGTACATCGCGTAGATGTAGTGATTGTTTTTATAGTCAGGATCTGCAGCCAGGCCGAGGAATCCTTCTTCTGCATTCACATGTGGAACATCGGTATGATGATATACTTTCAGGAAGCCTACCTGTGAAAGCCTTTTTTCTGCTGCATTATACAGCATCAGTTCCCCCCGGCGCTGCGCCACCAGGATATCCAGGTTAGGGAGTATAGCCATTTCCGTTGGTTCAAAGAACTCACCGGATACGAGCACATTTTTCGTGAAGCGGTCTTCCTCCGGTACGCGCAGGGTTTTGGCCACGCTGTAATCGAGCACCTGGTTTTTCCCGATGGCATATTTAATACCACCGGCAAGGTGTTTCAGGAAGAGGCTATCTGTATAAGATTCATCTGTATGACCAAGACCGGTATAGAAAGCGCGGCCGCCGTCATAATCATGATACCAGCTGATGGGGTGATTGCCGCCCATTGTACCGCCCTGGTACGACTTTTCGTCCAGTTTCAGCAGTACGGTAGTGGTGGTATCCACATTTTTATAATTGTACCACTCATCGGTATGTTCCCATTTTTCGGGAAGACCTTCCGTAGCGGGAAAAGATTTTTCTATTACATCAACTATAGCTTTGTGAACGCCGGGAGGATGGTTCTGGAACCATGCACCCGCGAGGTGGTTATACCAGCCCCATTCGTATTCTGTATCAGCAGCGGCATGTACGCCCACATAACCACCACCTGCCTGGATATATCTTTCAAAATCGGCTTCCTGGTAATTGTCGAGCACATCACCGGTGGTATTAAGGAAGATGACAGCAGCGTATTGCGCCAGCGTATCTTCATTGAATTTAGCGGCGTTTTCAGTAGTATCTACATCAAACCCGTTTTCCTGCCCAAGTTTCTGAATGGCTTTAATACCAACAGGGATGGAGCTGTGGCGGAAACCGCTGGTTTTTGTAAATACCAGCACTTTCGGTTTGCCCGGCCGGGATTTTTTACAGGCTGCCAGGGCCACTACCACCAGTGCCAGCAGCAAAAATATTCTGAGTGTACGTTTCATTATAACAGGTTAGTTTTAGGGTTTCCAGTTGCCGATGGCGTATTCAATGCCACCCAGTAAGTGTTTCAGGTATACAGGATCCTGGTATGCTTCTTTCACATGTCCCATTTCTGTATAAAAGGCGCGGCCTCCTTCAAAATTGTGATACCAGCACATAGGATGGTTATCGCCGTTTTTACCGCCGGTGTAGCTGGTTTCATCAATTTTAATGAGCACGTGCACATCGGGATTAAGATTTTTGAAGTTGTACCATTCGTCTTTACGGATCCACTCATCCGGTAAATCTTTTGTAGCAGGATGATTATGATCCACTACTTTAAGGGTGGCCGTTTGCTGGGCTGGATGGCTCAGGAACCAGGCGCCGGCCAGTTTGTTGTACCAGGGCCAGTCGTACTCTGTATCCGTAGCCGCATGGATACCCATCCACGCACCTCCTTTGTGGATATAGTTCTGAAAGGCTACCTGTTGGGCGCTGTCGAGCACATCGCCGGTGGTGCAGCTGAAAATTACGGCTGCATATTTTTTCAGGTTGGAGGGGGTAAAGGCGCTGGCATCTTCCGTAGTATCTACTTCAAAGCCATTTTCTTTTCCGAGTTGCATGATCGCTATTTTGGCAGCAGGGATGCAATCGTGGCGGAAGCCTTTTGTTTTTGAGAACACAAGTACCCTTTTGGCCTTGTGTTTGTGCTTTGCCTGCACTGAAATAGTGCCGGCAAGGAGCAAGAGTGCAATAAACGCGGTTAATGCTTTCATGTTATTTTACGTGGGAATTGAAATGAAAAAGAGCGAAACGCAAAAAGCAAAAAGCAGAAAGTTATTGTAGCGGAGATATAAATATCCGTTCAGCTGCGCTACAATGGCTTTCTGCTTTTTGCCTTCTGCTTTTCCCTTATTTAAAGAACTCTTATTTTGATATTACGATACCAAACATCATCGCCATGGTCCTGCAGGGCAATGTGGCCTTTTGGATATTTGCCAAACTCCTTCCAGTCGTGGAATTTGCTTTTTGCTACCAGCGCATCCCATTCAGGAGTGCCCATAGTTGTTTCTGCAGTTTTCACGCCATTGAGCCAGAGGGTCAGGTGACCATCTTTCTTTGTTAATTTGGCGGAGTTCCATTCCCCAACGGGTTTCGCCGGCCTGGTAGCGCATTTGATGAGATCGTACAATTCACCCGCATTGTGTTTGGGGTTTTTGCCGTCGGGATGGCCCGCATCGTCAATTACCTGCATTTCAGGACCGGAGAGGTAAGTCTGGCTTAAAGACGGATCTTCGTGAACGCTGAAAATAAGACCACTGTTGCCACCCGGGGAAATTTTCCATTCGTAGCTCAGTTCATAGTTTTCATATTCTGCGTCTGTAACGAGATCACCGCCTGGCGCTCCATTCTTTTTAGCTTCCTGGTTCAGCCCGATAGCCCCGTCGGTCACGCTCCATGCGGGGCTTGCGGTCGACTTCAGGTAAGTATGCCAGCCTTTGGTAGAAGTACCGTCGAACAACAGTACCCATCCCTGTTTTTTTTCTTTGGCCGACAGGGTATTTAATTTCTGGGCTTTTACTGCAGTAGTGCCGAGAACGGCAGCTATCACCAGCGCGCCCATGATTAATTTTTTCATTCCGGATGATTGAGTTAATGATGGAATCAATTATTTGCCGATAGATAAGATGTAGCTTACCATTTCTTTGGCATCATCTTTTGAAATCTGTGGATGAGGTAACATCGCTACTTCGCCCCAGTTACCGGAACCGCCTTTGATTACTTTATCAGCCAGTTTGTCCACGTTTTCCGGTGTGTTAGGATATTTGCCTGCAATGTCTTTCAGGGCAGGTCCTACCACTTTCATTTCTTCTTTATGACATGTTTTGCAATCGCTTTGAGCCATCAGGGTTTCACCTTTGCTCACTGGTTTGCTGGCACTGGGCGATACCATCGAATTATCTGCAGCAGGAGTTTCATGAGTGCTAACGCTGTCAGCATTTTCAGCTTTTTTCTCACCACCTCCGCAAGCTGCAAAGAATAATACGCTTAATACGAGCGGCGCCAGAAATCTCTTTCTCATTTGTTGATTTTTTTTATTTGGTTATTGTTTACTACGATCGGTGGATTAGTTGGCTTACAGGCCTAATATTCTTTTGTTAAAGGCTTCATCTGTACCGCCTCCTGCAAAGTCATCAAATGCCTTTTCAGTAACACGGATAATATGATCCTTGATGAAAGGGGCGCCTTCCCTGGCACCATCTTCCGGATGTTTGATGCAACATTCCCACTCCATAACGGCCCAGCCGGCAAAATCGTATTGGGCCATTTTGCTGAAGATGGATTTAAAATCTACCTGGCCATCTCCGAGGGAGCGGAAGCGGCCGGGGCGGTCGATCCATGCCTGGTACCCGCCATAAACGCCTGAACGCCCGGTGGCGTTGAATTCGGCATCTTTTACGTGAAAGGCTTTGATCCTTTCGTGGTAAATATCGATATATTCCAGGTAATCGAGGCATTGGAGCAGCAGGTGGCTCGGATCGTAAAGAAGGTTGGCCCGGGTATGATTGCCGGTGGCCTCCAGGAAACGTTCAAAGGTGATACCATCGTGCAGGTCTTCCCCGGGGTGAATTTCATAGCAAACGTCTACACCGTTGGCATCAAATTCATTGAGGATCGGCAGCCAGCGTTTTGCCAGTTCGGCAAAACCGGTTTCCACCAGTCCGGCCGGACGCTGGGGCCATGGATACATGGCTGGCGCCCATAACAATGCGCCGCTGAAAGTAGCGTGGGCATTGAGGCCCAGGTTGCGGCTGGCTTTCGCAGCATATTTCAGCTGGTTTACCGCCCACTCGGTGCGTGCCTGGATATTATTGTGATATTGTGCGGGGGCAAAGCCGTCGAACATCTCGGAGAAAGCAGGATTTACTGCTACCAGCTGCCCCTGCAGGTGTGTGCTCAGTTCGGTGATTTCCAGCCCGGCTGCATTTACAATGCCTTTGATCTCATCTGCATAGGTTTTGCTTTCAGCGGCCTTTTGCAGGTCAATCAGGCGTGTTTCCCAGGTGGGGATCTGTACTCCTTTGAAGCCAATGGAGGCAGCCCACTCACAAATGGATGTCAGATTATTGAAAGGCGCTTCATCTCCCATGAACTGCGCCAGAAAAATACCAGGTCCTTTAATCGTTTTCATATGCTCAATCTGGTGATGAATACTATATCTCGAAGTTAGTCCATTTAGCATCGCTTTGTGAAGAGCGTACTACGTTATCGATGAACGCCATACCACGTACGCCTTCCTCTGTGCCCGGGAAATCCAGTGATTCCGGAGAAGGTTGTACCCCATCAATTTTAGCGGATAAGGTTTGTGCGAAGTTGCGGTACAGGTTACCGAATGCTTCCAGGTATCCTTCAGGATGGCCGCCTGGTGTGCGGGTATTATGTGTCATGTAAGACGACTGGAAGGTGTATCCACCGCCTGCGCGATAAATTTCAGTGGGTTTATCCAGCCATTTTACCAGCAGGGTATTAGGCTCATGCTGTGCCCATTCCAGTCCGCCTTTTTCCCCGTAAACACGGATCTTCAGTGCGTTTTCTTCTCCTGCCGCCACCTGCGATGCCATTAAAACGCCGGCAGCGCCATTATCAAAGCGGAGCAGTACCGCGCCGTCGTCGTCCAGTGCACGACCCGGCACCAGGATGTTCAGATCAGCGCATAATTTTTCAATTTTGGCGCCGCTGATATATTCTGCCAGGTTAGCTGCGTGGGTACCGATGTCGCCCATACAGCCGCTTTTGCCTGATTTTTTAGGATCTGTTCTCCAGGCTGCCTGTGCATTGCCTTCTCTTTCGCTCAGTTTGCTGAGCCATCCCTGCGGGTATTCCACCCATACTTTACGGATTTTACCAAATGCACCGTCTTTCACCATTTGCCTGGCTTGTTTTACCATGGGGTAGCCGGTGTAAGTATGTGTAAGCAGCAATGTTAAGCCGGTGGCTTCTACTTTTGCCTTTAGTTGTTTGGCTTCATCGAGGGAGAAGGTGATCGGTTTCTCGATAACAACGTTGAAACCCAGGTCCAATGCCATCATGGCTGGTTCGAAGTGGGCGAAGTTCGGTGTAACGATGGTCACGAAGTCCAGCCTTTTCTCTGCAGGCATTTTCGCTTCATTTTCCAGCATGGTTTTGAAATCGAGATAAGTACGCTCCGGGTCCAGGAACAGCATTTTACCTGATTCTACCGCGACGTCGTTATTGATGCTGAGCGCACCCGCTACCAGCTCAATCAATCCGTCCATATTGGCTGCAATACGGTGAATTGCGCCAATGAAGGCGTCTTTCCCGCCTCCTATCATTCCCATTCTAAGTTTCCGTGTCATATTTACAATTATCGTTTTATAATTTATACTATTTGAACCTGTGCTACTTTTTTACGGCTGCGCATGTAAAAGAAAAGTCCTGCAAATGCTACGATCAGGATAACGGGTATTACGAGGGTGGCATTAATGATTTCCGGCCCGGCTACAGCAGTGGCCTGGCTGAAAGCGGCAGCCTCGGCAGAACCGGGGGCTGCTGAGCGGTAAGCATCCAGCGATGCGCCGGCAGGCAGTTGTTTTACGATAATACTATCGTAGAAACCACCCATAAAATACATGTATACAGATACGGCAAACATACCGGCGCCGCCCATCAGGTTCATGCCGAGTGCGCCCGACTGGGGAATGTTTTCTGATACAAAGCCCAGCATGGTTGGCCAGAAATAAGTAACGCCCATACCAAAAATAAAGGCAGCCACAAATACCATGTTACCTGATACATGGGAAAGTAAATATAAGCCCAAAGCTGATAATATCGCAGAAATAAGTAAAACGCCGGTAGGGGATATTTTATGTACCACAGGGCCGGCAATGCCTCTTCCCAGTACCTGTACACCGGCGGTCAATGCCAGTATGAGGATGGAGTTTTCAGTTACATTTTTCAGCAGCACTTCAATCCACTGGCCGGTGAAAAGCTCTGTGATGGCAGTTCCGAACATAAGGATAAACATCACAATGAAGAGAGGGCTTAATACGGATTTGTACATCTGTGCAGAAGAAACGCCGGCTGCCACCCTTTCAGTAACGGGGAAGTCGAGTTTCATAAAAAGATAACCATAGATAAGGGTAGGTATGATCATGGTGGCTACCTGCAGCTGCCAGCTGAGGCCCATTTTGGAAAGCAGGAATACCAGCAGGGTGCCCACTACGATACCGCCGGGGAACCACAGGTGAAAGTGATTCAGCTTGGTAGTTTTGTTGTCGGGGAAAATGGTGGCCACCAATGGGTTACACGCTGCTTCCACGGTACCGTTGGCCATACCGATAAACAGGGTGGAGATGAACAGGGACCAGAAACCGCCCGCAAACACCGTGAGCACAATGCCCAGCAGGTGCAGGATAAATGCTGCAAGCAGCAATCTCTTCATGCCTATGGCATCTACAATGAACCCTCCTATAACCACTGCCAGCGGAAATCCCCAGAACGCAGTTCCGGCAATGATGCTCAATTGTTTGGTATCCAGGTGGAACTCAACGCCCAGGCGGCTTAAGATTCCGGCACGGATGCCAAAGGATAATGATGTTACCAGTAGCGCCATACAGCTTGCTACGAACAGTTTCTGTGGCTGAATTGCATTTGCCATAAACGTGGATATTTGTGTAAATAAGTTAAAACGACTATTAAACCTTTAAATTTATAAAAAGTATTTTCATATTTCCATCTTTTTATATGGGCGACAGGCAATTTTTTCGAAAATTTTCATTTCAGGCGGTAATATGGGTAAACTGGCCATAATTACCAGGTTTGGATGGCTGTATTTTATGATAAGCGGTTTACCTGCGCAGGGCTTCCGGCCTACTAATAAGAGTAAGGTTCATAGGTGGGCGATAGTCACCTGGTAATATTTCTACCGGCCATCTCTCCAAAATCAAAATACCAGTCGTCTTTCCTGAAAGCCTGCTTCCCTTTTTTAATGTACAAACAACTATACGGTGTACCGTAAAAAGGACTTCCGATCCGCAGATCCGTTACCTGAATATAACCATCCCGGCATTTCCTGCAACAGAAATAAGTAATATCATCCTGGCGGCGGATTATCCCAGGATCATGACGGTATTGGCGCCAGGCGCTATAGAAAGCGGCATAAAAGCCGCCGGTGGGCAATATATACTGGACATAAAACATCGTTTATTCTATCCCGTTAGAGTGCGGAGTAAGATCCGGAAAATCAATGAAGACGATAAAGCCTGGCCTGTACTGGTATTTTGGCAGGGAAGAACCTGAACCAGCATCGCAGCCGCACTGACAATTTGATCGCTGCCTGTAAGCAGGATCGCCGGCAGTGGCAGGATGCCTGCCTTAGAGTGGCAGTGCCTGTAAGGAAATGGCATCCCTTTCCCGGAAATCTTTCCCATGCCGTTTGCTGTAAAATTTCCGGGAAACCGTTGAAGCAGGGTATTTATAGTCATTTGAAAAAGACCAGTACATTTTATAAAAGAAGAAGCCCTGGTTTACCACGCCGGAGCGGCTATGCTGCTAACTTTCATTACCAATATCAAGGATATGTTAATTGATAGCGTCAAAATGGAAAATCCCTTCAAAATCCGCCTTGAATCACCAAATTTATTCCTACTTTTACGGGCCTTGCCGGGGCGGACTGTAAAACTGACAGCTTGACAGTTCACCTTTACAAGCACAATATTTGAGTAATCTGGATGCCGTCTATCCAACTGACGAAGCCCGCAGCCTTTGTGCCACAGGCTGATGACGCAGCAATTTATCAACTGATATACACTGCCTGGATGGGATCAGGTTACAATAAATAGAAATCGTAATTCGTAATTAAACATTTAACATGTTAGGTTTTTTATCAAAGCTATTTGGAGGGAATAAATCAGAAAGGGATATTAAATCCATCTCTCCGGTGGTGCAGCAGATTAACGAGGAGTACGAAAAACTGCAATCCCTTCCTATTGATGATCTGCGCCACAAAACGCAGGAATTCCGGGCACGTATCGCTGAACATCTTGCCTCTATTGATAAAGAAATAGCGGAAAAACAAGCCAGTGCAGATAGCGAAGAAGATGTAACCGCAAAAGATACCATTTACCAGGAAATAGATATTCTTAAAAAAGAGCGCGACAAACAACTGGAAATAGTGTTGAAAGAATTGCTGCCAAAAGCTTTTGCGGTAGTAAAAGAGACAGCCCGCCGCTTTACCAATAACGCTACGCTGACCGCCACTGCCACCAACCTGGACCGCCAGCTGGCTGTGAGAAAGGATTATGTGACCATTGAAGGTGATAAGGCTATCTGGAAAAACACCTGGAATGCAGCCGGCAGCACTGTTACCTGGAATATGGTGCATTATGATGTACAGCTGATTGGCGGTACCGTACTGCACCAGGGTAAAATTGCGGAAATGGCTACGGGTGAAGGTAAAACCCTGGTATCTACCCTTCCCGCTTATCTTAACGCATTGGCAGGACAAGGTGTGCACATCGTAACCGTGAACGATTATCTGGCGCGTCGTGACTCTGAATGGAACGGGCCCCTTTTTGAATTCCTCGATATTACAGTAGACTGTATCGACAAACACCAACCCAATACACCGGACCGCCGCAACGCTTACCTGGCCGATATTACCTATGGTACCAATAATGAATTCGGGTTTGACTACCTCCGTGATAACATGGTGCACAACCCGGATGAAATGGTACAACGTAAACACCATTACGCCATGGTGGATGAGGTGGATAGCGTACTGGTGGATGATGCCCGTACCCCGCTGATCATTTCCGGCCCTATCCCCCGCGGTGAAGAGCAGGAATTCCACGCATTAAAACCACGTATCGAATACCTGGTGGAAATGCAAAAGAAAGCCGTCAATCAATACCTGCAGGAAGCAAAGAAACTGATTGCGGAAGGTAAAGATGATCCGAAAACCGGCGGTCTGGCCCTGATGCGCGCCTGGAGAGGTTTACCAAAGAGCAGCGCGCTGATCAAGTTCCTCAGCGAGCCTGGTAACAGGGTGTTATTGCAAAAAGCAGAAAACTATTACCTGGCAGATCAGCAACGTGAAATGCCTAAAGTAGATGAAGGCCTGTTCTTCTCTATTGAAGAAAAACAAAATAGTGTAGATCTTACAGATAAAGGTATTCACCTGATCACCCAGGGCGGTGAAGATGCTAACTTCTTTATCCTCCCGGATGTGGGATCTGAGCTGGCAGAAATTGAAAAGCTGTCATTGTCGCCTGAAGAAAAACTGCAACGTAAAGATGCACTGTTGCAGGATTTTGCCGCTAAATCAGACCGTATCCATTCCGTTCAGCAGTTGCTGAAAGCCTATACTTTATTTGATAAAGATGTAGAGTACGTGGTAATGGATGGTAAAGTGAAGATCGTGGATGAGCAAACCGGCCGTATCCTTGATGGACGCCGTTACTCTGATGGTTTGCACCAGGCGATTGAAGCAAAGGAAAATGTAAAAGTGGAAGCTGCTACCCAAACATTTGCCACCATCACCCTGCAGAACTTCTTCCGTATGTATCATAAGCTGGCTGGTATGACCGGTACAGCGTCTACCGAAGCAGGTGAATTCTGGGAAATCTATAAGCTGGATGTGGTAACCATTCCTACCAACCTGCCCATTGCCCGTAAAGATGCAGAGGACCTGGTATACAAAACAAAAAGAGATAAATACAAGGCAGTTATTGAAGAGATAAAGCAGCTGCAGGCAAAAGGCCGCCCTGTGCTGGTAGGTACTACCTCCGTGGAAGTATCTGAGTTGCTGAGCAAAATGCTGACCTTCGAAAAAGTGCCGCATAATGTACTGAATGCGAAGCAGCATGCCCGTGAAGCACAGATTGTGGCGGAAGCAGGTTTGCCGGGAGCAGTGACCATTGCCACCAACATGGCGGGTCGTGGTACGGATATCAAGCTCGGGCCCGGTGTGAAAGAAGCCGGTGGTCTGGCCATTATCGGTACGGAAAGGCATGAAAGCCGCCGTGTCGACCGCCAGCTGCGTGGTCGTGCCGGTCGCCAGGGAGATCCGGGAACTTCCCAGTTCTTCGTTTCCCTGGAAGATGACCTGATGCGTATGTTCGGCTCAGAACGTATTGCCGGCCTTATGGACCGTATGGGTTATAAAGAAGGAGAAGTGATCCAGCACAGCATGATCACCCGCTCCATTGAAAGGGCGCAGAAGAAAGTAGAAGAGAATAACTTCGGTATCCGTAAGCGTTTGCTGGAGTATGATGATGTGATGAATAAACAGCGTACAGTGATCTACGCAAAACGTAATCACGCCCTGTTTGGCGAGCGCCTGGCAATAGATATCGACAATGCCTTCTATGATGTGGCGGAAAACATGGTGTCTACCCACAAAGCCAGCGGAGATTATGAAGCCTTCAAGATGGATGCTATCATGAACTTCTCTATTGATACACAAATCACCAGTGAAGAACTGGCGAAGACAGATATTCCGAATCTGGCCAATAAGCTGTATTACGAAGGGAAAGATAATTATACACGTAAGGTAAATGACCTGATCAGCAATACATTGCCGGTAATTGAACGCATCTACCAGGAACAGGGGCACCAGATCGAAAATATCTCTATACCATTTACCGATGGTAAAAAAGGTATTAATGTATTGGCTAACCTGCAGAAGGTAGTGGAAACAAAGGGACATGAAACCATGAATGCCCTGGAACGCAGCATTACCCTGGCTTTGATCGATGAATCCTGGAAAGAGCACCTGCGTGCAATGGACGATCTGAAACAATCTGTACAGAGCGCAGTATACGAACAGAAAGATCCGTTGCTGATCTATAAGTTCGAGGCATTCAACCTGTTTAAGGATATGGACCGCGAAACCAGCCGTGATATCGTTTCCTTCCTGACCAAATGTGGTATCCCCGTAAGCAACCAGGAACAGGAAGCGGCACCGGAGATTCGTGAAGGCAGGGAACAGAAAACGGATATGAGCCGCATGCGCGCCTCCCACGAAGAACTGGCAGAAAACGGCAGTCACCAGAACAACGGACCTGAGCTTCAAACTGCTGAAGAGGTAAAAGCAGAGCCCATCCGCCACCAGGGACCGCAAATAGGCCGTAACGACCTTTGCCCCTGTGGTAGTGGTAAAAAGTATAAACAATGCCACGGTAAGAATGCGTAAGCATATCTGCCAGGAAAATGATAAGGAACGGATTACGGCAACGTAATCCGTTTTGCATTAATTTCGCCTTGTAATCAAGCAAATGAATGATGGAGATTAACCGTTATATAGATCATACCGTATTGAAGCCTACTACCACGCTGGAAGATGTTAAGCAGCTTTGTATGCAGTGCGTGGAATACGATTTTGCTGCGGCTTGTGTGCCTCCTTTATACGTGAAGCTGGCGAAACAATTCCTGGGAGCTACCAATACCAAAATTGCCACTGTTATCGGTTTCCCGTTCGGATATTCCGCCATTGAAGCCAAAGTTGCGGAAACGGTGCTGGCCATTGTGGATGGCGCCGATGAACTGGATGTGGTGATCAACATCTCGGCGGTGAAGAATAAAGACTGGGAATTCCTCGAAAAAGAGATTGCCAATATCATGTACCTGGTAAGGGAGAAGCAGAAAGTGATCAAGATCATCATTGAAAGTGGCATATTATTGGAAGAGGAAATTGTGCAGTGTTGCCAGCTGTATGCGAAGTATGGCGTGGATTTCATGAAAACGTCTACCGGGTATGCTGAAAGAGGAGCCACTGTAGAAGCCGTAAAACTGATGAGAGCTAATTTGCCGGCTAACATACAAATAAAAGCTTCGGGCGGTATTCGTACCTTTGCCTTAGCGAAAGAACTGATAGCGGCCGGTGCAACCCGGATCGGGGCCAGTGCCAGTGTAAGCATTGTAAAGGAAAGCAAAGAAGCGCAATGATAATTGTTCATACTTAATTATACGTATTCATGCAAAAGTTATTCATCCTGGTGTGTTGTCTGTTGGGGAGTGGAGTGGCCATGGCGCAGGACAATACAATCGCCTCCAATGGAAATGTAAGAGTGGTGAAAGATAGTCGTGTGGATGTGCTGATTAAGAAACAGATCTACATTAACACCCTGGCTATCCGCAACCAGTCCGGTTTCCGGGTACAGGTCATTTCTACCAACAAACGTGGTGATGCCAATGAAGCAAAAGCCAAAGTGATGCAGCTTTTTGGCGATTACCGTACTTATCTCGATTACCAGGCCCCCTATTTTAAAGTGCGCGTAGGCGATTTTAAAACCCGTGAGGAAGCAGCTGAATTACGGGACAAATTATCCGACCTGTTCGCAGGCGGTGTATTTGTAGTACCTGCCATTATTAACGTGTCACTGGATAAAGAACTATCGAATGAAGAACCGTATTAAAGAGCTGGCGAAAGCATATGCACCGGAGTTTACCGCTATAAGAAGACACCTGCATTCCCACCCGGAACTATCGTTCCAGGAATTTGAAACCACTGCTTTTATCCAGCAGCAGCTTACTGCTTTTGGTGTTCCTTTTAAAGCAGGTATTGCCGGAACGGGGATCATAGCCTTAATCGAAGGTAAGAACCCTTCCTCCAAAACCATTGCGCTGCGTGCAGATATAGATGCGCTGCCCATCACAGAGGCCAACGATGTGCCTTATAAATCTACCAATGTTGGCGTAATGCATGCCTGCGGACATGATGTGCATACTTCCTGTGTACTGGGCGCTACTAAAATATTAAATGAATTAAAAGACGGGTTTGAAGGTACTATCAAGGTATTGTTTCAGCCGGGTGAAGAAAAGCATCCCGGTGGCGCCAGCATCATGATTGAAGAAGGCGCCCTTGAAAATCCCCGCCCCGACGCTATCCTGGGATTGCATGTGCATCCTTCCATGGAAGTTGGCAAGCTTGGGTTTCATGCCGGTAAATACATGGCCAGCGCCGACGAAATTTATATTACGATTAAAGGTAAAGGCGGTCATGCTGCGCAGCCGCATCTTACGGTAGATACCATCCTGGTAGCGTCTCAACTGGTGGTAAGTCTGCAGCAGATCATCTCCCGTAATAACAATCCTTTCTCTCCTTCTGTATTATCCATCTGTGCTTTCAATGGCGGGTTCACCACCAATGTGATTCCCAGTGAAGTGAAGCTGATGGGCACTTTCAGGGCAATGGATGAAACCTGGCGTTTCAGGGCGCATGAGCTGATACGTAAACAGGCAACAGGCATTGCGGAAGCAATGGGCGCTGAAATTGATATCGAGATATTAGTGGGCTATCCTACTTTATATAATAATGAAGAAGTGACTGCTAAAGCCCGTGGCTTTGCTACGGACTACCTCGGTGAGGAAGCGGTAGGCGATACGGAAATCCGGATGGGCGCAGAGGATTTTGCTTTTTACTCACAGGTGGTGCCGGCATGTTTCTTCCGGTTAGGAACGGGTAATACAGCAAGAGGTATCACCTCCGGTGTGCATACACCTACCTTTGATGTAGATGAACAGGCGATAGAGATAGGCATGGGAACAATGGCTTACCTCGCAACCCAGCTTTAGAAAGATATAACAGCAACGTCCCGATGAAGATCGGGACGTTCATTTTTAACACAAAAACTTGTTATGAAGTTGTAAACCTGCTGGAAAACAGGTTTATGTATTGATAGAATTTATTGCTAAGATTTAATTAAATCGTTTCAGGCTTTTCAGCGACTTGCCCGTTATATTCAGGTTATCTAAACTATCCACACTGAAATCCCCCGCCTGGTATGGCGCGTAAAAGTATAAAGACCCGCGTTTACCCATTGTTACCTTCACAGAGTCCAGCACATTGTCATCAGTTACTTCCAGCGTATTGTTTTCTCCACCTGCAAAGGAGAAGCTATTGATTTTTGAATTATGCATGTATACGCGTGCGTTTCCGCCGGTGTTGATGCGCAGGCTGGGCGAATTAACCTCTGAAAGGTTAATGGCATACCTGGTTCTGTTGTCGATATAGCGGATAGCAGGACTGTATAACACCACATCGCGTGGTTGGCTGATCTCTATATAGAGGGTATCACCCAACAGATTGTAAGTGGCATTTTTGTAGAATTCGAGATGATATTCCAGCGATTCGCGGATATCAACAGTAGCTTCATGATCATCAGTTTTTGCCACCGTACTTTTTAGCACCAGCGCCTTAAATGCAGGAATGGTTACTTTGGCGTAATCCGGATCCTGTTTGGGTTGGTGATTGATAGTGTTTGTAATGCCTTTATTGTAATTGGCTTTTAGTATAGCGGCAGAAAGCAGCATGAATAATACCAGTATGCCTGAAAAGCCTAGGAATAGTTTATTGCTGGTTTTCATGTTAATTGAAATTTGATTTTTTGAATTTCTCAAAATGAGGTTTCAGTTCATCGAGATCAAGATCCAGCAGGTACATGCTGCGAAAGAAACTGGGCAATTCATTTCTTATAAAAGTTTCCTTTTTAAACTGCTTTATTTTCTTCACTGCATCTCCGCTGATAAAGTAACCGATCCCTCTTTTATTCTGGATGATTTCCTGCTGCTGTAATAGCTCGCAGGTGCGCATTACCGTATTGGGATTTACTTCCAGCGAAACCGCCAGTTCCCTTACAGAAGGAATGCGCTCTTCCGGCTGCCATTTGGTAAGCAATATCTGTTCGCAGATATAATCTGCGATCTGTATATATATTGCCTGTGTATCTTTGAATTCCATTTCGCTGAGTTTTTAAATTTCTTGATCCTTCAACCGGAAATAGGCAATGGTCCAGAGTACGGGCGCTATCACGAACTTTATCATGAACAGGTAAGTATCCTGCAGCCATTTCGGGATCAGGTACATGGTAGTGTGCCAGGCTATGGGGCCGCCTTCCAGTTTGCTTACCAGCAGGAAGGGCACTGATCTTTTCCAGAACTCATGGCCGAATCCGAAGATCAGTGTAACGATCACACAGTTAATCAGCCACAGCGCAAATGCAAATGCAAAAATGCACAACACTGTTTTGATAAAGCTGTACTTGTGGAAGTAGGTAGCGCCGAGCAGGAAGGCCGCCTGCAAAATAAGATATCCGTAATAGATGTATATTTTTTCTTTCGGATGGTCCAGGAAAAGATAGTCCTGTTCTATTTTTACTCCCAGCGCCGCCAGTTGTGTGCTTTCAATAATTTTGAAGCTGAGGTAACAGCTGATATGATAAAACACGAAGTAGCCGAGACCGCTGATGAGGAACAGGGTAACGAATTTTTCAAACTGCGAGGCTGGTAGCATCAGGAAGTCTACTCCTTTTTCCTTACTGCCCAGTTCACCAAAGGCCCTGCTGGTAAACAGTGCGCCGCCAAAGAAGAGACCGATGTAGTAAAAAGGCACCATGTGACTCAATACACGGAATGGATCGCGGCCTACCGTTATCATCAGTACTGAGATGCCCGTCATCAGCCCGAATATGGTAAGCATACCCATTCCGTAAAAGCGGTAATGATCGGTAAAATGTTTTTGCAGGTATAACTGCATGCGGCGAACATTAAATACGTTGTTTGGTTGCATGGGTAGATCAGTTGAATATTTCCTGGATAGGTTTATGATTGGTGAGCACTGCATTGAAGAGCAGTTCCATATCTATTTTACTTTGTTCATGGCCTGCGTTGCGGGTGATGATGGTATGCCCGCGTACGTTGCTGTCGGCGAAGAGCACACCGGTAGTTTCTTCTATCCGGCTTACGGTTTTAAAACTCAGTTTATCCGTTACCGTTTGTACATCTTCCCGGAAAATAATTTTGTGCCCGTCAATGATCACGATACTATCGATCAGGTTGTCGAGGTCGCGTACCTGGTGGGTGGAAATCACGATACATTTATCATCACTCACCGCGGCGGCAATCACCTTGCGGAACTGGCTTTTGGAAGGAATGTCGAGCCCGTTGGTGGGTTCATCCATAATCAGGGCCTTGGTATTGGTAGCCAGGGCGAAACTGATCAGCACTTTCTTTTTTTGCCCGTACGACATTTCCGTTAACTGCTGATCCCCGGGGATTTCAAACTCCTTCAGATAGTTGTAGAACGCGGCTTCGTCGAAGTTGGGGTAAAAAGGGGCATAAGTGTTTACATATCTTTTCACGCTTACTTTAGGAAGATAGAATTCTTCCGGTACAAGGAATATCTCCCGCAGGAAGGCTGGTTGTCTTTTGGCAGACGGGTAGCCCAATACCTCGCAGGTGCCGCTGTCGGGGAACAGCAGGCCGGCTATTTGTTTAAGAAGTGTGGATTTGCCTGCTCCGTTTTTTCCAAGCAAACCATAGATATGTCCTGCTTCCAGCCGTAGCTGTAAATTTTCGAACAGGGGCTTGTTTTTCCGGTAACTGAATGTCAGGGATTGGATGTTAATCATATTCTGTGGTTTAGTGTACTACCTAACTAGTACACTATAAAGATAGGGGTATATTTTGAAATACAAAATAAATTTTAGCGGATTTTGTCTGACTCAGGATTTTGTCTTGGAACACTGATTACGCTGATTATACTGATTACTTTGATTTTGTTTTTTTAGTGGGATGATGGTAAGGGGAGATTTTAGCGGATTTTGTCTTGGAACACTGATTACGCTGATTATACTGATTACTTTGATTTATTTTTTAGTGGGATGGTAATAAGGGAGATATAAGCGGATATGCTTATTGGGTGAGCGTTTTGGAGGACGGAAGTTGTCTTGATATGGTGATGATATCGATTAGTTTTAATCTTAACGGAAGAAGGGAGATAAAAGCAATACCGCTTTTATCTCCCTTCTTATTATAAAAAATTCAAAAAATAAAAATCAAAGTAATCAGCGTAATCATCATAATCCTGAGTCAGACAAAATCCGCTTATATCACCAAGACAATTTCATCGCCGAAGGCGATAGGCGATCCTACAATTCAGGATACAGCGGGAACTGCTGCATAAACGCATTCACTTCACCTCTTACCTTGAGGATCAGCGCTTCGTTGTCGGCATCCATGAGGAGTGCATCGATCCAGTCAACGATCTGGCCCATATGGCTTTCGTTCAGGCCACGGGTAGTGATGGCAGGAACACCAACACGGATACCGGAAGTGATGAATGCGGATTTATCATCGAAAGGCACCATGTTTTTGTTAACGGTGATATCGGCTTTTACCAGTGTTTGTTCTGCTTTTTTACCGGAGATATTTTTGTTGCGGAGGTCAATCAGCATCAGGTGATTGTCTGTACCTCCGGAAATGATCTCATATCCTTTACCTACCAGGCTTTTGGCCATTGCCTGCGCATTCTTCAGGATCTGGTTGGCGTATACGGTATAGTCGTCCGACAGGATCTCGAAGAAAGATACGGCTTTAGCGGCAATCACGTGTTCCAGCGGGCCGCCCTGGATACCAGGGAATACGGCGGTATCGATGAGAGAGCTCATCAGGCGGGTTTCGCCTTTCGGTGTTTTCAGACCGAATGGGTTCTCAAAATCAGCGCCCATCATGATCATACCGCCACGAGGGCCACGGAGTGTTTTGTGGGTGGTAGTGGTTACGAAATGGCAGTGAGCAAACGGAGAGTTCAGCAATCCTTTGGCGATCAGGCCCGCAGGATGTGCTATATCAGCCAGTACAAAGGCGCCTACCTGGTCGGCTATCTCGCGGATACGTTTATAGTCCCAATCGCGGCTGTAAGCGGAAGCGCCGCAAACAATCAGTTTAGGTTTTTCGCGATTAGCTATTTCTTCCATTTTATCATATTCTACCAGGCCTGTTTCTTTGTTAACACCATAGAAATGAGGTTGGTAGAGCTTTCCGGAATAGTTTACAGAAGAACCGTGGGTAAGGTGACCGCCCATGCTCAGATCCAGTCCGAGGATTTTATCGCCTGGTTGCAGGATAGCCAGCATAACAGCTGCATTGGCCTGTGCGCCGGAGTGAGGTTGTACATTCACATAAGCGGCGCCAAATATTTGTTTTGCCCTGTCTATAGCCAGTTGTTCGCTCTGGTCCACAACTTCGCAGCCCGCATAATATCTTTTGCCAGGATACCCTTCGGCATATTTATTCGTCATCACATGTCCCATTGCCTGCATTACCTGTAAGCTGGTAAAGTTTTCAGATGCGATCAACTCGATGCCATGGCGCTGACGCTCCAATTCCTGGCCGATTAAATCAAATATTTGCTGGTCTCTTTGCATGTTGCCTTAAATTTGGTGCAAAAATAAATGAAAGCCAGATCAATTGCAAGCCAAAAGCCTTACGCTTTATGCTTTCCGCTTTTTATGTTAATTTCGCCGCATTCGAGCAGCAATAGCTAATCCTAACTACAACACTAAATGAAGGCAATAATACCAGTGGCAGGGGCAGGCACCAAGCTTCGTCCACATACATATACACAGCCTAAAGCATTAATACCTTTAGCCGGCAGGACCATTCTCAGTATCATCATTGATCAGCTGGTGGATGCGGGTATCACAGAATTCGTTTTTGTGGTAGGTTATCTCGGGGAGAAGATCCAGCACTATGTAGAAAAGAAGTACCCGCAGCTTACCTGTCACTTTGTACAGCAGAACAGTCGCGAAGGCACCGGGCATGCCTTATCACTTACCCGTGATGTGGTAGGAAATGATGAAGTATTGATCGTACTGGGAGATACCATCTGCGAATGCGATTTCAAAGAGGTGATCGCTTCTCCTTTTTCCATGCTGGGCCTGAAGAAAGTAGATGATCCCCGCAACTTCGGCGTAGCTGAACTGGATGAGCAGGGTAAAATTACCCGTGTAGTCGAAAAGCCACAGATCCCTAAATCGAACCTTGCACTGGTAGGGCTGTACAAGATCAAGGAAACGCAGCAGCTGTACGAATGCCTGCAAAGTAATATCGACAACAGGATCAAATCGCACGACGAGTTCCAGCTTACCGATGCATTGGAATGTATGATTGAGCACGGCGTACAGTTTAATGGCTTTAAGGTATCCAACTGGTTCGATTGCGGCCGGAAAGACACCCTGCTGGAAACAAACGCCATCCTGCTGAAGAAGTATAAACTGGCCAATAACCCGGTATTACCATATGAAAATACGATCATCATACCACCGGTAAGCATAGGGGAAGGCTGTAATATCAAAAACGCTATTATAGGCCCTAATGTGGCCATTGGCGATAATACGGTGATCAATTATTCTATTGTAAAAGACTCTATCATCGGTTCTTTCAGCAACCTGTATGAAGTAGTATTGAAATCCTCGCTGATAGGCAGCGATGCCAATATCCGCGGGTTGAGCCAGAGCCTGAACATAGGCGACAATACAGAAATAGACCTGGGATAATACCGGCGCATCAAGCTATAGTATATTCGCTTATGAACAACCGTATCACTTCCTTATTCAATATTCAATACCCTGTGATCCAGGCTGGTATGATCTGGGCAAGCGGATGGCGTTTAGCCAGTGCTGTTAGTAATGCCGGTGGACTGGGCCTTATTGGCGCAGGAAGCATGTACCCGGCTGTGCTGCGTGAGCATATTCAGAAATGCAAACAGGCCACTGGTAAACCTTTTGGCGTGAATGTGCCATTGCTGTATCCTGATATCGACCAGCTGATAAATATTATCCTGGAAGAAGGGGTGCAAATTGTATTCACTTCTGCCGGCAATCCTAAAACATGGACGCCGGTATTGAAAGCAGCCGGCATCAAGGTAGTGCACGTAGTATCCAGTGCAGCTTTTGCATTAAAGAGCGAGGCGGCCGGCGTAGATGCAGTAGTAGCAGAAGGGTTTGAAGCCGGCGGCCATAACGGCCGTGAAGAAACCACTACCATGGTATTGATCCCTGCTGTATGTGAACAGGTAAAGATACCGGTTATTGCCGCCGGTGGCATAGGCTCCGGGAAAGCAATGGCAGCCGCCTTTGCACTGGGAGCCTCGGGGGTACAGGTAGGCAGCCGTTTTGTAGCAACGCCCGAAGCATCTTCCCATATAAATTTTAAACAGGCAGTGGTAAATGCCAAAGAGGGCGATACTATGTTAAGCCTGAAGAAACTGGCCCCGGTGCGACTTATCAAAAATAACTTTTACCAGGCGGTACAACAGGCGGAAGACAGCGGCGCCGATGCCAATGCGCTGAAAACCCTGCTGGGAAGGGCCCGCGCCAAATCCGGCATGTTCGAGGGTAACCTTGAAGAAGGAGAACTGGAAATAGGACAGGTAAGCGCGCTGATACATGACATCAAACCTGCAGCCGTTATACTGGAAGAAATATGGACAGAGTTCAGGGATACTATCCGCCGGCTGAACAGCCCTGATAGCTGAATAGTTACCGGAACAAATGCCCCGGTAACCATCTGCAAAAAATTATTGTTTTCTCACCACCCACTTCATGGCTTCTTTCAGCGTGATCTTCTTTCCATACATCAGGATGCCTGTACGGTAGATCCGGCCGGCCATCCAGGTGGTCAGCAAAAAGCCGCCGATCAAACAAACAAATGATAATCCCAGTTGCCAGTAAGGCACGGTGCCCGGAACACCATAGGGCAGGCGGGCCATCATCACCATGGGCGAAGTGAAAGGGATAATGCTGCCCCACACAGCCAGCGGGCTGCCGGGATCCTGTACTGCCTTCATCATGATCATAATGCCAATGATAATAGGCACAGTTACCGGGATAGTGAGCTGCTGCACATCGGAGGCATCCTCATTTACCAGGCTGCCAATGGCGGCGTATAAGGCGGAGTAAAAAAGATACCCCCCCAGGAAGTATAACACAAAGCAAGGTACCAGCAGGGCCCAGTTGATGCTGCCTACCACATCCCTCATGCGATGGATCATTTCAGCGGTTTGGGCAGAGTTGCCCTGGGTAGCAGCTGCCTGCATGCTTTCCGGCGAGAAGAACAGCGGTATTAATGAATAGATGGCTGTAACGAGCACTCCCCATATAAAGAACTGCAGGAGGCCTACCGCAGCTATGCCGGTAATTTTTCCCATCATCAGCTGGAAAGGTTTTACGCTGGAGATCATTACTTCTGCAATACGGCTCACCTTTTCTTCCATCACGCCTCTCATAACAGAAGTGCCAAACAGCAGGAGCACAAAATAGATGATGAACCCACTGGCATAACCTACGCCATAGGCCACCCAGGAGCTGCCCTTCTTTTCATCCTTCCCGTTTTTAAACGTCACTTCCACATCCGACCTGATTTCGTCCATTTTTGACTGATCAATGCCCTGCAGTTCCATGCGTTTCTTTTCAATGATACTGTTGATGTCCTTGTTGATACTGTTTTCGATAGTGATGCTTGCCTGGCCGCTGCTGTAAAATTCAAATCCTGATGGCCTGTTGATATCGAAATCGGGGATATACAGGACTCCTTCATATCCAAGCTCGCTGTAATGCAGCTTGAGACTGTCAACAGGCAGGTTTTGCACATATTTAAAATACACGCCTTTGGAATCGGGGAATTTATTTTCAAACAGCCCGCTTTTATCCACCACGGCAATGAGCTTGTGCTCACTGGAGGATGTTGCCAGCAGGATGGGCACAATGATCATGGCAGCGAAGGCCAGCGGTACCAGTAAGGTGGTGATGAGGAATGATTTTTTGCGCACGCGGGTAAAAAATTCCCTTTTTATAATGAGCCAGATTTTCTCCATAAGTAGCAGGTTAATCAGGCCAGCGGCAAAGTAGCAACAGGTGTGTTGCTGTTTTCAGTTTGCTGTACCTGGGTGATGAATACTTCGTTGATAGAAGGCAGTATTTCCTCAAAATAAGTAACAGGAATGTCCTGGCGGATGAAATGCAGCAGGATATCGTTAGTGTTGCTGTCTTCATTCATTTTCACGGTAAACGCTTTATCATGTGTTTGCACAATGTTAAAGTGATAAGTAGCCATTTGTGCAGGGTTAGGCATAGTGCTAAGTCCTATTTTGAAGAGTCCTTGTTTAAAGTCCTGCTGGATTTGCTTTACGCTGCCATCGAGGATTTTATGGCCTTTGTTGATCAGCATGATATGATCGCAGATCTCTTCCACCTGTTCCATACGGTGGGTAGAAAAGATGATGGTGGTACCTTGCTGACTGAGGTTGAATATTTCCTGTTTGATGAGATTGGAGTTGATGGGATCCAGGCCGGAGAAGGGTTCATCAAGGATCAGCAGTTTGGGCTGGTGCAGGATGGTGGAGATGAACTGTACCTTCTGTTGCATACCTTTACTGAGTTCATCCACACGTTTGTTGTACCAGGAATTGATGTCGAATTTATCGAACCAGTATTTGATCTTCTGAACAGCGTCTTTCCGGCTAAGTCCTTTGAGCTGGGCGAGGTAGAGCGTTTGTTCGCCTACCATCATTTTTTTATAGAGCCCTCTTTCTTCCGGCATATACCCGATGTGTTGCACATCATTTTCCGGGTCAAATTTTTGTCCGTTGAAAAGGATCTGGCCTTCATCGGGGTAGAAGATGCCGGTGATCATACGCAGCAGGGTTGTTTTACCGGCGCCATTGGGGCCCAGTAAGCCGAAGATGCTGCCCTGTTGTATTTCAAAGCTTACATCATCCACTGCTATATGGGTTTCATATTGTTTTTTCAGGTGTTTAACTTCCAGTAGATTCATGATGAAAAATTAATGATTAATCCCCAATAAATAATCATAATATCTCTAGGATAACCTGGCGGCGATGATAGCGGCTACACGTTCTCCGTCCATGGCGGCAGATACAATCCCGCCTGCATACCCGGCGCCTTCCGCACAGGGATAAAGGCCGGCCACCTGCGGGTGTTCCAGCGTATCATTGTTGCGTGGAATGCGCACCGGTGAAGAGGTGCGGGACTCTGTGGCTACCAGCACCGCGTTTTCAGTATAGTATCCTTTCATTTTGCGGCCAAATGCTTTAAAGGCGCCGGCGAGGCGCTGGTGCACCACTTTGGGTAATACGCTGCACAGATCAGCGCTGTTGAGTCCCGGCACATAGGAGCATTCAGGCAGGGAGGCAGATACTTTTTTATTGACGAAATCGGTCATACGTTGGGCCGGCGCAACGAAGTTGCCGCCGCCGGCATGATACGCCTGTTTTTCAACGACCTGCTGGAAGTACATGGCTGCAAGCGGGCCGTGATGGGCAAATGGTGCGAAATCGGATTCATCTACTGTGACTACCATACCTGAATTGGCGAAGGGGTTGTTGCGTTTGGAGGGCGACCAGCCATTCACCACCAGTTCGCCAGGATCTGTAGCTGCGGGGGCGATGATGCCACCGGGGCACATACAGAAGGAGAATACGCCGCGGCCTTCCACCTGTTCCACGAGGCTGTAGCTGGCAGGCGGGAGGTATTCGCCGCGCACGCTGCAATGGTATTGTGCGCTGTCGATCAGCTCCTGCGGATGTTCTACGCGTACGCCGAGTGCAAAAGGTTTGGCTTCCAGCAAAATATTTTGCTGGTGGAGCATGATAAATATATCGCGGGCCGAGTGGCCTGTGGCGAGAATGAGTTGTTTGCCTTCAAATATTTGTCCTGTAGCGGTTTGTACGCCGGTGACCGCGCCATTGCTGATTTGTATGGCGCTTACTTTTTGTTCAAAGTGCACTTCCCCGCCGCTGTTGATGATCTGTTCACGCATAGCGGTGATGATATGCGGGAGTTTGTTGGTACCGATATGCGGGTGTGCATCGATCATGATTTTATCTTCTGCACCGAAGTGGACGAATATATTGAGGATGCGGTTTATATCGCCGCGTTTATTGGAGCGGGTGTATAGTTTGCCATCGGAATAGGTACCGGCGCCGCCTTCGCCGAAGCAGTAGTTGGAGTCGGGATTTACGATCCCTGTTTTATTAAGGGCGGCAAGGTCGCGGCGTCTTGCGCGCACATCTTTACCGCGTTCCAGTATAACGGGTTTTATGCCTGCTTCTATAAGCCGCAGCGCTGCGAAGAGGCCGGCGGGGCCTGCCCCTGCAATAAGCACCTGTGGGGCATTGGCGGGCAGGGAAGGATATACCGGATGGGCATGTTGTCTTTCTTCAAATGGCTCATTCACAAACACCTGTATAGTAAGCACAAAGAACACCTGTTTTGAACGCGCGTCTATAGAGCGTTTCAGGAGGTTAAACCCTGTGATGCTGGTTGTTTTTATGCTGAGTGCAGCAGCAGCGTGCTGGATAATGCGGGTATGGGAAGCGGCATCGGCCGGCAGTAATTTGAGAGATATTTGCTGTATCATATTAGCGGTTAGGTGTTTATCCTAAAACTGCAGCAAAGATAAGCAATAGCGGGTAATGTATAAAAATGAGTAAAGCGAAGACACAAGGGATTTTATCCGCTTACGTCTTCGCTTCAACAGCTTTTATGCTTTCAGCTTAGAAAGGCAGGTCGTCGCCACCATCTCCGCCGCTGGCCGGCATCTGAGGAGTATTGTAGTTAGGCATTGGATCTGCGCCCGGAGCAGGTGCTGCCATAACAGATTCCATACGCCATGCATCCAGGTTGGTGATATAATTCACTTTACCATCTTTTTCCCATCTGGTGCCTTTGATATTGAAATAAACTTTAACGTTTTCGCCCTCATTGAACCGGTCTACAATACCAGTGCGGTCTTGCACCGACTGAAACTTTATATAGTTGTTGATAACACGGCCATTGATGTCGTCAGACTTCTCAATAACGAACTCTCTTGTTTTAAAAGTTTCGCTACGTTGCACCGTGTTGTACTTCACAATCAGCTTTCCGGTAATTTCAAAACTCATAGAAAAATTATTTTAAATTCAGAAGGGTCAAAGATAAGGTTTTCGACTTAGTGCAGACAAATATTTTTTATTAATCCGGTGCGCGCGGATATAAATAAATACTTTCATAATTACTATCCCTTAATTCATTTTTTTAAATGGAGATACTAACATAGTTTTGCACCCTCTCCCGAAAAAGTGTGAATATCTCAGGCTTTATCAGTGAACGTTTTTTGATGAGAGAAAGGATACAATATTATTTTATCAATTATATATCCATATTTATGATAAAAAGGAGAATGGAAAAGATAAATGTGCTGTTAATCAATGGGGTTCATAGTAATGAAAACCTTGTCACGTGTGGGCTGTAAAGCCACAGCAGTAGTGAAAAAAGGGGTTTTGGTACTCTGTAATCAGGACAATATAAACAAGGGTAGATAAATTTTTTTTTTCAACATTTTCTACAGATATTCGTCGTCCTGTCTGAAAATTTTTCAACATCCTGCGTTGGGGAATTTCGAATTCGAGAACTAAGCATCCTTAATTAAGAAACAACTAATTTTTTTTATCTCAATGAATAAAACTTGCGAACAAGTTTGGGAAAAGTGTCTTAATATAATTAGGGATATAGTAGAATGGCAGCCGTTTAAGACATGGTTTGAACCTATTAAACCCATTAAACTTGAAAACAATGTTTTAACCATCCAGGTCCCCAGCCAATTCTTTTATGAATACCTTGAGGAGCACTATGTGGGATTGTTAGGAAAAACCATCAAGAGAGAATTAGGTAAAGAGGCCCGGTTGGAGTATCGCATTGTAGTAGAGAACGGTACGCCACATCAGCATCCCAGAACAGTAAACATGCCCACGCAGTTTACCAAACCTCAGAAAGACAATGAAGTAGATTTTCCTTTAACGATCCATAACCCGGTAAAGAACCCCTTTGTTATCCCGGGCATCAAAAGGGTACAAATTGACTCGCAGCTCAATCCAAATTATACGTTTGACGCGTATGTAGAGGGGGACAGTAACCGTGTGGCAAGACGCGCAGGCAAAACAGTGGCTGAAAAGCCCGGTGGTACCTCGTTTAACCCATTGGTAATATATGGTGGAGTGGGTTTGGGGAAAACGCATCTTGCGCAGGCAGTAGGCAATGATGTGAAACGTATACACCCTAATAAAGCGGTGTTATATGTAAGTGCAGAGAAATTCATCAACCAGTTTATTGATCATTCCAAGAATAATATCATCAACGACTTTATCCACTTTTACCAGTTGATAGATGTGTTGATTGTAGATGACATCCAGTTCTTTGCACGCGCGGAGAAAACACAGGATGCCTTCTTTGCTATCTTTAACCACCTGCACCAGTCGGGCAAGCAACTTATCTTAACATCGGATAAGGCGCCTAAAGACCTGGACGGAGTGCAGGAAAGGCTGCTGAGCCGTTTCCGCTGGGGGCTCAGCGCAGATATCCAGATCCCCGACTTTGAAACCCGGATGGAAATCCTGGAAATGAAGATGCGGAACGACGGACTGGAAATGCCGAAAGAAGTAGTGAAATATGTGGCCTATAATATCCAGACCAATGTACGTGAACTGGAAGGCGCATTGATCTCACTGCTGGCGCAATCGTCGCTGAACCGTAAGGAAATAGACCTGGAGCTGGCGAAGCGCGTATTGAAATCTTTCGTAAAAACATCTTCCAAAGAAATTACGATCGAGAGTATACAAAAAATGGTATGCGAATATTTTGATGTGCCTTATGACAAGCTGTTACAGAAAACACGTAAGCGTGAAATTGTGCAGGCCCGGCAAATCACCATGTATCTCGCCAAATCATTTACTAAAAACTCCCTGAAAACAATCGGTGAACATTTCGGTGGACGGGATCATACTACCGTTATCCACAGCTGCCAGACAGTAAAAGACCTGATGGATACAGACAATAATTTCCGCGACAGTGTAATCGAATTACAACAGAAAGTACAACTGGCGGCTATGTAAGCCGGCCTTAGCCCCTCATAACCTAATTTAAAAGCCGTGCTGCATCAGCACGGCTTTTTTACGCCAAGCCTTTACCGGTATTGATTTCTGGCACTTTTATAACGTTTTTTTTATAAAAATATGATTTTGCTTTTGGAGAATATAAAACTTTTCCTATTTTTGCAACCCCTTCAGGGAAATACGGAGAGATGCCTGAGTGGCCGAAAGGAACGGTTTGCTAAACCGTCGTACGGGTTAAACTGTACCGAGGGTTCGAATCCCTCTCTCTCCGCTGTGAGGGATAACTGAAAAGTTATCCCTTTTTTTTTCGTAGATCAGCACATTTTTCTCTTTCATTATCAAGCAGTTATGGGTAAATATCTCCATCATTGTAGGTGTTCGATAGACACCATTTTGGTAGTAAAGATTGCTGTCGAACACCAACTTTATTAACTCTCTTTTTTCAAGTACCTCCATTTTTTCATAAACAAATTTCATGTCGCTGAACATGTCAATGTTTTTATTCAGAATGGTATAAACGGTATCAGTGTTTCTATTATACATCTCTATTTTACTTTCCATGACCGCTATCTTTTCCTTGTAAAAGGAGTAAAAACGTTCATAAGTGTCATGGGTGACCTGATTTTTAATCCACTTTTCTTCCAGGTTGAATAGATCCAGTTGACACTGATCCAATTCCTGTTTTAGGACAACAGATTTTGCAGCATTCTTTTTAGCTTCTTCCTGAATGACTTTTTCGCTGCCGGATTTAATAGCGATTACTTTAGATTTAGGTAGGCTCATTAACTCCCACGCTTCAAGCAATTGATTTTCGGATTTGATTGCACTAATGTTATTATGCTTACTGAACTTGCATTTATAATAATAAAACCACGCAGTTTTACCTTTGGAAGGCGCACCGGAGAGAGGTTGGCCGCAGTGACACTTTAATAAGCCCCTTAAAGGTAGGTTTGAATCTATTGATGTGCGGTTTTTTACCGGTTTACGCATTTTACTTTGAACAGCATACCAAATATCAGCTTTTATTATTTTTTCATTAAAGGTTGGAAACAAACCTCCTGGATGTTCTTTGAATGGCTTTGCATATTGTAAACCTATATAAATTGGGTTGGCAAGAATCCTTTCAACCGCCATATTTCCTTTTCTTAGATACCCAAGTTCCCTTGCTCTTTCTTTGATCACATTTAAAGGCACATCACGCAGGTATAGAT
>NZ_DATCRD010000158.1:0-15505 GCF_036569185.1 Chitinophaga sp.
CAATGGTATTGGGCTTTCGCTCATCCAATGTAAATTTCGTTCTTGAATAATCCGTCATCTGTGCTTCTGCAAGGCATACAAACTTTCCATCGGGCAGCTGCAGGGTTAGGGGGCGCTCGCTATTGTCGGGCCACTGGCTCAACGGCAGCAGGCGATACGGCGCCTGTGCCCAGCTGGCATGCCATGCCCGTGTTCCTTCCGGCAAGGTGAAGTTTGTATGCTCTGCGGTAACCCGGTAATAGGTTCCTTTTTCATTTTCCGGGAAGAAATAGCGCAGGGCAATCCCTTCATTATAAGCTCTCAGCTCCACATCCATATTGTAGATGGGATTATCATCCTTTACCAGGTGAATAACCGCTTCGTTGAAATGATCCCTGATAAGTTGCCTTTCTCCATACACCGGCGCCCAGGTGGTATCCTGCGTTCTTTTGGAAATACCTTTCACTGCCAGGTTCTCACACCAGACGGCATGATGGTCTACTTTCAGCGCCATGGCGTTTTCACTGAGATGGTTGTCCAGCTGTATATCCAGCAGCGATTCCAGGATCAGCGGCGTATGCTTATAGCTCACGGTATAATACATCTGCCTTCGTTGCGCTGCATCCTGGCGCTGGTAAAATTGTACTTCGTAATTTTTATCGGGCGACAGTAACACCACCCGGCTTTGTTCAATAATGTTCTCCTGCGCTACCGCTGCTATTACGAGCAACAGGCTTAATCCCAGGCTGACGATTTTTCTATACATCTTTATAAAGGATTTATGACAATTCTGGAGGCTGGCTGTTTATTCAGCTGTACCATATACACCCCTGCGGGCAACTTTTTATCCAGCTGCACGGTTACTACGCCGGAGGCATTCTTTTTCACCAATTGGTTGTGCACCGTTTTACCGTTTATATCGTATACGGATATACGCAAATCACGTTGCCGCAATGTTTTGTTTACTCTTACATAAAATTCATGACCGTTTACCGGGTTGGGATACAGCAGTGCTACATCCGCTGCGCCGCTGTTAAAAGCGGTATCAACAGGCTTTTTAACAGCCAGCGAATCAGCGCCGGCCAACGATCCCAATACCACCGAGAGGTAATCGAAGGTAGCGGTGTTCATAGTGGTGAGACTGCCAGAGCTTACGGCCATGCCAATGTAGTAATTGTTGTTCATAGTAGCATTAGCGGTGCCCACTACCAGCCAGTGAACGCCGTCGGTAGATTCGTATGCGGTGAAGGTGTTACCACTGCGGCTAAGCCGGAACCAGGCGGGCAGCCAGGTATAATCGTTGCCACCGGTCCATGTCATATTGCCGGCGGTAGTGGTACGCGCACCGAATGCAGCCTGCCGCGCGCCGGCATCGCCCAGTTTCATGAACAATGTTTTTGCGCCCGGATCCAGCGATTCGCGGATCATAATGCCTGTTTTACGCAGCGATCCTCCGAAAGCGGAAAGTCGTGCGGTGACGGTGGCATTGCCACTCACATTTTTATACGTAAAAGCGCATACATCGGCAGTGCCGCTGATATCTGTTCCTGCGCCGGTAAGCATAAAGGTATTGCCGGCTACTTCCGCAAAGCTGCTGGCGCCGGCGGTAATGCCAGTGCCGATGTCCTGCCGGCCCCAGCCTGCAGGCAGGGTAGCGGAAGCCGCCTGTGGCGCTGCATTCACCGGGGATGTTTCGCTGCCGGGGCCCGATTGGTTAATGGCCGATACCACGTAATAATAAGTATTACCATTGGTAACGGCGCCATCACGATAGGCAGGCGTGGTGTTATCTGTCCAGGAGGCAATAGTCGTATAGGGGCCACCGTTAGTAGTAGCTCTTTTCACCACGTAGCCCTGCGCTGCATTACCCGGAGGCGCCGTCCAGTTCAGCCATACCTGCGATACGCCGGCGGTAGCGGTTAAGCCCGAAGGCGCTGCAGGCGGCGGCAGCGGCGGATAAGCCGAAGCTGTTGCATCCAGTGTAAAAGCCAGGGTGCCATATCCGAAATGGTCGGCGCTGCCATGTTCAGGCCGCATCAGCTGGGCCATGGCTTTTGTGTTGGGCGCGCTCAATCCTTTTCTCACTACATAGTGATTATAGATCATTTCCCAAATGGGCCGGTCGTCCAGCCGCCCCCTCCCGTTGATGGATACCCATCGCTGGTTGGCATTTTTACAGTTATTATAACCCGTATAAGGCACTTCGTTCCAGAGATTCGTTTTGGCTACGTATTCAGCGCCTGCCAGCAGGCGGTTATTATCATAGCTGTAAAGATCCAGTCCCTGGTTCCAGGCTACTTCGCAAACGCTGGCCAGCAGCCCAACGCCTAATTGCGCATGCTCCTGGTCGCGCCCACTCTCCTGCCATTGTCCCAGGCCGCCGGGATGCAGCGTATATACGGCATTGGCAATACTGCCCATGCCAGCGCCGGTTTTATAATAGTTAATGGCTTCGTTATATTTCGCGGTATCATCGCATAATACGCCTATGGTAAGGATAGCGCCTATGTTACAGGCATCCCAGTTGGCCCAGTAGTTACTGATACAAGCCCCGTTATGATTGGTAAGGAAGTTATGACATACGGGATACCAGTAAGTAATCATCATGTCTTTAAAGCGGTTAAAATCCGCGGTAGCCCAGCGCGGACAAATCCTCAGCAACTCCCCGGCCAGCGCAAACTCAAAAATGGGAATGCCGCTCAGGCCCGGGATATCCGTTCCGGTGGGCACCTGGTTTACGGCGGCCGACCAGCCGTTACAGATCCTGATGGCGCAATCGGCATAACTGGTGTCGCCGGAAATATACCAACGCAGCGCATTCAGGTATGCGGCATGCGCATCTGCTGAAGCGCGTTGCCGGCTAACGCCCATATTGGCGCGGGGCGCTGCCGTATAAGTGTTCTGCGCCTTCGGATCGGTGATTAACAGGTTCCAGTCGTCAATCCACGGATGGGCGCCAGCCGCTACTTTGGTTTTCATCCGGTCAAGGTCTGCCTGAGTATGCAAACCGCCGGGATGCACAAACGGCTGTGCGCTCACACGGATACAGATGCTGGTCAGCAGCAACAGGAAAGAAAAGATACGCTTACAAAAAACAGGGCTTGTTTTCATAACTATGGAATTAAATGGTTATTCCCATCCCGGGTTTTGTTTAAGTTGAGGGTTTAACTGGATCTGGTTAGTAGGTATAGGAATCAAATAGTTTTTCTCGGTGAACTTCCTTTCACTCACCGGGTCGGCCAATACATCGCCATCAGCAGTAAGCGCCGGCGCCTTGGGATATTTGGCGGCAAACTCAGTACCTGCCCAACGTACGCCCAGTAGCGGCTTGGTTAGCTCAATATGCGCAATATGCCAGCGCTTCAGGTCATCCATCCGCTGGCCTTCTCCCTGTAATTCCACAGCCCTTTCCCGGCGTATTTCTTCCTTCATATCCAAACCGTGCAGCGCTGCAAAACTGTTGCTCAGCTTAGGCATATTAATGCTGCCGTTCACCCGCAGCCTTACCAGGTTCAGCGACCTGTCAAGATCCGCATCGGAGATCATGCCATTGCGTTCATATAAAGCCTCTGCATAGTTAAGATATACTTCTGCCAGTCGCAGTACCGGGTAATCATACCCTTCCTGGCTGTTGGGCACTTTTCTTTCGGCTGCCCATTGCTGGTTACTGTACGCGGTAATATCGTTGGTCCATGGATCAAACTTCGGGCGCGCATTGGCCACATCGGCCGCGCTCCAGTCCCAGTTGATATGCCAGTTGGTAGCGTTTTGCCAGTAAAGATAACCGGGAATCATCATAAAGTAACGCATGCGGTTATCGCGGTGCTCGTATTCGGAGGTCATTTTAGCGCGACTGAAACCCGTTGCCGTTTTATTGATCGGCAGGCCGTCGCTGCACAGGTACATATCGGCCATTTTACGGCTCATATCTGCGCCCAGGGCGCCAAAGGAAATCTGGTTGGGAATTGTTTTCAGCAGGTTGTTGGACTCGTAGCGCACCGCCAGGATGTATTCGTTGTTCAGCGCTTTGGTAACGCCTGCGGGGTTGGATTTCTGGTTCTCCAGGATGAAGAGGTACTTCAATGCAGAGTCGCCCAGTACAGCGGGTTTGAACAGGGAGAACTGCGCGCTGGAAATCACCGCATCGGAATTGGCGATCGATTTGCTCAGCAGCGCATTATACCTGCCTGCGTCTCCGTTCCGGTACTTCTGCCAGGTGCCTTCGTACAAACAAACCCTTCCCAGGAAAGCCTGTGCGGCCTGTTTACTGATACGGCCCTTATCTGCATCGCCAATGCTTCCTTCCAGGGGAAGATCGGGGATGGCGGCTTCCAGGTCGGAAATGATAAAATCTATCGTTTCCTCGCGGGTATTGCGGGCTGCGGTCAATTCCGGGGAAGCGGTGGTTAAAACATCTTTCACTAAAACCACTCCGCCATAGGAAGTGAACAGTTTATCAAAATATACATAGGCCCGGAAAAATTTTGCTTCCGCCACATACTGTTTCAATTCCGCCGGGTTGGGGTACCCGTTGGCTTTTGCCAGCAGGTAATTGATATTGCGGATCCATTTATAAGCGTCGTTGTAATTGATATCGTTGGAAACGATGGTATTTGTTCCGCGGGCAATGGCGCCACGATCGGCGGTCAGATCGGAGCCTGCATGCCCATCTCCATTACCATTACTGAAAGAGCGCAGGTAGTTATAAAAAGTATTCGCGGCCAGTTTAAAATCGTTGGGCTTGCGGTAAAAATTCGTGTCCTGCACGGCATCCTTCGGTTGCAGATCCAATGCGCTTTTACAACCATAAGGCGTGGTGGAGAACAGGTAGCCTGCCAATACCAGTGGAATATATTTAGAGATCTTTTTCATGTCAGTGCTTTTTTTGTGGAACTAGAAGGTAACGTTTACACCAAAGGTGATGAGGCGGAAGAAAGGATAGCGCTGCGCGCCACCGGATACATCGGAAGTTTGCTCAGGATCCCATTTATCTTCCACCCTGGTGAACTCCCATATATCGTTGGCAGATACGTATACCCGTAACCGTTGCATCTTTATACGTTTTGATAATTCGGGCGAAAGCGTATAGCCGAGCACGATATTCTTCAGGCGGATATAAGCCCCGTTCTGCATAGACCAGTCGGAGATCTGGTAGTTGTAAGCGGCGTAGTTGCCAAAGCCTTTATTGGTAGCAGTGGTGAGAATGGGTAATTCCGCGTTGGGATTATCAGGCGTCCAGGTTTTACCTACCCACCAATCCGCATGGCCCTGCCAGATAGTGCCAAATGGCGTGCTCCAGTCGGAGCGGCGGTAGATCTGTTGTTTGGCAACGCCCTGGAATACTGCGCTGAAATCGAAGCCATTCCATTCGCCGCCAAAATTGATGGCGTATACATAACGGGGATCGCTTCTGCCCAGGTACACTACATCCCCGTCAGGAATGGGATTGCCGCTGGCGTCTTTCTTTCCCAGTAAATACTGGTTAGCACCCGCATTAGTCAATCTGCCATCTCCATTAATATCTTTAAAACGGTTAATTCCCTTGATCATCTGCGTGGCGCCCGGCATATTGGGAATACTGCTTCCCGGCACCAGGGCGGCGTAATCCGCGGCTTCCTTATCAGTTTGGATACGGCCATCATACTTAAATCCGAAGTAGGAGTTCAGGGCATATCCTTCCAGGTTTTGTTTGCCTGCGGCAACAATATTGGCGCCGCCATAGTTTATCAGTTTATTGCTGTTATCCGTGAGCGTTCCATTGATATAGTAAGATACTTTTCCGATCTGGTCTCTCCAGCCGATAGACATTTCCCAGCCCCATACCTTCAGCGAACCTATGTTGGCAGAAGGCGCTACAGCGCCCAGTACGGCAGGATATACCTGTGGAAGCAGCATGTTGTTATTCTGTTTCCAGAAGTAGTCGAAAGTGCCGTAGAGATGATTGTTAAGCACGGTAAAGTCTACACCTATATTCTGGTTATGCACTTTTTCCCAGGTCCTGTCCAGGCTTACGAGGGTATCTTTGGGGCCCGCCACCACAGCCCGGGAGCTGTAGTTGCCCAGTATAGCGCCCTGGCCAAAATTCATGCGAACGAGGTAGTCGTACAAACCTATGCCCGACTGGTTGCCCACTGTACCTACTGAGCCACGCAGTTTTAACTCGTTCACGAATTTTATATTGCGCATAAAATTTTCCTGGGAGATGCGCCAGCCGGCAGAGATACCGGAATAAAATTTCCAGCGGTGGTCTGCATCAAACCTGGAGCTACCGTCGTAGCGGCCATTAGCTTCAAAAAGATACTTATCCTTATAGGCGTAATTGAAGCGTCCAAATGCGGAGCCGATGGCCCATTCTCCTATGCTCTCCGTATTGGAGCGGGTGGTGTTGTCGCCAAGACCAAGATTCAGCGCCGGCACATCATTGCTGGCCAGGTAAGTGGTGGTGGTAGAAAAAAAGTTGCTCTGATCGCGCTCATAGTTGATACCTGCCACCACGGAGAAATTATGTACTTCTTTTAATCTCTTTTTATATTCGAGATAAGCATTGGTATTAAAATAAACGTCTCTCAGCTCTCCCCTTGTGTAGGAAGATTGATCCTGTGAAGGATTATCAAGGTATTGATAGCTTTCCGAATAGTTATAGATACCGGATATTGATTTGTACTGGTTCTTTGTGCTGATAGAGGTCCAGTTATACCCCACAGATCCTATCAGTTTTAAATCACGGGCGAGGGTGAAATCGAGCCGGGTATTGGCAAACACGCGGCTGTTGTAGGTTTTCGACTCTCCTCCCAGTTCCAGCAGCCAGTTACGGGCCGGTTGGGTGCCCCAGGCGTATGGTTTACCATGAATGGTAGCTACCGGGAAACCGGGCTGCGAGCCATAGTTGATCTCTCCCTGGCGGGTAGGCACTATTACATCATTCTTCTCCATGGAAACATTGGTATGCATATTAAACCAGGGCGCAAAGGTATAGTCGTGCGAAAAGCGCACATTATATCGTTTATTGGAGTTCTGTCCCCATTTGAGCATACTGCCGTCGTCCATATAACCGAGCGATAAACGGTAGCCCATTTTATCAGTAGCGGCCGACAAGCTGAGATCATGCTGGGTAGACATAGCCCTTCCGTTGCCCCAGAGGATATCTATGGGGTTGGTATCAAAAAACGTATAGTCTTTCACGTCAGTAAAGCCAATGGTTTCCCCACCAGCCAGGTATTCCGGGGTGTTTTTATCGATGAACAAACTATCCGGGCGGTTGATCCATGCCCTGGCATATTTGGTCCAGATCCAGTTTTCGTCGGGCACCCCGCCGGTAGAGGCATTGGAGATTGCCTGGAGCAGGTATTGCCCGTACTGATCACTGTTGAGGAAAGTGGGTTTGAGCCCCATTCTTTTCTGCGATACAGAGCCGTTGTACTGGATAGAAGGCAACCCGGCTTTCGCTCTTTTAGTGGTGATGAGCACTACGCCGCCGGCAGCGCGTGCGCCGTAAATGGCGGCTGCCGCATCTTTCAGGAACGACATATTATCTATATCCGACGGGTTGATGGAATTGAGCACGCCGGTGCCCTGCATAGGAATTCCATCCACTACCACCAGTGGTTCCGTACCGTTGGTAGAAGTGGCGCCTCTCATCTGGAAGTTCCATCCTTCCTGCCCGGGGGCGGCAGCCCTGCGTGTAACGATCACGCCAGGCACCTGTCCCTGCAGGGATGCCAGCGGGTTGGATACCACGCCGCGGTCCTGGAATACCTTTGAATCCACGGTGGCAATGGCGCCGGTTAAAGTGGCTTTCTTCTGCTGTCCGTAACCCACCACTACCACTTCATTCATATTGCCATTATCTATGGCCAGCTGAATGGCGAGGTTGCTGCGGTTGCCCACAGGCAGCTCTATTGTTTTAAATCCTATACTGCTGATCACGAGGATATCTGTGGCGGCGGCTTTCACGCTGAAGCGACCGTTTACATCCGTAGCAGCGCCGGTGTTGGCGCCTTTCACGCGGATGGTAGCGCCTATTACCGGTTCATGCTTTACAGCATCCGATACAGTGCCTGTTACCGTTTTATGGTCTTGTGCAAAAACGAAGGATGGGATGCCCAACAGCAACATGCAGGGCAGCATACAAAGAAAAACGACATGGCTGTAAAATCGTTTCATAACGGGATGGTTTTATCTTTTAATAAATTAAATAATGCGATGACGGGTAGTTACCCCTTTTCAGGCTGGCATGGGAGCCTTTCCATTCCTGGTTGTTGCATATTTTAGTTTTTGATCAGTAACGTGAATAATATGTTGTTTGCAGATAACCTATGATTAATCGATTAAGTACCATTTTAAAGCAAACGTTTGCATTTATCTATACAGATGAATATTTTTTGCTGCCGGTCTTTAAAGACGATTCCCTGATCACAAGCCTGGTGGGCAATACCACTGTTGTGGCGCGGGAGTTACCGGCCATATCCGCCATGGACGCCATGAGCATTTTCATCACCTGTCCGGATATTTCCTGCACGGGTTGTGCAACAGCCGTAACGGCAGGAGAAAACAGGGAGAAGTGGGTATTATCATCAAACCCTACAATGCCCATATCAGCGGGTATTTTTTTATGCAGGCTGTTGATGGCGTCCAGTCCGCTGATGGCGAGGTAGTTAGTGGCAAATAATACACCGTTCATGTCTTTATGCTGTTTGATGAACATTTTGATCTTTCCTGCGATCTTTTCCGGTGGAAGACGATAAGGGATCTTCAGCACCCGTGGTTTGAGCCCTTCTTCTCCCATTGCAGCGGCGTACCCGGCGAGGCGGTCGCTCATCTGTACCTGGGTGGAATCCAGCGTTACCAGGCCTATATGCCGGAAGCCCTGATCCAGCAGGTGCCGGCAGGCCTGGTAGGCCCCATTGAAATTATCGACCACCACGTTTACCGTTGGCAGTCCAGGGAAATACCTGTCGAAAAGGATCACCGGCAACTGGTCGTTGATCAGCGCCTGCACATCTTCTTCAATACCCGGCGCCGGCGCAATGATATAGCCGTCTACCTGTGCATCACGAAACACTTTTATTAATGCCTGCGTAATGCGCGTATCATTTTCCGTACTGGAATAAAAGATCTTATAGTCAAGCTGGCTGGCTATTTTTTCCACCTCCCTCGCGATACTTGAAAAGAAGGGATCGGCAATATCTTCCACCAGCATCCCAATGGTTTTGCTTTTACCGGTGCGCAGGCTTTTAGCCACCATATTGGGCCGGTAACCGGCCTGCCGTGCAAAAGCCAGTATCCTTTTTTCCTGTTCGGCGCTGATACGTTTTTCCTGTGCCTTTCCATTCAGCACATAGGAAACCGTAGCGGAGGATACATTTAATTGCCGGGCAATGTCATGAATAGATATCTTCTTATACACCTGGTTGAGCTTAATCGATTATGCCATTGTTCTAAAAAAAAGGAAATCAGGCATTCCTCTTCCCCGGCCGACTGTAAAAAGTTAGTCAGCAATAACTGATTTTCTAATTTAACTGTCAAATTAACACTTATATTTGAACCAGTATAGCCAACCGGGCAATTTATTAGGGCAAACGTTTGCATTACACTTTCAACCGCCTCGTTATGATAAAGCAACCCATTACGATTAAAGACATCGCCAGGTCGCTGGGCCTCTCCTTTTCCACCGTTTCAAGGGCGCTGAAAGGAAGCTACAAGATCAGCGATGCTACCCAGCAACTGGTAAAGGATTATGCAGCCAAACATAACTACCGTCCCAATCTCATGGCGCAAAGCCTGAAGAATAAAAAAAGCCGCTGCCTTGGCATCGCCCTCAGCAGTATTCCCAATAATTTTTATGCGGAAGTGATCAGCGGTATAGAATCGGCCGCCTATAATAAAGATTACCTGGTGATGATCACCCAGAACGATGAATCTTATGAGAGAGAAATAAAGAACCTGGAAAACCTTTCCTGGCGGGCGGTAGACGGGCTCCTCCTCTCCCTCTCGGGCGGCACCGCCGATATTGCGCATATTCAACGCCTGCACGATCACGGGCTTCCTATTGTTTTATTCGACCGCGTTACAGACGCCATCAATACCCACCGCGTAATTGCAGATAATAAAGGCGGCGCGTTCAACGCCACCAGGCACCTGCTGGAACGCGGCTTCCGGCGCATTGCCCACCTCACGGGCGCTCCCGGCCTCTCTATTACGCGGGAGCGACTGCAGGGATACCAGGACGCCCTCCGGGCGCATCAACTGCCTGTACATGACCATTATATAAAATACTGCAACGCCTGTGGCAACGATATCCCGGAAACCGAAAATGCTATCCGGGAGCTGCTGTCGCTGGCAACACCGCCGGACGCCTTACTGGTAGGATCCGACCGGCTCACTATGCGTTGCTTCTCCATACTGCACGAACAAGGCATACAGATCCCCGGGCAAATGGCCCTGGCAGGATTCAGCAACTTCAGCTCCCCTGAGCTGTTGTCGCCCTCCCTCACCACCATCCGGCAATCGGCTTTTGAAATGGGCAAAATAGCTGCAGAACTGCTGATAGACCTGATAGAGCGAAAACGCCCGCCCTCTACGTTTGAAACAAGGATATTGCCTACACATCTCTGCATCCGCCACTCTACTGCAACGCCACTTCCCGCTTCCTGTACAGCAGGAACACCCGGTACATCACCAGTGCGCTCACCAGGACCAGGAATATATAACTAAAAGAAAGGTGCCTGCCATCTTTCGCCGGCAACGTATATATAAGGCCGTAACTCAGCATGGATACAATCACGTAACATAAACCACCCGTAAGGCCGCCGGCAATACCGGCATTTTTGGGAAATATCTGCAAACAGAAAGTGAAATAATTATTGTAGGTAAAGCCTGCGCCCACATGCACCAGGAACGCAAACACCAGTATAGTCCACAACCCGCCGTACACGGAAAACGTGACCAGCAACAGTAATGCCGCCACCAGCTGTAGTCCCACATTGATGCTCATCTTCTTTACAAAAGGTTTATTGATCATCCCCTTACCCAAAAATCCGCCCACCATCCAGGCAAACCCCAGGAACAGGGAACAATAACCGGTTATTACGGGCGACAAGCCAAAATGGTGCTCAATAATAAATGGGCCCGACATATTGTATACCATCACCATGGAATAGGCCAGTCCCAACATCACAATGCCAAGCGTAAAACTGCCGGTACGGATCATGGTATAGTAAATAGACAGGATCTTCACCGGGTGGAACGGCGTAGTATGCCGGATGGTTTCACCACTGAATAGCAACTCCAGCAGCAACAACAAAGCGGCAAAACCACCCAGGAAATAAAAGTTGGATTCCCAACCAAAGGTCACCTCCAGGTACCCGCCAATGAAAGGCGCTATGATGGGCCCGGTAGACCAGATGATCGTAAAAAGGCTGAGATAATGTTTTAGCTGTTCCCCCGAATACAGATCCACAATAAATGCCCGCTTGCTTACTACCATGGCGGCAATGGTAATACCATGCAGCACCCGCATGGCGTAAATAACATAAATATTATGTGTGTTGGCAATGGTAACGCAAGACGCGCAAAAGATGAACATGGCCACCAGTGAGATCCGGTACCGGCCAAAACTATCCAGCAGCCCGCCAATAAAAAGCTGCGACAAGCCATAGCTGATCAGGAAAAGGCTCAGCGTGAGCTGGGCCTGGCTGTTGGAAATACCCAGGGCGCTGGTCATACCCGGTAAAGAGGGAATATAAATATCCGTGGCAAACCCCGACATGGGGATCATGGCAAAAGCCAGCAGGGTGGCTATTCCTATATTCCTGTCCTTTATTCTTTGCTGCTTAACAATGCTGTTGGTCATATTACAGTTGCTGGTGATTCAATCACCGCAAAATTACAGCATCCAGGGGCATTAATCAACTTTACCGCATCCGGCGGCATTTTTCAGGATAATAATGGTTGATTGGTTTTTGATTTATGGAAAACTATGGCATTACTATTAATTTCTTATCTTCTATCCGGTAATGAACTCCCATTTTTGCCAGCACCACAAGTGCCTGCGATAAACTCAGGTCCCTTTTTATTTCCCCGCTGAATATGATATCCGGTATGCCTTGTTCATACACGATGCTTACATCGTACCACCTCGACATCTGCCTCAGCACCTCGCTGAGAGGGGCGCGATCAAACCGGAACAACCCGTTTTTCCAGGCCATTACCGACTCTACATCCGCGTCATTAATGATGTTCATCCTCAGCTCATTTTTGATCTGGGCCTGTTGCCCCGGCTTCAGCATAGCCGTTTGTTGCTCGTGGAACATGATAATACTTCCTTCCAGCAAAGTGGTACGGATACTCTGTTCATCCGTATAGGCGTTTACGTTAAAGCTTGTTCCTAACACTGCTATGGAGGCCTTGCCATCCACATCTACCATAAATGGCTGTTCTTTGTTCTGTGCCACCTCAAAATAAACCTCTCCCACTACCTTTACCTTGCGGTAATGATCCGTAAATGCGGTAGGATAAGTAATACTGGATGCAGCGTTGAGCCATACCACCGTACCATCCGGCAACTGCAGCTGGTACTGGCCTCCACGGGGCGTGGTAAGGGTATGATGCTCTGCCTTGCCGGCGTTGCCTTTATAGTTCAGTTTACCGCTGTTGTTGCTTACATGGAAGTTCCCATTATCTACAATGTTGCCCCGGGCGCTGTCCAGCAATATTTCCTCGCCATTGGCCAGTTGCAGTATAGCGCGACTGGAACCGGAAAGGATCTCACCGGATGGCGATACGTTCTCTGCAAACGACGGCGTTTTTTTCTTAGGCGGGTTTAGCAGCCATACTGCTGTGGCAGCCACGGCTATGATCAGTACTGCCGCTGCCGCATAACGCCACCAGGAAGGCATGCGGCGAACCGGTGTTTCCGTGTGAACCGGCTGCACAGTGGCTACCAGCCGCTCCAGGATCCGCCGGCTGGCTTCCGCTGAAATGGCAGGCGCTTCTGTAAAAGATTCGTTGTACACTTTCTGCAGCAACGCATCCAGTGCAGCATTATCTTCAATAGCGTTTTCCTTCAACCGCTCAAACAATTCCTTGCTTTCCGGCTCCGAAATACTACCGTCCAGGTACTTTTGAAGCAGGTCTGTTTCAGAAAATTTATTCGGCTCCATAACAATAAGACTAATGAATAAAACAAATGGGTGGATGCGATGGGAAAAATTATTTCAGCGATACCAGGAGGATCAGCAGCGAAATATCGCCATGCTCCAGCAGGTATTCCTTAATTGATTTTACCGCCAGCGACAAATGCTGTTTAAACGTATTACGTGAAATATGCATTAAGGCAGCTGCCTCTTCATAGGTTTTGCCCTGCTGGCGGCAAAGGATAAATGCTTCCCGCCGTTGCGGAGGCAGGCTGTTCACCGCTTTACTGAGCAGTTCCTCATACTGCTTCGCTTCCACATTGTTCATTAAAGTCTGGTCGTTGATGCCCAGGGAAACCCGGTGCATCACTTCGTCACGAATGGTATCATACAGGGAGATCCGGTTCAGCTGCGTGAGCGCCGTGTTACGGGCCAGGCGGTACAGGTAAGCCTGGAACGACAACCGTATATCCAGCTGGGCCCTTACTTCCCATATCTTCAGGAAAACATCATGTACCAGGTCTTCAGTAAGTATAGGATTCTTGGTAAACTTCAGCAGGTAATTATAGATGCCGCCATGGTATTGCTGGTAAATGGCCGTAAATGCCTCCTGGTCACCAAGAGAAAGTTGATGTAGTAATTCCTGTTCGTTCATAATATCATTCTATCCTGGAACCGTTCACATGACGGTGGGTAAATTAAACATTAATTACCAGATTTAATAGCCGCAACAACGATCTATTGTTTCACCCGTTTTGAGCTTAACCAGATACCGGCCAGCACCAGCAGGCCGCCGGCCATCTGCCAGGGAGTAAAAGTATCTTTCAGGAAGATCACAGCAATCAGTGCACCGATCACGGGGTTCAGGTTCAGGAAATTACCCACCTGGGCAGCTGGCAAACTTTCCAGCGCCTTGTTATAAAGGAAATAAGCCAGTGCAGAAGCAAATACCCCCAGGTAGATAATTCCCCCCCATGCCTGCCCGGATATTCCCGGCATACCATGCAGGTAGAGTTCCACGCCGGCCACCGGTATTAAAAAGGCTGATCCTATAAACGTGCTCACCGCCGTGGCTAACAGGGTATCTGTATCTTTCAGGCTTCTCGATAACAAAGTATACGCGCTCCAGCAACAAACCGCCAGCAGCATCAGCGCGCTGCCGCGCAGGGTATGCGTTCCCCCGGTATTCCCTACAAACCCTACCAGCACCACGCCCGTTACACATAAGACGATGCCGGCAATACTTCTGCCGCCAATATGCTCCTTTAACAACAAGGCCGCCGGTATAGCGATGGCCACCGGTATTAATCCCTCTACCAGTGCACCGGTGGATGCCGGGATATACAGCATAGCCGAATTAAAAAGACCATAATATACCGTAATGCCCAATATGCCCATTACTGCCAGCTTTTTATAAGGCAATTGCTGCGGTACTTTTTTCCGCTGGCGCAGGTAAAACGGCAACAGCAACCCGCAGGCCACTATATGCCGCAGTGCAGCAAACAGGTAAGGCGGCACTTCCGCCACCACCGTTTTGGTGACTGTAAAGGAACTGCCCCAGATGAGCATCACAAACACAATACTGATAAAGCCTTTTGTACGTTCCGTTGCCGCTGTTTTCATCATAAGTCTGTATGCTTCACTTTCCGCATAATTTGCCAGGCCGCCCATAACCAGCCGGATGTTATAGTTACGATCAGCAATAAAGCAGGCAATACCAGCATGATCTGGTAAAACGTTACATGAAACCCGTTGTGAAGGATATAAACAATGGTCCAGTAAAGGATCACGATCAGGCTGGTAAGCAGGCCATACTTCGTTCCGGCAGCCAGATATTTTTCAGGACGCTCTAAGATCCCTGCTGCTGCCTTTCCCCCCAAAAAATAAGTGATCCCAAAAAGAAGTATAAAAAAGATCAATACCTCCGGGTTCATCTGCGCATCTATAAAAAAGATCAGGCCATTTGCCCAGTTACCTCCTGCTTCTGAAAAAAACCAGGAAAACTCCAGGATGGCCATTGCCACCACCAGCGCAATGATCGCTTTTATTCTGCCAATTTGTTTTGCGGTGTCGGATGTCATTTTACCGGGGAATTTATATGCCGGGGAGTAATTTATAAAATTACGCCGACATTCTGCGGTTATCATCATGCAAAGGGGCTTCGGGCCGGCTGACCTGAAAACCTTTTGCATATTGACTACAGCGGCAATTGTAACCAACCGCGCATGGGCTGTATGTTACAACACGAATCAGTGTCTTGATTCAGAATTTACTTTACATGTTAGGAGTTAACTATGATTTAATTAAATTACTAACATGAAAAGAAAATCCGGAGCACCACCCATTTATTCAGACAGCTTGAAAATTACTATCGCCCGCGAGTATCTGTCTGG
>NZ_DATCRD010000159.1:0-21382 GCF_036569185.1 Chitinophaga sp.
GTAAAACAACTGGATCCATCCACTTATGATACCCGCTATATCATCTTTAATACCAGCAATGGTTCTACTATAAAGGAAATCTTTTATGAACCAAATGATAACCACGGCGGTCTGCCCTATATTTCACCTGATGGCACCAAACTGGCGCTGACCCCTATGTTCGACGACGGGCTGGTGATCCTGGACATGAACGGAAGAGTGCTTAAAAACATCGCCGGTTACGGCAGCGATCATGATTTTAAATACCTCGATCCCATTGCCTGGGAACCTGGCGGTACTATCCTGTTCAAAAAGAATGGCAGCCTGTATCGCACCAATACCAGCTTTACTTCGGCATCCAAAATAAGGGACATTCCTTTTTCCGATTGGCAGGGATACGCCAGCGCCAGCCCTGATGGCAAAAAAATAGCCCTATCAGCGGGCAAACATATCTGGCTAATGAATGCCGATGGCAGCGATTTTCACCAGGTAACGGAAAGTAATCAGTCTGAGATAAAACCCTGTTTCTCGCCGGATAGCAAATACATTGCAATCGCTGCCAACTCCCGGGCCGGCGTTCCTGGTTCCGGCACTACTGCCGCCCACCTGTGCCTGGTGCCTGCCGACGGCCAGGTGTATAAGGTATGGCCGGGAGAAGACAACCGCGTAATACAGGTAAAGATAAAAGGAGAAGATAGATCCGACGGGCTTGGAACGACTATAGTGGGCGACTTTGTATGGCGGTAAAATTACCGGGCAGCAACTCTTGGCCGTCTGATTTTTTAAACCGAACTTCCCTTTATCGTCAGGAGCAACTGTGCTGCCCTGTTTCTTTTCCCATACACCCGATAGCTTGAAAAAAATATTAGTTATAACAATGTTGTTAGCGCAGGCAGCGTTTTCCCGGCATGCAGTTGCACAGCAACAGCCCGGCGCTTCCTATTCCGATAGCCTGATGGCCGCAGTTACTGCGGCCACTGCCGACAGCGCCAAAGCCCGGCTGCTGTTCCAGCTTTCTGATTACTGGGCCGACAGGGACAGCGCCCGCGCGGTGGATTTTGCGGAACAGTCGTTCCGTTACACGAAAGAAAACTCCTTTCTCCGTGGCGTGGCCTACTTCTACAGGGCTGGCGCATACTACAGCTACAACATGATCAAAAGCCAGCGGGATTACATGCAGGCAGATGAAATACTGCAACGTTTCACAACACGCGAAGCTTTCCAGTACCGGTCGCGCGCCTGGCATAACTACGGTGCACTGGACCAGCTGATGGATAACAGCAAAGGATTTGTGGAAGCCATGCTCTCTAAGGCTATTCCGCTTGCCCAGGCCGCTGGCGACCAGGAACGGGTAGCATGGAATTATATGGACCTCGGCGCCGAATTTATGAATTATAAAAACTATGAACGGGCAGGCGACTATTATGAAAAAGCCATCAAAATACTCACCAGCCTGCATAAAAGATCTCTTGTGCTGGCGGAATGTTTGCTGAATAAATCCAAATCCTTTGTGCTGCAGGGCAAACCAGATTCAGCTACATCATATTTAAAAGAAGCATTCAATATCCTTTCATCCAGCCCCGATTCTTCTTACCGGCCCTTTTATTACTATGTGGAAGGAATGTACCATTCGCGGTTAAAACAGTGGCCGCAGGCCATTGCCTCACTGGACAAAGGGGAAACATTGGCCGTACAGCTCAACCGGCCGTATGACGCAGCTGCCATTGCTTACGAACAGTATGAAGTATACAAACAACAGGGACAGCTGGAAAAAGCGAAGCCCTTCCTGGAAAAAGCATACCAGTTACAGGCACGTTATGCGCTCAGCACCAATGTAAGGCTGCTGTTATTCGAACTGGCGAAAACGGAAAAAGCCCTGGGCCATCCTGCAATAGCTTTCGATCATATGCTGGAGTATGCACAATTATCCGACAGTGTTTTTGCAACACAAACAGCTGCCTCCATAGCAGAGATGGAAACAAAATACCGTGTTGCCGAAAAAGAAAAAGAATTGCTCCGCCTGCAAAACCGCAACCAGGTGCAACGGCTGCTGCTATACTTTGGCGCATGCCTGCTTGCCTTGCTTGGCGGGTTTGTTTATTATGCATACCGGCAACGTAAAAAAAGAGAACAACAACGCCTGAATACCATGCAGCAGGAACTGGAAATGCAGATCACCAAAGCACAGTTACAGGGCGAAGAAAAAGAGCGGCAACGCCTGGCCAGGGATCTGCACGACGGGCTGGGTGGAATGCTGGCAGGAATTAAATTAAATCTTTCTGTAGCCAGTCACGATAAAGAACAAGGGCAAAACATTGAACTAAAGAACGTGATTGCGCAGGTAGACAACTCCGTACATGAATTGCGTCGCATTGCCCGTAACATGGTACCCGAAATACTGGTACGCGCCGGTTTCGTCAACGCCATCAGGGATCTTTGCAAAACGATGGATACAGCAACAATGCGGGTGGAATGTGAATTACTGAACCTCCGGGAAAATATACGGATGCAGGAGAAGATCGGGATCTACCGGATTGTACAGGAGCTCCTGGCCAACGCAGCCCGCCACTCCGGCGCTACGGAAGTATTTCTGCAATGCAGTAAAGTACAGGAACGGTTTTATATCACTATTGAAGATAACGGCAAAGGCCTCCCTCAGCCTTCCGGGAACCGTAATGGTATGGGCCTGGAAAACATAAGGTCGAGGTTAGCATATATGCATGGAAAAATAGATTTGCAGTCGTCCCCCGGGAAAGGCACTATCATTAACATAGAAATCAATGTTACGGAAGAAAGATAATATTAGCGTTATACTGGTAGAAGACCATGGTATTTTTGTTGAAGGGCTTAATACCGTTTTTCAGAAAATACCAGGTGTGGAAGTAGCCGCCGCCTTTAACAACGGGCAGGACGCGCTGGAATATCTGCAACAACATACAGCTGATATTATTTTTTTAGATATCAGCCTGCCGGGACAACTGTCCGGCATCGATCTCTGCCAGGCCATTCACCGCATGCGCAGGAAAACAAAAGTAATTGCGCTCAGTAACCATACAGAAAAGCATATCATTAACGATATGCTCAACAGCGGCGCCAACGGATACCTGTTAAAGAACGCCTCGCTGCAGGATCTTGAAAACGCCATAACACAGGTGTTGCAGGGACAATTTGTAATGAGCGATGAAGTACGGGAAATCATCTTCTCTCCCTCAGGAGCACCCCAAAAATTACCCCGCCTTACGGCACGCGAAAAAGAAGTGCTCCACCTGATTGGCGAAGGGCTTACTACCCAGCAAATGGCAAACAAACTTTTTATCAGTATACAAACGGTGGAAAGCCATCGTTATAACCTTCTCCAGAAGTTTGAAGCGCCCAACGCGGTAACGCTCATAAAAAAAGCCATTGGTATGGGACTGATGAAGGCAGATGAAGATAAATAGATAGTGCTATAACATACCATACTCTCCCGCCTTCTTTACCAGCGACGCCGAGTTGCCTACCTGGAATTTCCGCATCAGGTTGTGACGGTGCGTTTCCACTGTTTGCGTACTAATGAACAGCTGCTTGGCGATTGCCGCAGTGGTAGCGCCTTCGCCCACTAACTTCAGTACTTCCTGTTCCCTTTGTGTAAGACGGGGAATGCCCTTTACCTTTGTTTCTGCGGAGAACAATATTTTCTGCAATTCATTATTCATCAAAAACCGGTTTTCCTGTACCTGGAAAATTGCAGCAACAAGATCTTTCCTGGATGTATTTTTTAAGAGATAAGCATCTGCACCGTTCTGCAACATCTCCATCACCACACTCTTTTCTGTATGATTGGTAAGCGCTATGATCTTTATACTTTGATCCAGCTCTTTAATGGCGCTGCATACCTTTATACCCGACATCTCAGGTAAACTGATGTCGAGCAATACGATATCCGCGCGCCGGGATTTCAAAAAATCCAGCGCTGCTTCTCCCCGGGTAAAAGTTTCCAAAACCGTTATCCCGTCTGCTTCCTGCAGGATGCTGCAAAGCCCTTCGATGAATATTGAATGGTCTTCTATGATAATTACAGATACATGCTTTAACTGTTGCGGCATAAAAGTTCGATGTTAATGACGGTGCCTTTTCCCGGGGAAGAGCTGATATCCATCTTCCCCTGTAAAAACTCCACACGATGCCGGATATTCTCCAGGCCAATACCTTTCTTATCGGCGGGAACGGATCTTACATCAAATCCGCGCCCGTTATCTTCAACGGCAATGTAAAAAATATTTTTAAGCTGGCTGCATTGAATAAACACTTCCGTAGCAGCTGCATGTTTTATCACATTAGCCAGCAGCTCCTGTATAATGCGGTAAATGATCAGTTGCACCTGTACCGGTAAATCCGGGGCTATGTCAATGAGCTGCATTTCCACGCTCATTCTTTCTGTGGCCACCGATTGGCGCAGGTCTTTCAGGGCCATTTCCAGGCCCGACCGCAACAGGGCCTCGGGCATCATATTACGTGCAATGCGGCGCAATTCAGTGACCGAGCTATCTAACTGCCCGATCACTTTATTTAACCGCCCGTTCTCATCCTGTTCCATTTCCGAAAGATGAATTTTAGCGCTTGCCAGCATTCCGCCAAGCCCATCGTGCAGGTCGCTGGCCAAACGCCGCCGCTCCCGTTCTTCTCCATGTAGTAAAGCCTGCGCCACGGCAATTTGCTGCGCCTGCTGCAACGACTGTAACTGCTGTTCCGCTTTAACTCTTCTCTGTTTATAAAAATAAACAGACATCAGTATGGTGATCAGCAGTAAGACCAGGCTGCCTCCCAGCAACAATTTCTGCATCTTTGTCCTTTCGTTCAAACGCAACACTTCCTTTTCCTTCTCCGCATAATTATATTTGGCTTCCAGTTCTGATATCCTGATATTTGTTTCATTCCTGCTGATGCTATCAGTAAGCTCGGTGAATTTTAACAGCCATTTATAGGCTTCCCGGGGATTATTGAGTGCCGAATCTGTTTTTGCCAGTTCATACAATACCAGCCGCATATTCTCCGGCATCTCCGCCACATAAGGCCTTCCATAAATCTTCAGCAGCAACTCCCTGGCCGCCGTATATTTTTTCTGTGCTTTGTAGGTCTGGTACTGTTCCATCATGATGGTAGTTGCATCATAGAACCTTTTCAGCGACATGGCTATAACTGTTCCCCGGTCGAAGCTCCTTAATGCCTGCTCCCAGTCCTGTATACCATTGTAATACCTGCCCTGCGCCAGGTAAAAAGACGGCAGATAAATGGAGTTCGGATAAAGTGGCGCCAATACCGCTGCACTGTCCAGGAAAGGTTTAGCTTCACTATAGTGCTCTTTACTCAGATAATTTTCGGCGATGTTGCTGTAACAGTCCAGCAGCTTTTCATTCGTGGGGCCTTTCTTCCTGAATATGGCTATTGCCTTTTTGTAATACTCCGTGGATCTGTCGTAGTCAAAAATGTTGCTGAATACCACCCCAAGACTTAAATAACACAGGCCCACATGATCTGTATCATCTGCCTTTACGGCCAGGGGAATGGCCTTATTCAACAATATATCTGCAAACGCTCTTTCATTACCATTGCGCTCTTCAAGTATACCAAGGTTATGCCATGCCTTTGCCAATAACCCGTAGCCCTGCTGCCCGGGAACATTTTGCAGCAATTGCACGGCCTGCCGGTATTCCTTTTGTGAACGGGGAATATCATATTCCATCAATGCGCCCCCAAGGTAGTAATGGGCCATACCATTATGAAAATCATCTTCCGGATTATATTTCAATGCTTCCGTTATATAAAACATGCCTTTGGCACTGTCCAGGTCCGCCCAATACTGCGACAGCAGGAAAAGCGTCCTGGCGCGTACCGTATCGTTTAACGGCCCGGCAAGCACCTTCTCCAGGCTATCCGCATAGCTATGTACCCCCGCTTGCTGCGCAAAGCTGTGGGAGGAAAAAAACAGCAAAAGTAGTAAGAGATATTTTTTCAAGAGATGACAAATGTCTGATAAAAAACAAAGGTTATTCCTCTTTCACAAAAATGACGATAATTCTCCGGGTAAGAAATCAGGGAATGTATTGATTTCATCTCAGGGTTTTCATGTAGACAACAAATCAATACTTATGGGGATTGTTTACCCTCTCAAATGTAAAGATTTTTGAAATAAATATTTCTTTATGAAACTCCTGAATTCAGCTGTTATAGCAGTTATTATGCTATTGTTCACCTCCTGTAGCAAGAAAGATGGCGGTGACGGCCCCGGTGGCGGTAATAATCATTTTGGCACAGGTAGTATCTATTACGACTGGTCTGAAGGCGCAGGGCTGGCCATCACCTATAAACTGGACCTGGGCAGTGGTGTAAGGTCAAAAGCGCTGGCCTATGATGCCGACCGGCACACCTGGGACATCAGCCGCGATGGCAGCAAAATGATCCAGGCAGTAGGAGATCCCAATGATTATGACGGGGAAATATACCGCATCATCGATATGAGCAACGGCCAAACCCTCTCCGAATTTAAGAAAAAAGGAACAGAACTGAGCAGCTATACACGGCCATTGTTTTCACCTGATATGACCCTCATTGCGGTGGAGCCTACCTTTGACCGGGGATTGTTAATACTGGATATGCAGGGAAACCTGATAACAGAAGTGGTAACCATTGGCGGCAAAAAAGTGAAAGGACATATTTGCTGGATGCCGGATAAAAGTATTCTCTGCACCGTTGGTAATGTTATTTACCGGCTCAATAACAGCTATACCTACGGCAATGTGGTGGCCACACTCAACTTCAGCGACTGGAACCACATAGCAGTGAACAACGACGGCACCAAGATTGCCTTTGCCGGCGGAAAGCATATCTGGCTCATGAATGCCGATGGCAGCGATATGAAACAGGTAACAACCAGCAACGAACAGGAAGGCTATCCTGTATTTTCACCCGACGGAAAACACCTGCTGATTGGCACCAACTATGAAGGTGAAAACAATGCAATAGAACGGTGGCAGCTTACCATTATCCCCGCAGACGGGCAGCAATATAATGTAAATGACGGCGCCGACAGCCGCGTGATACAGATAAAACTGAGAGACAGCGAAACCACCTGGGAACTTTGCGACGATATTATGGCGTGGCGTTGATATGCCTGATCACAGGCAGTCTTAACTCCGGTATAATTTTCTTTTTTATCAATATTTTTTTATCAACTTCATCATTTTACCGCAACGAATACCTACCTTCTCCCCGTTTTCGGGAATTGAAACACGTTAAACAACCAAAGCAACTTTTTTAAGGCAGGTATTTTTCATGTATAATTGTTAGCGGTATGTCAAGGAGACTGCAAACGCTGAGCGACGGTGAACTGGTATCTATGATAGCGGAAAGCAATGAAGCTGCATTTACAGCTTTGTATCACCGTTACTGGGAGCTATTGCTGGGCATGGCATATAACCGTCTTAAAGACCTGCCGGCGGCAGAAGATATTGTGCACGATGTGTTTGCCAGCTTATGGCGCAACCGGCAGCAGTTGCAGGCAGCCGACCTGAAGAACTACCTGGCCGCTGCCGTGAAATATATGACCATCGCACATTTCAGGAAAAGGGAATACCGCAATAAATACCGGCAATCTATCGGTGAGCCTAGCGATGCTATGCTTGAAAACAGGCTGCATTACCGGCATCTCCTCCAGCTCATTCACGAAGAAGTGGACAACCTCCCGGAAAAATGCCGGGTGGTTTTCCGCTACAGCAGGCAAAACGGCATGAGCGCAAAGGAAATCGCCCAACTCCTCGGCATCAGCCCCAAAACGGTAGATAACCAGCTGAATAAAGCGATCCAGCATCTCCGGCTGAAAATGAAACATATCCTCCACTCCTTCTTTTCCATCTTTTTTTAATTTTTTTTGAAGATGCGTAGGTAATTTTTGTCCCCCGGTTCACTTATATACTGGCAGGTACATTATCGCCTGGGGATTTATGCAGGAATTGCAACAAGCCATTGAACATTACCTGGCAGGCAATGCCACTTCTGAAGAGCTGCAGCTGGTGAATAGCTGGTACTATAACCTGCCGGACGATCACATCGAGATCCCCGCTGAAGCGCAGGCGCTCCGCGAAAAAATACGCGACCGTATCCACCTGCGGCTGCAGCAAACTATCCGTGAAGATGCAGCGGTATTACCCACCCGCCGCTTTTTTACCGCTACCCGCCTCGTCGCCGCCATCCTGGTATTGGTGGGCATGGCCGGAGCCACCTGGTTTTTTATAAAAACGGGGAAGCATACGCCGGCAAAACAGGTAGCCCAACACAACACTGCTCCCGGGAAAGTGACCCCGGGCGGTAATAAAGCGGTGCTGACCCTGGCCAACGGCGATACCATCCTGCTGGATAATGCAGACAACGGGCTACTCAGTCAGCAGGGCAACACAAAAGTGATTAAGCTCAATAACGGCGCGCTCGCCTACCAGGCATCCGGCAGTAAAGGCGCCGCCGCATCCTGGAACACCATCACCACGCCCCGCGGTGGCCAATACCGCATTACCCTCCCCGATGGAACAGGCGTATGGCTCAATGCCGCTTCCTCCCTGCGGTTCCCCACGGCATTTACAGGCCCTGTACGGGAGGTGAGTCTTACCGGCGAGGGATACTTTGAAGTGAAGCCATATGAGACCGCAAACGGCAGCAAAATGCCCTTTATTGTAAAAGTGGCCGGCCACCAGGACCGGGATGAAATGAAAGTCCGGGTACTGGGCACCAAATTCAATATCATGGCCTATAACGACGAAGCAGCTGTAAGCACCTCTCTGCTCGAGGGATCAGTAGCCGCCTCTAATGGGGCAGACAGTGTAATGATAAAGCCCGGGCAACGCGCCAGCCTTCCACAGGGGCAGTCCCGCTTCAAAATGGGAACAGCCGATTTCAAAGAGATCCTGGCCTGGAAAAACGGGGAGTTCCGTTTCCGCGAGGCTGGTATCAAAGATATCATGCGCCAGCTCTGCAGATGGTATGATGTGGAAGTAACCTATAAAGGAGATGCTGATCGCATAAAGCTATCGGGCCTCATTCCTAAAACAGAAGACATCAGCGTATTGCTGGATGCCCTCCAGGCCACCGGCAAAGTACATTTCGATATGAAAGGCAGAACAATCACCGTACAACCATTATAAATCCCTGATCATTTACCAGCTAAACCGCCAACACGTATGAAAACATGATGTAGTTACCTGGGGAAACAAAAAAAACCGGAAGCGCTTGCAACACTTCCGGCGAATATCCGGATCCCCTGTTTCGCAGCCACTCGTATTGACCAACAGAAACTTTAAGCATCCAAACTGTACAAAATTATGGAACAACACTCCATTATCAAAATTCCACTGTATGCCGGGAAGCGGCGCACACAAATAATCCTGGTTATGAAACTGACAGCCTGTCTGCTTTTACTAACATTCCTTCAGGTAAGCGCTAAAACATTTGCGCAGGCGGTTACCCTGAAAGGCCACCAGATCCCTGTTGAACAGGTGTTTGACCATATCCGGGAACAAACCGGGTACGCCTTCGTATTTGATGCTGCCCTGGTAAAAAAAGCACATCCCCTGGAGCTGGATATAAAAAATATGCCTTTGGCAGATGTCCTTCGCGTGATTGCAAACGGACAACCCTTTACCTGCGAAATCCGTAACAGGATCATCGTAGTAAAGGAAAAACCAGCTGCTGTACCAGCGCCGGAAAACAACGCCCCTGTACTGCTGCAGACGTTAAGCGGCTCCATACAGGACGATAAAGGCAAGCCCGTGGAAAACGCCACGGTAGTGCTGCTGCCGGGCAACAAAGGCGCCCTCTCCGATGCCAAAGGCGCCTTTTCCATTACCGGTATTACCCCTGGCAGCTATACCCTGCGCGTAAGCTTTGTCGGCTTCACCACATACGAACAGAAAATCGATCTCAATAAAGATATCAATCACCTGGTGATTACGCTGGCTCCCTCTTCCAGCTCCCTCAACGATATTGTGGTAGTAGGTTATGGCGCCACCAAAAAATCGGATCTCACGGGCGCGGTGGGCTCCGTTACCTCCGACCAGATCACTCAGGTAAATGCCGTATCGAACGTATCGCAGGCGCTGCAGGGCCGCGTAGCCGGTGTGCAGGTAAACCAGGCCTCCGGGCAGCCCGGCGAATTTATGCGCATCAAGATCAGGGGAACTACCTCCATCGGCGCCAGCAGCAACCCGCTCTATGTAGTGGATGGCCTCCCGCTTGATGGCCTCACCGCACAGCTGAACCCCGATGATATTGAAAGAATGGAAGTACTGAAAGATGCCTCCGCAACCGCGATCTATGGTTCCAGGGGCGCTAATGGCGTAGTGATGATCACTACTAAAAGAGGTAAAACAGGAAAAGCAAGAGTGGCTTACAGCGGGTATTACGGCCAACAACAGCTCCGCAAAAAAATTGATCTCATCAACGCGCGTGAATTTGCTACGCTGCAGAATGAAGTCGCTAAAAACGACGGTACGCCACTCCCCTGGACCGATGCACAGATAGACTCTTTAAGCAACAAGGGAAACGACTGGCAAAACCTGGTGTACCGCAAAGCCCCCGTGCAGGATCATAACATATCAGTATCCGGCGGAAACGAAAATACCAAATACTTTACCTCCTTTGGTTATTTCAACCAGGATGGTATCATCGAAAATTCATCTTTCAGAAGATTCTCCTTCCGCGTAAACCTGGATCAGCAATTATCAGAACATTTCAATGTGACTTCCAGTTTATCGCTTCAACAGTCAAAATACTCCCAGGCCCAGTACCAGGGTGCTGAAGGCGGTGGCGGCGTTCCATGGACCACCATGGTGATCCCGCCCACACAGCCAGTGTACAACCCCGATGGTTCGTACACCCGCTTTACCGGCGTACCCTGGGGCGAAAGCAACCCCGTAGGCATCTCCAGGGAACTATACCAACCCAGTAACGCTATGCGCATTATCGGCAATGTAGCGCTCAATTATAAAATTGTACCCGGATTGGTATTGAAGCTCTCTGCCGGTATTGATAAGAACGACAGCAAAGATGATTACTATGCGCCTGGCACCATCACTATTGGCCGCAGTACTGATAAAGACGGCAACCCGGTTTCCGGTATCGCGCACAGAACATTTAACAATAATCTCACTTTTATCAATGAAAATACCCTGAGCTATAATAAAACCTTTGGCGAACATACACTGGATGCAGTAGGCGGTATCACCTACCAGCAGAGCAGCAGTGAAAGCACCGCCACCGGCGATGCCAAAGGCTTTATCTCTGATCTTTACAAGAACAATAACATCGGCGCAGCGGCAGTGCCGGCACAACCTTCCAGCGGTTACAGTGATTACAAACTGGTGTCGTATCTCGGCAGGATCAATTACAATTACAAAGGAAAATACTATGCCACTGTTACGGGCCGTTACGATGGCGCGTCCAAGTTTGGCGTGGAAAACAAATTCGCCTTCTTCCCCTCCGCTGCGCTGGCATGGAATGTATCACGGGAAGATTTTCTGCGTAACAGCAACACTGTTTCCAACCTGAAACTCCGCCTCAGTTATGGTACCGCCGGTAACCAGGCCATTAATCCCTATCAGACACTGGCTACAATGAGCGCTACGGCTGTAGTGCTCAATAATGCCCAATACAATGGCTTTATTCCTTCCTCGTTGGCTAATCCCGCGTTGAAATGGGAAACCACCAGGCAACTGGATGCCGGCTTTGATTTTGGTATGCTGGGCAACAGGATTGCGCTCACTGCTGATTACTACCGTAAACGCACCAACGATTTATTACTGTCCGTAAGCCTGCCCTCTTCCAGCGGCTATGGCTCCGTTATTCAGAATGTAGGCGCCATTGAAAACAGGGGTTTTGAATTCCAGCTGAATACAGAAAATATCCGCGGCGCCTTCACCTGGGAATCTGCCCTCACTTTTACCAGGAACCGTACGGAAGTACTGGACCTGGGTGTGGATGCACAAGGCAATAAAATTACCTACAAGGAAATAGGCGCCGGCGGCAACTGGTTTCCTACTATTGTGGGGCAGTCGATGATGCAGCTGTATGGCTATACCGTAGAAGGCGTGTATCAAACGGACCAGGAAGCCATTGCCAATGGAGAGCCATCCAAACATGCGGGCGACTACAAATTCAAAAACCGGGATGGAAAAGGCACTGTGAACGACCAGGACGACCGCACCGTGATTTCTCACCTGGAGCCTAAGTTCACCTTTGGCTTCAACAATAATTTCACTTATAAGAACTTTGATCTCTCTATACTATTTGTAGGGTCCTATGGCAATGATATTGTAAACGAATTTAGAAAATACAATATCACCATGAATGGAAAATGGACGCCTACCAAAGCCGCATTCGACAACAGGTGGCAGGGCGCAGGCAGCAGCAACACTATTGATAAACCTTCGGTGAACAGCGGTAACTCTATCCGCGATTATGCCAATACCTTATGGGTGGAAGACGGCTCCTACCTCCGGCTCAGGGATATCACCATTGGTTATACTTTCTCTGCCAAACAATTATCCTTCGCAAAATTATCCGGGATACGGGTATATGTGAGCGCACAAAACTGGTTAACGCTCACCAATTATTCCGGTTATGACCCGGAAGTATCATGGGCCGTTCCAACCATTAACGGTTGGGACAGGGGGAACTACCCTTCTACCAAATCCATTACGGTAGGCGCTAAAGTTAATTTTTAATATTAAAATGTGGAGAGATGAAATCCTGCTTTTTATACTTTATCATTATATGCGGTGCTGCATTTTTATTTTCTTCCTGTAAGAAAACACTGGAAGAGCACCCGCAATCTTCTATCAGCCCGGGCACATTTTTTACTAACCCGGAAAGTTATGAATCGGCCGTAATTGGCGTGTACAGCGGGCTGCCGCTATATGTACCTGAACTGAACGATATGTTCTCCGATATATACGGCACACCGCAGCCGGGAGAACAGGTGCTCCCCATCTATCAGAACCAGCCATCTGCCAACTTCTACGCCTCCGGCACGGCCTGGAGCAGGCCCTATGGCATGATCAAAAACGCCAACTTTATCCTGGAACAGTTGCCGGCAGCGCCTCTCAGCGATACAAAGAAAACGCAGCTCACTGCAGAGGCCCGCTTCTTAAGAGGGTATGCCTTTTTTTACCTGGTGCAGATGTTCGGAGACGTACCCATGCCTTTAAAAGCAGCCACCAACTATAAAGAGGTGCAACTGCCCCGTACACCGCAGGCCGACGTATATGCGCAACTGTTAGCCGACCTGGATTTTGCAGCGGCCAATCTCCCCGAAATAGCGCCACAGCAAGGACGCGTGTACAAACTGGTAGCCACCGCCACGCTGGCAAAAGTTTACCTGGCGATGGCAGGTAACCCGCTCCGCAAAACAGAGAACTATGCAAAGGCACGTGACATGGCGCTGGCCGTGATCTCTTCCGGTAAATTCAGTCTGAAAGAGAACTATGCCGATGTTTTTCATAACGTAGCTTATACTTCGGAATCTATCTGGGAAAAGCAGTACATTCCCGGCAGGTCTGGTGGACCGATGCACGGTTATGCCTGTCCTTCTCCCGGTTATCTTCCCATGCTGCTGCCAGCTACCTGGTTTATTGACAGCTACCCCAACGGCGATCAGCGTAAGCAATGGGGCGTTAAGATCAATTATCCTTCACCGGCCGGAGGCAAGCTGCCTCCTTTCTTCACGAAGTTTGTGGATTTGTCAGCGGTAGATCAGAATATTGGTCCTTCTACTATCCTGGTGCCTTATGCCTTCCCTATTTTACGGCTGGGAGAAATGTACCTGGTGGCGGCAGAAGCAGAAAATGAAGTGAACGGGCCTGCACAGGCGTACCAGTATATCAACAAGATCCGCTGGCGCGCGAGGGCCGACAAAAACAATCCCGCTGCCGTACCGGATCTTGCCAATCTTTCCAAAGAGCAGTTCCGTGAAGCCGTGCTCATGGAGCGCAAATGGGAACTGAGCAGCGAAGGCAATGCCTGGTTTGATCTGAAACGCAGCAATACTTTCCAGCGGATTCAAACACTGAGGGGAAGCTCTCTGAGCGTGCCGATAGGCGTATACAACCAAACCTGGCTCATACCTGCCCAGGAGATCACCAATAATAACATACAGCAAAATCCACAATACCAGTAGTATATTTAAGAACGTATGAAGCAACTCTTTCACATTTGTTGTGCCTTGTTGATGATGCAACAGGTAAATGCACAAATCTCCTATCATGTTTCCCCTTCGGGAAATGATACCCATACAGGCAATGAAGCCCGGCCAATGAAAACATTGGCCGGCGCGGTTTCCCGGGCGATAAAACAAAAAGGGCAGCGGGTATTGATCCTCCTTCACGGAGGCACTTACTACCTCGAAAAGGAAGTTACACTGAAAGCGGAAGACATGGCCTGCCAAAGCCTGGAGATAAGTGCATTTAATAAAGAGAAAGTTTTCATCAGTGCAGGGCGGCCGCTTTCGCTTAAATGGAAACCTTATAAGAATGGCATTTTTTCAGCAACAGTGCCTGCCGGTATTTCTTTTGAGAGATTGTATGTAAACGGGCAGTTGCAGGTACTGGCCCGTTATCCCAATTACGATCCCGCCGCCAAAGTGTTTCATGGCACCGCTGCCGATGCAGTAGAGCGTGCCGCCAAATGGGAGCACCCGGAAAATGGGTATGTGCATGCCATTCATGCATACGACTGGGGCGGCTTTCATTACCGCATCACCGGCATGAAGGATGGGCAACCCCTGCTGGAAGGCGGATGGCAAAACAACCGCCCTAATAAAATGCACGCAACGCTGCGGTTTGTGGAAAACAACCTCCAGGAGCTGGATACTGTAGGCGAATGGTACCTTGACAGCAAAGCCCGCTTGTTGTATTATTATCCTCCTGCCGGCCTGTCGCTGGCAGATGCACGGATAGAAGCATCACACCTGAAAAACAGCATTGTGCTGAAAGGCAGCGCCGGCAAACCCGTGCGGAATGTTAGTTTAAAAGGGCTGCAGTTTGTGCATAACGAGCGCTCTTTTATGGATACAAAGGAACAGCTGCTGCGTAGCGACTGGACCATTTATCGGGGCGGGGCCGTATTGTTTGATGGAACGGAAAACTGCAGTATCAGTCATTGTGAATTTGCTGATCTTGGCGGCAATGCTATTATGCTGAGCAACTATAATTATCATGATACCATCAGTGCCTGTTACATCCATGATATTGGCGCCAGCGCCGTTTGTTTTATTGGAGACATGAAAGCAGTGCGCTCACCCAATTTCCGCTACGAGGAGTTTACGCCGTATGATCAGCTGGATAAAACACCCGGTCCGCTCAGCAATAATTATCCGCAGGAATGTGTAGTCACCAATAGCCTTATTCATCATGTGGGTGAAATTGAAAAGCAGGCAACAGGGGTGGAAATTACCGTTTCTTCAGGCATTACCGTGAGCCATAACAGCATTTATCATACCCCCCGCGCCGGTCTCAATATCGGCGACGGCTGCTTCGGCGGCCACGTGCTGGAATACAACGATGTGTTTAATACCGTGCTGGAAACAGGTGACCATGGTGCGTTCAATTCGTGGGGGCGTGACCGTTACTGGGCGCCGGACAGGGGTTATATGGACAGCATTACTGCCGCCCACCCCGAACTGGTGAAGTTGGACGCTATCCGGCCGGTGATCATCCGCAATAACCGGTTCCGCTGCGATCACGGTTGGGACATAGACCTGGACGATGGCTCTTCCAATTACAAGATCTATAACAATGTTTGCCTCAATGGCGGTTTGAAGCTCCGGGAAGGATTTAACCGCGTGGTGAAAAATAATATCATGGTCAATAATTCTTTTCATCCGCATGTATGGTTTGCCAACAGCCAGGATGTGTTTGAAAATAACATAGTGATGCGCAAATACTTCCCTATACAGGTGAAAGACTGGGGCCGGCAGGTAGACGATAACCTGTTCCCTGATGAAGCAGCGTTGGAACTGGCCCACAGCAACGGAACAGATGCACATAGCATTGCCGGCGACCCACAGTTCCTTCACCCTGAAACGGGCGACTATACAGTATCTCCCAATTCCCCTGCACTTCGCATTGGCTTTAAAAACTTTGCCATGGATAGCTTTGGGGTACAGGAGCCCGGTTTAAAAGCGCTGGCCCTGCAACCGGTGATCCCGGCCCTGGTAATGGATAAAGCGCAACAAGCCCCAAAATCCGCAGAACTCCCTTTCCTGGGAGGTATAGTAAAATCGGTGGAAAGCATGGAAGAACGTTCCGCTTACGGCCTGCAGGATGAATCCGGCGCCATCGTGGTGTCGGTTGGGGAGAACAGTATGCTGGCCGCTTCCGGCATCCGGGCCAGGGACGTTATCTGCACGGCTAACGGTATTAAAGTAACCTCCCCAAAACACCTGCTGGAAATTTTGCAGGCAGCAAAAGAGAAAGGTAAAATCCCGGTGGACATCATGCGGAACCAGCAGAAACAGGTAATACAGGTTAAACTGAAATAAAAGACTGGAATGAAGCAGGATAGCGCCTGGTGGCGTCATCCTGCTTCATCGGCTCTCAAATAATCAAGCATATTTTCAGGGGAGCAACTTACCTCTTTTATACGTATATTCGACGCAGTTAGAATATAGTAGCCACTTCTTTCCGGCTACCAAGCAAAACTGTACCACATGAAAAGATATGCCTGCTTCCTGGCCACCCTGGCAATTTTAATTTCCAACCATTGTTTCTCTCAACATCTTTCCGGCAAAGCGCTGCTGGAGGATTTGATGTATTACAGGGATACGCTGCCTGTAAAGCATAAAAATCTTTTCAATAAAATAAGCAAGGCTGATTTTGAAAATAAAGTATCTCTCGTAGCTTCCAGAATTGATAGCTTAGATGAAGAAAGCTTTATGGTGGAGCTTTTCAGGCTAAACGTATCCATCGGTGATGAGCATACCCGGATTGAGCCAGTATTCAGGCTGGTTTTACCTGTAAAATTTGAGCGGTTTGAAGATGGTATTTTCGTTACCGGCATTGACCCCGCCAACTCAACAGCGCTGTTATCAAAACTTACTGCGATCAACGGGCATCCTGTGGATGAAATCAACCGGAAATTTAAGGAAGTAATTAAGTCAGATAACAAATCCTATTTTGATATTTACCAGCAGCAGTACCTCAATAATCCGTCTTTTCTCAAGGGCCTGGGTATCCTGGAGTCTGATAAATATGCGGTATTCACGCTTCAGGATGCCCGGCAAAAAACATACAACATAACGCTTAATGCCGTAAAAAAAGATAGCCTGAAACTAGCCACAGCCAGCCAGTACAACGATATACTTCCTTACAGGTACAGTAACAGGGATTATTGGTATGCCTACGACGAGGCAAGAAAAATAATCTACTTTAACTTTGTTCACTGCATAGATGATGAGAATAATCCCTTCTCCCAATTTAACCAGGAGCTGTTTTCAAAAATAGATAGTTTGCATCCCCGCAAAATTATTGTCGACCTCCGGTTTAACAGTGGCGGAAATTCGGGCGTGTTATCGCCTTTCATCGACAGCATCAAACACAGCTATCTGAATAAGAAAGGGCATTTTTATGTACTGATAGGAAAAGAAACTTTTTCCTCCGCATTAATGAATGCCATTGAATTTAAAAGATATACCAATGCCATCCTGGTAGGCCAGATGACCAGCGGCAATATCAATCATTATGGAGAAGTACGGGGCTTCCGGCTGCCAAACACCAAAATCGTTATCGGCTATTCCACCATGTACTGGGAAAACTGGAAAGGTAAAAAGGGGGCGCTGATGCCCGATAAGGAAATAACCTACAGCGCTGCCAGTTTTGTTAATCATAAAGATGAAGCCCTGGAATACATTTACCAGCGATAGATTTTAACCCACTGAAATAAACACTAACATCTCCCCTGTTAAAAAATTATCTTAAATAATACCGATTGGTATATTTTTGTGTTACTTTTGCAGCTACAAGAGATAAAATCAATGATTATGGATAATCAGTATGACATTATAGTGATAGGATCAGGCCCGGGGGGATATGTATCAGCCATCAGGGCGGCCCAGCTGGGCTACAAGGTAGCCATCGTGGAAAAATACAACACCCTCGGCGGCACCTGCACCAACGTAGGCTGCATCCCTGCCAAAGCTTTACTGGATAGCTCTGAGCACTATCACCAGGCAAAAGAGCAGTTTAAAGCACATGGCATTGGCCTGGGCGATATTACCCTTGATTTCAACCAGTTCATCAGCCGTAAAAGTGATGTGGTAAAGCAAAACACGACGGGCCTGGTGTACCTGATGAAGAAGAACAAAATTGATGTGCATCATGGCACCGGCAGTTTCACAGATGCTACGCACCTGCAGGTAACCGCCGCAGATAAAACTACCCTGCTAACAGGTAAATACTTTATCATTGCCACCGGTTCCAAACCCTCTTCCATACCTGGCGTTACTATCGATAAGGAAAGGATCATCACGTCTACAGAGGGCCTGTCGCTGCCCGCACGCCCCAACACCATGATCATCATCGGCGGCGGCGTAATTGGCGTGGAAATGGCCTCTGTTTACGCCCGCATTGGCACAGAAGTGACCATCATAGAATATACTGATTCCCTCATTCCTACTATGGACAGGGAATTAGGCAAAGCCCTGTATAAAACTTTAGGCAAACTGAAAATTAAGATCCTGTTAGGCAGCAAAGTGCAATCGGCCACCAATAACGGTACATCCGCCTCTGTAAGCTTCCTGGATACGGAAGGCAGGCCGCAGGAAATTACAGCTGATTACTGTCTTGTTGCAGTAGGCAGAAAAGCCTATACCGAAGGCCTGAACTTACAGGCCGTTGGTATTACACCGGAAAAAAATGGTAAAATAAAAGTGAACCCTCAACTGCAAACGGCTGTTCCCAATATTTATGCAATAGGCGATGTCATTGATGGCCCTATGCTGGCGCATAAAGCGGAAGACGAAGGTACTTTTGTGGCAGAAGTGATCCATGGCGGAAAACCTCACATAAAGTATGAACTTATTCCTGCAGTGGTATATACCTGGCCGGAAGTAGCGGCGGCGGGCGCTACAGAGGAGCAGCTAAAGGCGCAGGGCATTACTTATACCGTAGGTAAATTTCCTTACATGGCCAGTGCAAGGGCCCGGGCTTCCATGGACACAGATGGCTTTGTAAAAGTACTGGTATCTCCCCAATATGGCGAAGTGCTGGGTGTGCATATTATTGGTCCGCGTGCCGCTGATGTGATTGCACAGGCGGTAGTGGCGATGGAATATGAAATTACTGCCGACGAACTGTCGCGGCTCAGTTATGCGCATCCTACCTATTCCGAGGTGCTTAAAGATGCGTATTTGATTGCAACGGGGAAGGGAGCGATTAATATTTAGTGTAACAACAGCAGGCATGTAACTTTGCAGCAGACTGCTGCAAAGTTACATGCCAATATAGTTTCACAGCCGCCGGTACCGGCGGGCTGCGCCCCCATCTTAATTATCCAGTACAAACGTCCCCGCTTCCGCCAAACCGGGCTGCGGCTGGCTGTCCAGCCCAGATTTTGGCACCAGCTTAAAATACCTGAACTGCTTCCTTGCAGGCAGATTGAAATACTGCTTATTTGGATACAGATCAAGTAATACCGTAGTGCCAAGATCTTCCCAGTTAACGTTATCATTACCGGCAAGTACCTGCAACTCTTTTATTTTCCGGTCGCCGGTTTTCTGGATGAATACAAAACCATCTACGCAAAGCGTGTCTCCCATATCTACCGCAATCCAATGATCCGGGTAGTTGGTGGCAGGCGCCGAATAACGCGCTATCCAGGGCGTTGTCGGGTCGTCGTCTATCAGCCGTATGGCCAACCGGCTGTTGGTAAGCTCTTCTGAGCTGAACCCGGCTATTGACCAGTTTTGTTTTTTATAGATCTTCCTCACAGGCTCGCCGGAAGGCTTTGGCACCGGGGAGCCTATTTTAACCGGCGCTCCGAAGTCAGGCGCGCCACTTGCGTTCCAGGTGAATTTCTGGATGCGTGCATTCCGGCCCCCTCCGCCGGCAGCACTGCGCGCATGGTAGATGAGCCAGTCTTCCGTACCATCCGGCGATTTGAAAAAGCCATTATGCCCCGGACCAAAAGCTCCGCTATCTGCGCTCATGGAAAAAACAGGGTTAGGCGTTTTCACCCAATCGGCAGGATTCAGTGGATCACCGTTCGCATTAAGACTTAATAATCCCAGGCAATAGGTATCCACCCAATAGCCGCTGCCGGAGTATACTACCCTCAGGCCCCCGTTAGGGTTAATGATCGCCTGCGGGCCTTCGTTAATGGCGTTTCCGTTCATCTCCCAGGAATACGTGGGACTGGAGATAGCTACCTTAGGGCCGCTGATAGTCCAGGGGTTGCTCATGGGAGCAATGTAAATACGCTGTGGTGCAGCGCCTGCATTACCGCCGGACCATAGCATGTACATCTGTCCGTTGTATTTGAAAACGGTACCGTCTATCGCCCATTGATCCGTGGAATCCGCCACTTTCCCTTTCAATACCCAGGTGCCCTGTGTGGGATCGGCGGAGCTGTTTTCTACCACATACATACGGTGGTTGGCGTTAGTGCCGTTATCAGCTGCAAAATAGATGTACCATTTATTGTCGATTTCATGAAGCTCCGGCGCCCAGAGATTCTTTGAATACGGCATTCCCTGAGGCGGGATCCAGGCATCCGTTGATGTTGCCAACGCCAGTTCTGTCATGGCCGTTGTTTTATAAAGTACCAGCTTGCTTCCCTGCGTGTACGTGAAATAATACACCCCGTTTTTCTGGGCTACCCAGGGATCAGCGCCACGTGGTATCAGCGGGTTGATGAAGGTGTTTTCAATAGTAAAATCTGTATCATTTGCCCCATGCGTTAAATTGGCTGTACCAGCATCAATAGCAGTCAGTTTATCAGGGCTCATTTTTTTACAGGCGAAACAAAGGGCAAGACATGCCCAGGCAAACAAATAGATAGGATTTTCTTTCATGGATTACGTGGATTAACTGTTAACGTGGGAAAACTATTGTATCATTCTAATATAGCAAATTATTGTCAGAGTGCATAGACATCTCCCCAAAAAGAAATGCGGGAAAATAATTTCCCGCATTTTGTTCACAGTTTTAAAGTAGGATATTTAATACACGATTTGTCCGTTGTTAATCAGTGATCTTACCGGGGATATCCTTGCTACTGCTTCCGCAGAGCAGCTGGCCTCTATCAATACCAGGTTAGCTGCATCACCTTCTTTAGGCCATTGCTGCACGCCCTTATCATCCAACGGGAGTATGTTCCCGGTGGCCAGCTT
>NZ_DATCRD010000160.1:0-7548 GCF_036569185.1 Chitinophaga sp.
TGTAAACATTGTCTTCGCTTATCTCCACCTCTGTTGTTTCATATCCCACTGCGCTTACAACAAGTGTTGCTGCGCCTTCGGGAATAGCGAGTGAAAAATTTCCTTCTTCATTGGTGGTGGTTCCCTTGCTGGTGCCTTTTACCTGTAAGGTGGCTCCTACGAGTATGGTGCCGTCTGCAGCCCGCACCTTACCGGAAATGGTTTTCGGAGGTGCAGCTGCGTGGCTGGTTCCGCTCATTGCCGTTTGTGCATTTGCTTCAAAAGAAGCCCTGCTCAGGAAGATATCTCCCTTTTCAGTGACTTCCATTTTGATGCTTAGCGGCGTAAGTAACCTGTCAAGGAAAACGGCAAGGGTTTCGTCCTTTGCTTCCGCTGAGATCTTTCTGTCCGTCCCGATCATTTCAGGGCTGTAAAAGAATCTGACCTTACTTTTCCTGCCAACTTCCTTTAATACATCTTTCAGCGCCTGCTGGTTCACCGTAATTGTGATCTTCCTGTCAAGCACTTCCTGGCCAAGTGTTTTGGCTGCATAAACATTCAGGAAGGTGACGAGTATCAGTAGTGGAATAGCAGATAGTTTCATAATGGCAATAGCAATTGAAATGCCTGTTTTTTTCATAACTTGCAATAGTTTAGTGGAACTGAATTGTTTGCTGAACAAGCTGTACCGGGCATTAGGAATTTAACCGGTGCAGCATTACCGGCCTGTTATGCTACCAACATGACAGGCCTTTTCTTTTTGTGTAATTGTCTCCCTTTTTTGTTTTAATAAGCGCAGCTGTGGTTTTGGTTGTGAATAAATAATTATTGTTCTCTAGCTTTTGCATCCTTTAGCACTAATTACAATAGTGCCGTCAATTATTTCATATGTGGCATTAATGATCTTGCAGACCGTGTTTAATTTTCCGTAGAAATTTTTATCGTCCAGTACAGCGGTGACAGAGCAGGTTGATAATGTCTGTTCGTCAAATACAATGGAAATGCCGTAGGCATCCTGCAGCTCTCTGAAGATCTGTATCACCGGGGCGCCCTCAAAACTAAAATCCCCCGGATCTTTTTTGGTAGCCTGTGGCGATTCCACCAGCGCTTTGCTGATCTGCTCTTTTTTAATATCATATTCCGCCTTCTGGTTCGGCGTAAGCACAAAGCCTTCCGCAGCGTCCTGACTGGTAAAGCTGGCGGTCTTATATACGGATACTTTGCCGGTGCATACCGTTATACTGGCAACCGTTTCACCGGGCACCGCCTTTATCCGGAAACTGGTGCCGAGCACTCTTGTAACAATATTGGAAGTGTATACAATAAATGGATGCGAGGGATCCGTGGCCACGTTAAAAAATGCCTCTCCGGTTAAAAAGATCTCCCTTCTTGCAACGGCATCTTCAACCATATATATAAGGCTGCTTCCGGTTTGAAGATCTACTTCAGAGCCATCCGGTAAATAAATACGCCGTGCGCCGGGGGAATTGTTGCGGTAGGTGGTTCCTGCTTTTGTTGCTTTATCCAGGATGCTTTCATAGGCGCGGGCGTTTTTCACTTTAGCCGTTTGTACTATCAGGGTACCGGCAAATATGGCCAGCAGGAGGGAGGCTGCTATTCCCCATTTAAATCTTACGGGGAGTGAATTTATACGGCTTCTCCTGCCGCTGTGCAGGTCAAAGCCGGGAACGTGCTGGCTTTCCTCCTGCAGGATCTTATTTTGAATAGCTGCAGCGGCAGCGGCCACTTCATCCGGCGGCAATGCTACCGTGTTGGCGGCCAGCACCTGGATCACCGATCTTGCAGCTGCAACCCATTCCAGTTTTTCAGGATTGTCGGCGATCCACCTGCTCCAATAGGCGCCCTCCTTTTCATCATTGGAGAGTATCCATTGCTGGAAAGATGCGTTTGCAACCAGGTCGTCGATGCTGTTTATTTCAAAATTGTGCATGTATATGTTCCTCTATATTGTATATACACACAGCACCGGAAAATCTACCTGGTTATTGGGAAGTTTTTTTTTATTTTCTTTTTGAGGTAATTAATGGAATAGCGCTAATAGCAGGAGTAGGTACCCGATATCATGTTTGAATACGGTGTCGCTGATCTCACGAAGCCGTGAAATGGCCAGCTGAAGCAGATTGTATACGGATTGACGGCTGAGGTTCATGATAAGCCCAATTTCCGCAGCATTGGCGTTTAAGTAAAATCTGAGATAAATGATCTCCTGTTGCCGCTTGGAGAGAGCGGATATTGCCTGAACGATCCTTGCGGACAATTCAGCATGCCGCTCTTCCTGGATCTTTTGTACTTCAGGCGATTGGGGTAATTGCATACTAAGCTGCAGGAATTCCAGGGATTCCGGGGTTATATTGCCGGTTTTTGAGAGTTCCCTGGCCAGCCTTCTCCGGAGGGATTTCATCAGGTAGTATTTCACACAAGCCGTATTGCCGGTTCCGGCCCTGTTTTTCCATAACGCAAGAAAAAGCTCCTGGATGCAGTCCTTTACGAGATCCGTATCCTGCGTGAACTTCCTGCCGTAGTTATACAGCAGGTTATAGTGTTTCTTTACGATGCAGTCAAGGGCAGCACTGTCCCCCGTAAGAAAGACAGACCATATTTCCTCATCAGAATAGCCGGAAAAGGTTTGATTCATAATGCTGCTGTGGAATTTGCTGAAAATGACAAAGATCCGTTATACTCCTTCCACAATTTATAAAATTGTCAATTAAACAATTAATTTTTTTTGAAAACCGGCTTTTGGGTGAGGTGATTGGCCCAAAAGCTAATGGGGGTGGTCATGGGGCATAGGCTTACGCCACTATTCCGGATTTTGACATGGGAAGGCAAATAAATTTTCCCCTTTCTCAACATTTGTAAATTTTTTTCTGCGCCCGGCTTACGAATTTAGCATCATTAAAGCCGGTACAATGCTGCGTGAACAATCGGGTTGCGCAATGTCCGGTCCTTACAAACGCTATCTAAAAAGGAAAAAATGAGTTCGAAAAAAGTAGATGAGTTCCTGGCAAAATTGGACCATCCGTTAAAAAAAGAGCTGGCATTACTGCGGGATACCATTATGAAGGTAAACCCTGAAATTACAGAAGATGTGAAATGGGGTGGGCCCAGTTTCTATTACAAGGGCGACATTGCCACTTTCAGCCCGCGTGTGAAAGACGCCGTAACGCTGGTCTTTCACCAGGCAGAAGGCTTGCCGCCCGGCGACGTGCTGGAACCGGCGCCCAAAGGTAAAGCTTATGCCAAATTCAAAAGCATGGCTGAGGTAGAGGCGAAAAGAAAAGGCCTTCAGGAGATTATTAAGCAATGGATTAAAGCCAGGGATAGGGGATAGGGCGCTTACTTATTTCGTCAATCAGGGCATTACTTGCTCCTTCTTCATATATTCAAATAAAGAGAGGGTATATCAAAGTACGATATACCCTCTCTTATATCAAGAAGTCTCTTTTATCTTAGCGATCCTAAAAGTTTATAACCGTTGAATCACTGTCCCATGACTGGTTAAGCTTTACCTGGTAGTCAGGGCCGCCAGGATGATTCGGCGTTCCATACAGGTAACCTGTTATAATTGTTTTCTTATTAGTATGACAGGTAACATGCTCGATAGTCTTCACCAGGTCGGCGCCGGTATTTTTATCCTTGTAGCTAATAACCACATTAAACTCATTATTGGCGCCGAATAAATAGTCTTTAAAAGTATGCTGGCTTGTTCTTGTTCCAATCCATTGCCAGATGGATTCGGGCTGGCTTATTGATTCATCAGCCAGGTTAAACGCTATCGACAGGGGAGTTACCTGAACGCCGATATACCCATTAGGATCAGTAGCAGGTAAAGCATCGAGGATGTTTACCTCCAGCTTGCCAACAATGCGGTTCAATGTTACTTCCAGACTGGTGGGATTACCCGTAGGAGCAATATCAACCTGTATCTTTTTAAAGAAGAGATCCCCCAGCGGGTTTATTGCAACTGCTCCCAGGAAGGCAGGCCCAAAGCTATGTGAACTAATATTGGGATTGTTTACGGGAGAGGTGAAGGTCTCCGTGTAAAGCGGTTTTTCTGATGCTATGAGAACAATTGTATAACTTCCTGATGCAAGTGAATCAGAGATTGTTCCGAAGCTGCTGCTTTGGTTCACCGTATCCTGATGAATAAGACTGACTTTGTTACCATTGCTGTTGTAGGCAATATAGTAAATGTCAGATATTCTTGCAGAATCTTCCTTCGCATACGTTCCTGAATTTGGTTGCTTTTTTTTCGCAGACCTCATGTTTTCTTCTTCCCGGATAAAATCGGCAATGCTAATGCTAATGGCCTTTTTATCTGATACACTGTCTACAGGGGGATCATTTTTTACAGCGTCTTTTTTACAGGCAAACAACATGGATACCAGTAAAGGGAGAAATAGTACTCTTTTCATAGTATTATTGGAGTTTTAAAAAGTGTTACAGTGAACACTTCGGGTTAAACGAAGGTGCAATATTACATTTTTTTTCGATTATCAGACCTGTCCTTCTTCCAGCTTTTACATCCTAATTTTTCACACAAAAGTTTTAGAGATTACAGCGCAAGACCATTGATACGCTGGCATTCAGCGAACTATGGAGAGAGAAGATAAGTAAGGAATTGAATACAAACATCCATACGATCCGGAGAATATGGAGATGCTCTCTTTTGTTACCAAAATTTAATATGTTTACTGCCGAAATTCCCAGATCAATGAACCGGATTATAATTACCCTGTTATTTGCCATTGCTTTCCCTGTTCTGAATGTTCATGCGCAACAGAAAAATGCTGAAACAGATATTGCAGCTATCCGTGCTGCATTCAAAGAGATCAATGCACTACCCCTGAAACAGGAGCAATTCAGGTATGAAGCTGATGGCTGCGTGGAGGATGGCAATGTACAATACTTCTTTAAAGGCAAAGAGATCGTAAAGGTCATAGAATCCGGCAGTATCGGGGATGGCAGCTGGAAAAAAGAATACTATTACCAATCCGGTAACTTTATCTTTTCCTATGAAAAGCTTATTGGCGGTTCTGCCGCGGGTGAAGTAACCGAAAGCGAGTACCGTGTATACGCAAAGGATGGTGCAGCCATTCGCTGTATGGAAGGTCAGCAGATCGTACAGCCTGATAGCAGAACAACTCAAACAGTGGCGATCGCGGGAAAATTGCTGAAAGCCTATACTACAAAAAAATTTGCAGCAGCTTTGTGTGAGTGATCACCCAATTAGTATTGACAGCCGGTACTGTTAATCTGTTAACAATACCGGCTGTCAATAATCATCACTACCGCCTACAAATGCAGCAGCTTAATGGTCTTTATTACCTTTTTGGTTTGCATATCATACACCTGCAGATAGTAAACGCCTTTTGCAGCAACGCAGTTACCTGTTTGTAACACCTTCCTGCTTTGGTTAAAGGAACGCTCTACCAGCACCAGTTTACCCTGCGCGTCGTACAAACGCAGCACATAACTCCTGTTCCATGATAAACCGTTAATGGTTAACTGCTGGCTAAAAGGATTAGGCAGCACGTTCAGCTCACCCGCAATATCACCTGTTGTTAGCATATGTTCACCCGGGCCTGCCATCATGGGCGACGGCAGCGCATCGGTGATAGTAAAGCTGCGCGTAAGGCTAATACTATCCAGCGGATGCCTGAAGGTTACTTTCAACTGGTGTGCGCCGGTGCTGTACGTAGCCGGATCCAGCACAAAAGTGTTGTTGGGCGCAATGGGCAGCATACGGGTGCCATCTACCCACACCAATACATCTGTATGCGCCTGGGGCCTGGGATAATTGGATATGAGAATGGTGTCCGGATCAGCCGTTTTGCTATAGCTGCTTTCCAGCGTTCTTAAAATAGGTGGAGTGTTCAGGTGAGGGTAAACACGCAGTATTACAGGGGTATCTCTTCTTATGAGCGCCGTGTCATTATAGGCCATCCACTGCAGGGTATCTACACCTGTTATATTTGGATAGGGCGTATAATACATACTGTCTATTTCTGCCAGCGATACATCGGTGCTTCTTTCATAGAATAGCTGTTTGCCGCCAATAGTAAGCTTACCATAGGCGGGCAGCCGGTTCACCCTTATGGCTCTTAAGTTACCAACATAGTGCTGTTTGAACTGGCTGGCCCAGAAACGGATGGGCGTTCCTTCGAAAGTATTACGTTCAAAGGGTTTTATGGTATCGGGCGCCTGTGCAATATCAAAATAGAGCTGGGCAACGTTTGTCCAGCCGGTACCATCAAAAGCGCGCCAGTCCACGGTATCCTTGCCCGGGAGGCTGGAGGCACTGTATTTCAGTGTATCCAGGTCGGCTCTTGCAATCATAGTATTATTGTAAATGGGCTGGTTATTTTTATTTAACAGCACACCATGTGAAGGGCGTTTAATGATCTGTACAAACTGCAGTGAATAATCTACACCAGTGTTCGGGTATTCTACCCAAATATGGCTTGCAAAGTCACTGCCGGGTATGGGTGTTTTATTGCGGGTATATCCTTTTTTGTAGATAGGAGTGGCATGGTGAACAACAGCGGTGTCTGTCTTTACTTCATATAGCGTAGGGCCTATGGCAGCTGTCCAGTAAGGACCTCTGGTCCACAACCAGTTGGTGCTGTCTGCTATCTTTTTATTATAACTTCCATCCTGGCTAATAATATAGGTGCCCGTGTTACCCTGCCCCAGCGTTTTTACAGCAATATCTCCCAGGTCGTTTACGGCCACCACTCTTGCAAATTCAATATTGGTACCGGTTTGTATATGCATCACATTGCGGAACCCAAGTGTTGGAGCTTGCGTATATACGTCTCCCCGGATGTTATTCAGGTAAGGGGAGGTTAGATTAATTCCGCCAATACGGCCTTCATCCGGCACCGGCCTGGTAATTTCCATTGACACATCAGTATTTCCTCCGGCGTCGCCTTCTGTAAATAATACCTGGCCTGAGTTTGATGCGTCAGCATAGGCAGTATGTACCCTGGTTGGACTGCCTTGCCGGTGGCTCAGGTAAAAAACCCTGGAATTGTCCATAGCAAGGCTGTAGAAATATCCTGGCTGGCTGGGATCCCCGTTGGAGGGCGTTAACTGGTCAAGTAGTTGTGTCCCCTGGCGGTAACTGTACAGGTACTTACCGGTGGAATAAACAACGGTTCCCCTGTAAACAGCTACGCCGTAAACAGTGCTGTCAACCAGCCGCTGTGACCCGGGACCGCCCAGGTGTTTTAGCATAAGACCTGAGTTGGGGCCGTTCTGTGAGTAGAATGCTGCGTAAAGATCGTCCGTGCTTACATAACGGGCGGAATCAGCCAGCTTGGTCAGCGTACCATCATACTGGTACCACTCGTATAACGGCGCCAGGTCAGAGGATGAGTCAAGCGGCTCTCCTTCTATTAATACGCCGGTGGCAGTAACCCATGCATGTGGATGTCCCCTTACCCCTTCATTCCGGCCACGGTTAAATCCTCCGCTGTAAGGAACTACTGCTGTTGTGCCGTTGGACAGGTTGGCCAGGTAATAGGTGTAGCTGTTTCCAATTTG
>NZ_DATCRD010000161.1:0-17279 GCF_036569185.1 Chitinophaga sp.
TATCTGCCATAAACCGATAGATATCCATGATCCCGTGAGCAATAAAAACTCTACCGGCTTTTTGCCTGAAGAACGGGCGTGGATGGACCGCTTCTTTGAGAGTGGCTTTGTAGACAGTTTCCGTCATTTTAACACCGATCCCCATCAGTACAGCTGGTGGAGCTTCCGGGCGAATGCCAGGAACAATAACAAGGGCTGGCGTATAGATTATATCAACGTTACCCAGCCATTGAAAAAGCGCCTGAAATATGCCACCATTTATCAACAGGTAAAACACTCGGATCATTGTCCGGTGTTCGTGGAACTGGCAGTATAAACCAAGAGGTGTATGATTATATATAATGTAACTACTAAAGTGGCCGCAGATACGCATTTCAGGTGGCTTCAATGGTTGCGGGAGGAGCATATCCCGGCGATGCTGGCCACGGGCCTGTTCCATGATTACCGCGTCAGCCGCTTGCTGGAGCAGGATGATGAAGAGGGGCCCACCTATGTTGTGCAGTATTTTGCGGAAAGCCTGAACGACTATCAATCCTTCGCAGACCAGCACCAACAGGCGCTGCGGCAGAGAGGATATGATCTTTTCGGCGACCGTTTTATCGCTTTTACAACCGTCATGGAGGTCATTTAAGTAAGGGATCTTTACTAAACTTATCCACAGGAAATCCACTATTTCCGGGGCATCCGGACTTTGGTACAATAGTTGGTCCGATCCCGCGTTAATAGTAAAAAAGCTGGTAAACAAGCCACAGTACAGCGTTTTATGCGATCCTGCTAATGGGCCGACCTTTAGCATGGAAAACATCAATCAGCTGTAACCGTTACCAGTAGCGTTTTTCAGCCGATAAAATTTTCTATAAAAAAGTTGTAAAAAATTTGGTAATCTGATAAAACGCGCTATATTTGCTCACATCAAACATTTTTTCACTAGTTAAATCTTACTAACTATGAACAAAGCCGAATTAATCGACAAGCTTGCTAAAGATGCAGCTATTACCAAAACCCAGGCTAACGAAGCGCTGGACTCTTTCACCAAAGCTGTTGCTGATACCCTGAAAAAAGGTGGTAAAGTAACTTTGGTTGGTTTCGGTACTTTCTCCGTTTCTAAACGTGCAGCACGTAACGGTAGAAACCCACAGACCGGTCAGATCATCAAGATCAAGGCTAAGAAAGTTGCTAAGTTCAAGGCTGGTAAAGCTTTATCCGACAAGCTCTAATCAGTTAACACAACTTATTCAAGCAAGGAACAGTTCATGTTTCTTGCTTTTTTTTTATATCAAACCGCCAGTACTACGCTATTTCGTCGAATTGCAGTATTTTGCAGCCTGATAACATCATATTTAACAACATCAAACTTCAAATTATTCGTTATGGGTAGAGGAGATATTAAAACCAAAAAAGGTAAGATCTTCAGTAAGTCTTTCGGTAAAGTTAGATCTGCAAAGACCAGAAAAAATACTGCCGCTAAAGCTGCTGCACCAAAAGCTTAATTTTACGCTTTTAGTAAAATGCCGCTAAGATTATTCACATAATCTTAGCGGCATTTTTATCTGATACAATTTAATGATCATCAGGGCGCCAGGCGCTCAATCTTCCAGCTTCCTTCCGGTAGTAAGGTATACAGGATCCTGTCGTGCAACCGGCTGCTTCTTCCCTGCCAGAATTCAATCGCCTGCGGCTTTACCACATAACCACCCCAGTAATCAGGTCTTTGAGGCGCCTCCTGCTGATATTTCGCCGCTACCTGGTCTACCTGTTCCTCCAGGAAAGACCGGCCCGGAATAACCTTGCTTTGCGGCGAAGCGATAGCGCCAATGCGGCTTCCCACCGGGCGGCTGTTATAATATTCGTTACTCACAGATACAGGCGCCTTGCTAACAGTGCCCTCTATACGAACCTGGCGTTGCAGCTCCCTCCAGAAAAACAACAGGGTAACATGTGGGTTCTGCGCCAATTCCTGTCCCTTCCGGCTTTCGTAGTTAGTAAAAAACAGAAAGCCATCATCATCAAAACTTTTTAATAATACAATTCTTGCAGAAGGTTTGCCATCTGTTGTACTGGTGGCCAGCGTCATGGCATTAGCTTCATCAATTTCACTATTGATGGCATCATCCCACCATTTCCCGAACTGGGATAGCGGGTACGGCGCCACTTCGCTTTCGTCCAGGGAAGCCAGTTGATAATCTTTACGTAAATCTGCTATTTTCTGGTTCAACATGGTCTGTTATTTTTATGATTCAAACGCGTCCTCAAAGGTATGGAAGGATAATAGTAATTTTGAGGTACCTGATATAAATCATACTATGAAAAGAGTTTTATTACCGGTATTATTGATGACTGTTGCACTACTCTCCTGTCATACACGCAACAACAGCAAAGCACCGGTTAACACTGCCAACATTGTTGTACCGCTGGCTTCCACTCCCCTGTTTTATACCCAGCTGAAAGGGAAACTGGGTAATAAAGAAATTACCATGCAATTGCTGAAAACCGCTCCCCACCTGTTCCGTGGCTACTATTGCGATGACAGCACCGGGCAGCCCATCCCTTTATGGGGCACCCTGGATTCCACCCTGGTGAATATTTATGAAGAAACCAATAATAGTTCGGAAGACCGCCTGTTCAGTGGCTATTTTTCGGACGATGGGAAATTTAACGGGGTATGGCATGGCGACGGCACTTCTTATCATTTTGAACTACATACCGATCTCAAAAATGCCGTTCCCCTGAAAGTATTCTACCAGATCGATTCAGCAAAGCTGGTTCCTTCCTTATCCAAATCGCCGGTAGGTACGGTGACCAACAGTATCATCTGGCCCGACTCTCTGACCGACAGTACCACTGCCCGTTTCATTATCAGCCAGGTAACCGGCAGCAGCCGTGTCACAGATCCGCAGAAATTCCTGCAAAAAGGGATCGACTCCTTTATCCTGAGTTATCGTTACTCGGCCAAAGATGCCGACAGCAGCGAATTCAGCGACAATACTACTGCTTTGTCCTGGAACTGGACCACAGATAATGATATGAAAGTGGTGTATAACACCTGGCCTCTACTGGTGATAGAGAAGTATACCTACAACTTTACCGGCGGGGCACACGGCAACTGGGGCGCTACCTATTATACACTGGATCTGTCTAAACATAAAGTGCTCACCCCTGAGGATGTTTTCAAACCGGGATATAAAGATGCAGTGAGCGGATTGCTCGATAAGGCTTTTAGAAAGCGGTTTAATATGAGTGAAGAAGATGCACTGGACCAGAACCTGCTGGTGAAGAACATTCCGCCGAATAACAATATGATAGTTACCGGTAAAGGGGTTGCTTTCAGCTATGTACCCTATGAAATAGGCCCTTATGCGCTGGGGCAGGTAACGTTATATATACCGTTTACAGAAATGAAGGAAATACTGAAATAAACTGATCCAGTAAAGGACATAAAAAAGCAGCGAAGACTATTGTTCTTCGCTGCTTTTTTTTATGCGTTCAATTATCCTTTTACCAGGGTACCCACATTTTTACCCATGATCACGTTCAGGAGATTGCCCTGACGGTTCATATCAAACACAATGATAGGCAGCTTATTTTCCTGGCAAAGGGTAAATGCTGTCATATCCATCACGTTGAGGGATTTCTGGTATACTTCTGAAAAGGTAATGGTTTCGAAACGGGTAGCTGTTTTATCCTTTTCAGGATCAGCAGTGTAGATACCATCTACACGTGTTCCTTTGAGGATTACATCCGCCTGGATTTCAATAGCGCGCAGGGAAGCGGCAGTATCAGTAGTAAAATACGGGTTACCGGTACCTCCCCCGAATATTACCACACGGCCTTTTTCCACGTGGCGGATGGCGCGACGGCGGATATAAGGCTCCGCGATCTGTTCCATTTTGATGGCAGACTGAAGGCGGGTATACAAACCTACCTTTTCCAGGCCGCTCTGGAGAGCCATCCCATTGATCACAGTGGCAAGCATCCCCATGTAATCGCCCTGGGCTCTTTCTATGCCGGTATCGGCTTCGTTCATTCCCCGGTAGATGTTACCACCCCCTATAACGATGGCCACCTGAACTCCCAGATCGGTAACTGCCTTAATATCGTAGGCATACTGAGATATCACCTTCGGATCAATACCATAATTTGCATCCCCCATGAGGGCCTCACCGCTCAATTTGAGCAAAATACGCTTATACTTTGGCAACATGACGCTATAAAATATTGTAAGATTGTGATTTTCCTAATATCGATTACGGTATTCTAATATACAACTTAAATGCAGAAAGGAGGAAAGGAAGAAAAAAATGCCTTTTCTGATACCTGTTTACTGTCCTTTTATGTGTATGATTAGTTATGCACAAAAAAAAGGAGAGAAACGAATTCTCTCCTTTTTTTTGATATTTTCTTATTAACCTAAAGCAATTCGCTTAAAGCCATTTACTTTCAGATCAGCATCTACAGATTTCAGGTAATCCGCTACAGACTTGTTATTGTCTTTAACGAAAGCCTGTTGCAGCAGGGTGCTTTCTTTGAAGAATTTATTTACTTTACCGGCAGCGATTTTTTCAGCCATTTCAGCAGGTTTACCTTCGGCTTTCACCTGTTCAACAGCAATTTCTTTTTCGCGGGCGATCAGTTCAGCAGGAACGCTATCAGCATCAACTGCGATAGGGTTCATAGCTGCAATCTGCATAGCGATATCTTTACCTACTTCTTCAGAAACAGGTTTAGAGAAAGCAACCAGTACACCCATGCGGTAGTTACCGTGAATGTAAGAGGTTACGCCACCAGCTTCAACGAATTCAAATTTATTGAGGGTGATTTTCTCACCGATTTTTGCAACCTGGTCGTTTACTTTATCAGCAACGCTGGCGCCATCCAGTTGGGCGGCATTCAGGTCGTCTACATTTTTGATACCGTTAGCCAGTGCCAGGTCTACGATAGACTGTGCAAATTTCACGAAGTCTTCGTTCTTAGCTACGAAGTCGGTTTCACAACCCAGTCCTACAATAACACCGGATTTACCATCAGCTGAAGTTTTAGCGATGATAACGCCTTCTTTGGTTTCACGATCGGAACGTAAAGCGGCCACTTTCTGACCTTTTTTACGCAGGTAGTCTACTGCTTTTTCAAAATCGCCATCACTTTCTACCAGTGCCTTTCTGCAATCCATCATACCAGCACCAGTTTGCTGACGCAGTTTATTTACATCAGCTGCTGTAATTGTTGCCATGAGCTATAATTAGTTTATTTGTTGTAAAAATTATTGCAAGTACTAAATCGGCTTTTAGCTATTAGCCTTTAGCTGTTAGGACCTTATTGGTAGAACTAACAGCTAAAGGCTAATAGCTAAAAGCTTATATAAAATTATCTTCCGCCGCCTGGTTTTCTTGGACCCTGGCTACCGGCACCAGATGGACGACGTTGTCCGCCTGCTGCACCACCGCCACGGTTAGCGCCGCCACCACGGTTAGCACCGCCCTGGCCACCAGGACCACGACCGCCGCCACGGTTAGCACCACCCGGACCGCCCGGACCACGACCACCCTGTGCACCTGGTTTGCGACCTCTTTCGCGGTCTTCACCACCTTCTACTTCAAATTTGCGGGCCTTATCATCTGCTTCTTCTTCTTCCTCTACTTCTTCAGATTTCTCTGTAGCTCTTTCAGAAAGACCTTCAGCGATCGCTGCACAGATATAGCTGGTGATGATAGCGATAGATTTAGTAGCATCGTCATTCGCAGGGATAGCGAAATCTACTTTGGTAGGATCGGAGTTGGTATCTACCATACCGAAAGTAGAAATACCCAGACGCTTAGCTTCAGCCAGTGCAATGTGCTCGTGGCTGATATCAACCATAAACAGTGCAGCCGGTACGCGTGCCAGTTGGGCAATACCACCCAGCACTTTCTCCATTTTCTCTTTATCGCGGCTTAAAGTAAGACGTTCTTTCTTGGTGATGTTATCGAATGTACCGTCCTGCAGCATTTTTTCAATGCTCTGCATTTTCTTTACACTCTTACGGATCGTAGAGAAGTTAGTGAGCATACCACCTAACCATCTTTCAGTTACGAAAGGCATGTTGATGTTACGCGCAGCATCTGCCACGATTTCTTTCGCCTGCTTCTTAGTAGCAACGAACATGATCTTCTTACCGCTTTTAGCGATGGATTTCAGGGCAGCAGCTGCTTCCTGTAAACCTTCTACGGTTTTGTTCAGATCAATGATATGAATACCTTTCTTTTCTGCGAAAATATAAGGCAGCATCTTGGGATTCCACTTTTTCTTCAGGTGACCGAAGTGAACACCTGCCTCCAGTAACTGCTGCTGCAATGAGGTATTATTTTCCATGTTTATATTACTCAATTAAAAGGATCAAATAATGTTTAGCTTTTAGCATCCGGCGAATTAGCCCGGAGCTAACGGCCAATAGCTCAAAAATATTAGCGTTTAGAGAACTGGAAGCTTCTTCTTGCTTTCGCTTTACCTGGTTTCTTACGTTCAACTCCACGTGGATCACGTTTCAGCAAACCTGCAGCTTTCAATGCAGGACGGAACTCAATGTTCACTTCGCACAAAGCACGGGCAATACCCAGCTTAATTGCTTCAGCCTGACCTTTGATACCACCACCCTGTGCATTTATTTTCACATCAAATTTATCGAGTGCATCGATAGTTTTGAAAGGCAGCTCCACCTGGTTCTGCAGGTAGATCAAAGAAAAGTAGTTTTTATAATCTTTGTCGTTTACAGTAATGTTACCGGTACCCTTGTTGATATACACACGGGCAACAGCTTCCTTACGACGACCTATTGTATTTTTTTGCTTTTCCATGTATCAGAGAAAAATTAGAAAGTTAAAGGTTGTGGTTTCTGCGCAGCATGAGGATGTTCAGCACCAGCATATACAAATAATTTTTTGTACATAGCACGGCCCAGACGGTTTTTAGGCAACATACCTTTAACAGCCTTTTCGATCAACACTTCAGGACGGCGACGAACCAGGTCCTTTGCTAATTCGATTCTCTGACCACCTGGGAAACCAGTGTAGTGCATGTATTCTTTTTCCTGCATTTTATTACCGGTCAGGGCAATTTTCTCTGCATTGATCACGATGATATAATCACCACAATCAGTATGAGGCGTATAGTAAGGCTTGTTTTTACCTCTTAAGATAGCAGCCATCTTAGCAGCAACCCTTCCGAGTGTCAGGTTAGTAGCATCTACTATATGCCAGTCACGCTTTACGTAAGCGTCGTTAGCCGATTTAGTTCTGAAACTTAATGTATTCATTGTTGTATACGATAAAAATTACGTCTTGTAAACAATTCCCCGATTATGAGGAGTGCAAAGGTACACCGCACATTCTTAATAACCATACATTTCAGGCACTTTTTTACAAGACACCTCTGCAATTGATTGATTTTCAATAAAAAATTTGTATGAAAGTTATTAACAACAGCTAACAACACGGTTAATAACTGTTTTTTTTGTTATATAAACACATAAAAAAAGCAGCCGCCATGAACCGGCGGCTGCTTCCTTTTATTATTTATTTGCTCAATAACCCGGATTCTGGCTCAGGTTCGGATTCACATCCCTTTCAGATTGTGGCACCGGTAAAACCAGTTTAGGATCATCATAGTTAAGACTACCCACTTTTAGCTTCAACCGCTTAACTGTCCACAACCGGTCTCCCTCATAAACCAGCTCCCTGAACCGCTCGTCCGCGAAATCGGCGGATGTAACCGCTGTTAATGGCGTAGCCCTGGCCCTGTTCCTTATTGTGTTCACATCATCCAGCGGGGAAACCCCACCTGTTGGAGCGCCACCCTTGCGGAAGTTGGCTTCTGCTCTTGTGAGCACCATTTCAGCAAGACGAACCACGGGGATCGCTTTGTAGATATCCTTCCATTTGCTGGTATAGATACCCCGGGACCCTGAAATACTCACGCCATTATATACAAAGGTCTTGCGTGTATCTCCATTCTCATAAAGATTCAGGAATTCCGGTAAAACCTGTACATCTCCCCTTCCCACTGGCCTTGCAGAATAAAAAGTAGGTATCCCATTATTGGAGGTACCCGCATTACTTTGCGTGCTTTGCTGAATGGCAAAAATGTCTTCCCCTGAATTGGTAATATTATTAAATGCCTTGTCGATGGTGGCTTCTATAACAAATCCACCATTAGTGATCACTTCATTTGCAGCAGCAGCGGCTTCTGCATATTTTCCCTGGTTCATATAAACACGCGCCAGGAAAGCCAGCGCCGAATATTTGGTGGCCCGGCCCGATTCATTGGACTCCGGTAAATCTGCAGCGGCTGCTGTAAGGTCTGCTATTACCTGTTTGTATACGTCCTCTACTGAAGACCGTGGTTTGTTATCACGCTCTGGTATATAGGTTCCAACAGATTCCAGTATCAGCGGCACCGCAGGATTGGTAGTGGTATTACCTGCAGAATAGGGCAAACCAAAGAAATTAGCCAGTTCAAAATAGGTAATCCCCCTGATGAATTTTGCTTCTGCAGCGATACTTTTCTGTTCGCTGGTATCCACTACATTAATTTTCTCCAATACAGTATTAACCCCGGCAATAACAATATAAGCGCGCCCCCACATGCCCTGGGCAATACTGAGCGTTCTGTCCTGCTTTTTCTCAAATAACTGCCTGTAAGCAACAAATGTACCTACCCAGTTTAATTGTTCATCCGCGGCAAGTAAATCTGCAGCCAGCAAATTGCGCTCTCCAAAAGAGTTGTAATGCTGCAGAGAATTATAACTTCCAAAGAGCACCGCTTTTACATCATCCCCGGTGGTAATCTGGTCCGGCGTTATTTGTTGCTGAGGAAGTACATCCAGTTTTTTATTGCATCCCGAACCTGCCAGCAGCAGAAGCCCTAATGACGCATGGATTATATATTTTGTGATTTTCATGCTTTGCGTGTTTTTAATTTAAATAACCAAACATTGCTTACAACCGGCAGATCAGAACCGTACATTTAATCCCACTGTAAACGTTCTCGCCTGCGGAATAGTGTAGAAGTCAACCCCGCCCGAAGTGTTGGTAGACGTATTGGTTTCTGATGCCAATGGCGCCGTATTTACTTCCGGATCACTGATGTAATGGGTTTTAGTCCAAAGATTATAGGCCATTGCGTAAACTTTTATACCCTGGATCTTCAGCGCGGAAATCGCTTTCTTAGGCAGGTTATACCCCAGCGTTACATTCTTTAAACGGATATAGGAACCATTATAGATGTAGCGGGATGTTGCTTCACCACCAGTACCATATGATAAACTCACTTTAGGCACATCGGTAATATCACCAGGTTTCTGCCACCTGTTCATAATATCATGTGTCTGGTTATCCAATCCATTTGCAAACCCGGTGGTTTGATAAATACCAGCCTGGTTATAAATAGAGTTACCGCTCACAAATGTGAAGAACACACTCAGGTCAAATCCTTTATAGGAGAAGTTATTGGTGAAACCGCCTGTGAAGTCGGGATTGGAATTACCAACAACAACATTGGGCGCCTTGCTGAAATCCGTTGTTGTTTTCCCTGTAGAATCAATGTATAAAGCCACACCGGTTTGAGGGTCTGCGCCTGCAAATCGTGGTAAATAGAAAGAGCCGATGGCTTCTCCTTCCACTGCGCGCTGAACGCCGGTATTGATGATCTGGCCTTTAAGATCTGTGATCTTGTTCTTATTGTATGCAATATTGAACGTAGTGCTCCATTTAAATGCACCTTCGAAGTTACGGGTGGTCAAAGAAAACTCCACTCCTTTGTTTTCCATTTTACCGAGATTGCGGTAAATGTTGGCATAACCCGTTGTCTGTGGAATATTTACACTCAGCAACAGATCAGTAGTATTCTTTTTATAAACGTCCACTTCACCGGAGATACGGTTATTTAAAAATCCGAATTCAAGACCGGCATCTGTCTGGAAAGTTTTTTCCCATTTCAGATCGGGATTACCAATGGTAGATGGCTGGAAACCGGGAAGATTAGGATAGTTGGTAATGTCATACAGGGAAAGGAACCTGCTTTCACCGATTTCGGCATTACCAGTTAAACCCGCACTGGCTCTTAATTTCAGGAAGCTCAGTACTTTTGATTCTTTCAGGAAATCCTCCTGTGAAATTACCCAACCCAATGATCCTGCAGGGAAGTAACCATACTTGTTATCAGGACCGAAACGGGATGATCCATCGCTTCTTATACTGAATCCTGCAAGATACTTCTCGTTATAGCTATAGTTAGCCCTGAAGAAATAGGAAAGGAAAGTATACCTGTAATTATCCGACTTTCCGTAAGTCACGGTAGTAGCTCCCGACAGGTTCTTTACCGCATCGGAAGGGTAACCTTCGGCCTGTATTGATGCAGAGCGGTTATCATTCTGCAGGTAGCTCATACCCAATACCATATTAAGTTTGTGCTTACCGCCCAGCTCCGGACTGATGGTAAAAAAGTTATTGGTATTAAGGGAGATACTCTGTGCATTGATGGATTGACCTTTACCAATTCCTGCTCCATCCTGTGATAACTTACTCTTGAAGTAATCTTCGTTCATGTTAACGATGTCTGTTCCCAGTTCAGACCGGAAGGTTAACCATGGCAGAAAGGTGTAGCTGGCATAAATGTTTCCCAGTGTACGGAAAGTAACCTGTTTATCTGTATCATACAACGCATCCAGCAAACCATTGTCGTAGAGTGTTCTTGCATTAGGTTTTCCGGTTTCAGGATCAATCAATGGAGAGATCGGTAATTGCGCTACCAGCTGTCCTGGTGTTGAGAAGGAGTTGTCATCGGTAACCCTGTCGAGCTGTGAGCGGTTTATGCTCATGTTGATACCTATTGTTAATTTATCGGTAGCGGCATGATCGAGGCTCAGGCGGGCGCCGTAACGGGTAAATTTGTTATTGATCACGATCGCATCCTGCCCGGAGTAAAATCCGGATACAAAGAACCTTGTTTTCTCATTACCACCTGTAGCAGAAAGGTTCACCTGGTTAGTCCTTGCCACATCGCGGTATACCTGGTCTTCCCAGTTAACATCCACCGCCTGTTTACGCCAGTCGGTGCCCAGTGCATACTGGTCAAGGATGCCTTCGTAACTTTTCGTATAGTCGTCTATTGCTTCCTTCTCAGAACCATAACCGCTATCCTGGTTGGCAAAATCTGTTTTACCATCGTTGACTGCAGCTTCAAGAAGCAGGTCTACATATTGTTTGGCATTAAGGAATCCACGTTTTTTAGTTGGTTTTCCCCAGCCAGTATTAACATCAAGATTAAATACTGTTTTCTGGTTGAGCTTTCCCTTTTTAGTGGTCACCAATACAACGCCATTGGAGGCGCGGGCACCATAAATGGCCGAAGCGGAGGCATCTTTCAGCACTTCCACTGATTCAATATCATTAGGGTTAATATCCACAAGCGGGTTTGTCACCTCGTTATTAGCATCTGTTTGAAGGCTGCTTTCAACGGGCATACCATCTACAATATAAAGAGGCTGGCTGCTGGCGGAAATAGAGGAAGTTCCGCGTATACGAACTTTAATGCCCTGCCCTACTTTACCGCTACCAGATTCAATTACAACACCTGCAGCTTTACCCTGAATAGCCTGGTCAAAGCTGGGCACCGGGATATCTTCTATTTCTGCTGCATTTATTTTAGAAATGGCGCCTGTAACATCCCTTTTACGCTGGGTACCGTAACCTACTACCACCACCTCGGAAATATCCTTGGAGCTGGATGACATGGATACGTTGATCACATTTCTGCCGGAAATGGGCACTTCCTGGTCCGCGTAACCAATAAAAGAAAATACCAGTGTAGTGGCATTTTCATCCACATTTAATTTAAATGTACCGTCCGGGTTGGTAACTGATCCTTCTTTGAGGTTCTTTACCTTAACGGTCACTCCCGGTAGCGGGCTGCCATCCTTCTGGTCGGTAACTTTACCGGTAATTTGTTTCGACTGGGCAAACGAGAATGTGCAAAATAGCAACAATATGCCCATCAACGAATAGAATCGCGTCATGGTTCTGGATTTAGATTTTAGAATTTAAATAGCAGCAGGCTGAACTATTTGGTTGAACTGATCAGATTTAGTGAACTTTTATTTTTGGTTGAATGCTTGGGCTGTAATTTTCTCTCAATAAGCAAAAACACGAGATAGTGCTTAGCTATCTACGGGGTAAATCTAAAAAATATTTTCCATTCCTCTTAATAAAATGTTAACGACTTATGTGATATAAGCCAAAAAGGCGGCCTGGATGGCCGCCTTTGTAAATATGATACTTTATTTTAATTAATCCCTGTTCCTGGCACCCATATAAATTAATATATACTGCACAAGTGTGGCCACAGAAGCAAGCGCAGCCACTACATAGGTCATGGCGGCCCACCAGAGCGCATTTTTGGCTTTATCATGCTCTTCTCTCCGCATAATGGTGGTATTATCCAGCCATGCCAGCGCCCTTCGGGAGGCGTCGAACTCCACAGGCAGCGTTACCAGCGAAAATACCGTGGTAATTCCAAACAAAATAATACCTCCGAGCAATAACTGGGGGAAGGTGTTGATGAGGAAAATACCGGCCAGTAATACCCAGGAAACGATATTGGAACTGACCTGAACCACCGGCACCAGCCTGGACCGCAGGCCCAGCCAGGGATAAGCTGCAGCATGCTGTACCGCGTGCCCGCACTCGTGGGCCGCTACTGCAGCAGCAGCCACATTGGCTCCGTTATATACATCCGGGCTCAGGTTTACCGTTTTATCGGCCGGGTTGTAGTGATCAGACAGAAATCCTTCGGCTTCCCGTATCTGAACATCATATATCTGATTGTCTCTCAACATCTTTTCGGCAATTTGCCTGCCGGTTAAACCGGAAGAGGTGGGTACTTCACTGTAAGCCCGGAACTTACTTTTAAGAACGAAGCTTACCAGCAGGCTGATCCCCACAAAAATCAGCGATAAAAACATAATTCCAGGTGTCATAATAATATAAAATTAGATGATCTTATGGCACAAATATCTCACCAGATGCTCCCTTTTAAGGTTTATTTATCACTAACCTGCCAACCCTTCTTTTTGTTGTCCGATTATAAATTTAACACTGTCATTATGGCGCTAAAAATTATTTTTTCAGCAAAAAAGCGCCTGTTTGTCATTTACAAAAATATATTTTATTATCTTTTTTTAATATACAAAAATCATCGGCATCAACCCTATTTATCAACATTTTACGAGCCTCCAATGAAAGTAATATTGGATAAAAACAAGCCCTGAAACAAGCGATGGCAGCCACTTTCTCCGGTCCGGCAAATACCTCAAAAGTTATTCACATCAATTAAATAAACTTTTTTATTCTGAAGCCATTTTGTAATTTAGACCTGAATTTAATGGGTTAGTAAGTAGAAAGAGTCAGCGGAATCTTCCGTTTGGCTCTTTTCTCTTTTTACACCTTCTCACCTCCTTTTTTAACACTTCCCATCTCATCATTTCGGTTCAATAAATGTAAAAACGTTACTTTGTAACGCATCCTTTTTTATAAAAATCATGAGTAAAATCAGAACAGCTTTTTTCTGTCAGAATTGTGGATACGAATCTGCTAAATGGAATGGAAAATGTCCAAGTTGCGGAGAATGGAATACGTTCGTGGAAGAAAGAGTACAAAAAGATATTCCACTTAAACAGGCGGATTGGAAAAACAACGATACTACCTCCTCCCGGACACATAAAATAATTAACCTTTCCGAAGTAGTCACAAAAGATGAAGAACGGATTTTAACCCCCGACAATGAATTGAACCGTGTGCTGGGAGGCGGCATAGTAGCGGGTTCGCTGGTACTGGTTGGTGGAGAGCCCGGCATAGGAAAGTCAACGCTCTTTCTTCAGAATGCCTTACAGCTGAAGCATATCAAAACACTTTATATCAGCGGTGAAGAAAGTGAACAACAGATAAAAATGAGAGCAGACCGTATTCAGAATTCCAACGAACAATTCTATCTGCTCACAGAAACTTCGACACAGACCATCTTCCAGGAAATTAAAAAATTACAACCACAACTGGTCATCGTTGATTCTATTCAAACACTACACTCTCCGTTCATTGAATCGGCGCCGGGAAGCGTATCACAAATCAGGGAAACAACCGCAGAATTACAACGCTTCGCCAAAGAAAGCAATATCCCCGTATTCCTTATCGGGCACATCACGAAGGATGGCTCCATCGCCGGCCCGAAAGTGCTGGAACACATGGTGGATACGGTTTTACAATTTGAAGGCGACCAACACTATGCCTACCGCATCCTGCGTACTATCAAAAACAGGTTTGGTTCCACCGCTGAACTGGGCATTTACGAAATGACCGGCACTGGCCTCAGGCAGGTAACCAATCCTTCAGAGATCCTTATTTCCCAGCGGGAAGATCTCCTGAGCGGTGTAGCTATTGCTGCCACCATGGAAGGGATGCGCCCCCTCCTCGTGGAGGTTCAGGCGCTCGTTACACAATCCGTTTACGGAACACCGCAACGCACAGCTACGGGCTTCGATCTCCGCAGGTTGCAGCTCCTCCTGGCTGTACTGGAAAAACGGGGCGGCTTCCACTTCGGTGTAAAAGATGTATTCCTCAACATTGCCGGCGGCATCCGTGTGGAAGACCCGGCCATTGACCTGGCGGTATTGTGCGCCCTGCTCTCTTCTTATGAAGACAATGCCATTTCCCCCAAGATCTGTTTTTCGGGAGAAGTAGGCCTGAGTGGTGAGATAAGAGCTGTGAACCGTATTGAACAAAGGATTGCTGAAGCAGAAAAACTGGGCTTTGAGAAAATATTTATTTCACGTTACAACAAAAAAGGAATTGATTTCAGTAAATTCCATATCGAAGTAATTGCTGTAGGAAGAGTGGAAGAAGTATACCAGCGGTTATTTTAAACACCACGTCATATCTTTAAAACCATACGATGCTTACCAGTTTGTTTTCCCCACTGGTTCATCTGTTTTACCCGCATTGCTGTGAATTGTGCGGTACTGACCTGCATCAGACAGATGAACTGTTATGCCTGCGTTGCGCGCAGGCTTTGCCACTTACCCACTTTGAGCGCTATCCCAACAACCCGGTAGCACAGGTGTTCCGTGGAAGAGTTATCATAGAGCAGGCTACAGCTGCTTATTACTATAACCAGTCGACCGGCCTGCAACAGCTTATTCACCGGTTTAAATATCACCAACGAAAGGATATTGCCACCTGGCTGGGCAGGCAAACCGGTTACCAGCTCCTGGAAAGCGACTGGATCAGCACCATCAGCTTACTGGTACCGGTTCCCCTGAACCCGCGGAAAGAAAAAACACGGGGCTACAACCAGGCGGCCCTGCTGGCTAACGGCATTGCCCAGGTGATTCCCGCCCTGCCGGTGTATCCAGACGCCCTCCGCCGGCAGCAGTTCACCGCTACACAAACAAAAAAAGGACGTACAGACAGGTGGCAGAATGTAGCCACCGCCTTCCAGGCCAATGGCAACCTTCCGGCAGATGCGCATGTATTACTGATCGACGATGTGATTACTACCGGCGCCACCACAGAAGCTTGTTGCAGGGCTTTGCAACAGGCCGGCGCCCGGGTAAGCGTATGTTGCCTGGCCTACGCATGGAAATGAGAAATTCTTCTGCATTTTTATCAGGGGAATGCTAACTTTACAAGCACAGTCTTAAAAGACTATTTTAATCTGTCTTTAAAAAAAATCTATATGTTCAGATTAGCTATACTATCGGTTGTTATGCTCTTTGCCTCATCACACCTTTATGACTTCAAAGTAGATGCCGTTGACGGAGGAAAGATTGATTTCTCCAAATACAAAGGAAAGAAAGTATTGATCGTGAATACCGCATCGCTGTGTGGCAATACCCCACAATACGAAGGGCTGGAAAAGCTGTACAAGAAGTACCACGACAAGCTGGTTATTGTTGGTTTCCCCGCCAACAACTTTGGTTCGCAGGAGCCCGGCACCAACAAGGAAATACAACAGTTCTGCACCAAGCAGTACGCAGTAACCTTCCCGATGGCCGCCAAAATATCTGTAAAAGGCTCAGACATCCATCCCCTGTACAAATGGCTGCTGGAGGAAAGCAAAGCCAAACACATGGAACCAACTGAGGTTACCTGGAACTTCCAGAAATATCTCCTGGATGAAAAAGGCAACCTGGTAGCTGTATTTTCGCCGAAAACGCAACCTGAATCCGCTGAAGTGATTGCTGCGATTGAAAAATAGTTCTTTATTAACTGTCGCTGATTTCTCTATAAAAGAAAACTGCAGGTACCGGCGTAAACGTATATCCGTTTACGTAGGTACCTGTTATTAATTGGACAACGCGCAACCATATTCATGAAACACTTCCATGTTCCTGCAATCAATCGCTTGCCGCTGGTGGCATTACTGTGCATCCTGATGGGAGCCTGCCAGCATGGTGACGACCTTCCTTCTCTTTCCTGCCCCGAAATGCAGATGGTCACTAACATCGGCAATACTACCAATATCATGAGCTTTAGCCGGAGCCTCCTGTTCCGCGAACGGACAGATACCGGCGGCCTCAAATTTCTGAGTGTGGAAACAGTGTCGGATTCCTGCAGGGTGGTATTTAACCTGACAGACGGCATGTACGATGAAGCAGGATTGCGGAATGACAGCCTGCATCTGAAAACTTATACCTATACCCGCCATGGAGCGCAATCCGGCGGCCTGGTAGCCGTAGCAGTAAAAAACAGCAACGGTGAATTTACTTTTCTTACCACAGATTCTTCCAGTGTCACGATCCGTAAAATGAATCTCCGGTCACAAACAATATCCGGTAGCTTTTATTTTGTTGACAATGAGAAAAAGATCAACGGGGCCGGCACTTTTGAAAATGCCTGTTACGTATCTCTTCAATAAATGATTAGCCTCCTTTTCATTATCTTGCGCCCATGCTTTTTTCTGATATCATAGGACAAGTAGAGGTAAAACAACAACTCATTCAATCGGTTCAGCATAACCGGTTAAGTCATGCCATGATACTGCTTGCCCCGGAAGGCGCAGGCGGTCTTCCGCTCGGGCTGGCCTTTACCCAATACCTGGTTTGCGAAAACAAACAAGCACAGGATGCCTGCGGACAATGCGCCGCATGCCTCAAGGCTTCACAGTTTGTACATCCTGATATCCATTATTCCTACCCGGTTATTCCGCGCAAAGCAGGAGATAAACCGGTGAGTACAGATTATATTACAGAATGGCGGGAG
>NZ_DATCRD010000162.1:0-79613 GCF_036569185.1 Chitinophaga sp.
AGATGTTTTTGTTTTGATGCTATTTATGGGAAGTCAGCCGCAGCGCAGCTTTCAGCTGATCCGCCACGGAGGAGGTGTAACCGGGCATAGCGATTATTTCCCTGTTTTTATTGAGAAGGATATAGGTAGGATAACCGCTGATCTGCAATTTATCAGGATAACCGCCGGTACGGCCATTGTATAAAAAGAGCACTCCGGGCACGGCTGTACGTTTACTGAGGAATGCCTTCATTTTTTCCAGGTTAGCATCCACCGAAATAGATACAATGGTGAGCTGCCCTTTGCTTTGGCTGATCCAGTCCGGGAACTGTTTCATTCCTTCCAGGCAGCCCCAGCACCAGGTGGCCCAGAAATCAACCAGGATCAGTTCTGATTTAATATCCGCAAGCGTTATCGTTTCATTCCTTTCATTTTTCAAGGGCAGCACCGGGAATTTATTTCCAATACGTGCGCGGGTATTTTCAGAGATGACGTTGAGCAACATATTCCTGGCACTCATGCTGAGAGGATTATTTAACATAGTGGCATGGATGCGGCGTGATAACTCCTCTTTCTTTTCCGGCTCACGGTTTATGCGGTAGGCCTGCTCACAACCGGCTACCAATGCCAGCTCCCCCAGTTGTGGTGAGCTGAAGTATGCCGCTTCGTGAAGGGCCCTGTCCAGGAGGTCATCCGCGTTTCCCTTATACCGGCGGTGGGCCAGCATGATCATTCTTGTTTCCATATAATTACCCAGCAGCTTCATGTAAAACGGATTCCCCGTTGTTACAGGTGGGGTATTGAAATAGGTATTCTCAAAATGATCCATCAAACCTGTAGTATCCGGCAGCTGCTGCAGAAATAAAAGGTAATATAAGGCTGCATCATAGCGCAGCAACGGGTAGGCGGGCGACGAGGTATCGGTGGTATATTTTGATACAATATCCCGGAAACGGCTAAAAACCGTATCTGCCGGCTGTGTTAACCGGAAAAGACCGGTGGGATCTGCAAACAGCGGGTACCAGTTTTGTACCAGGTCCTGTTCCATATTATGCAGCAGCTGGTTCACGGGCATGCCGGCATTGTCTGTTACGGTGAATACACCCGTGCTGTCGTAAATGGTATAGGTGCCGCCGGGCAGTGCCAAAAAAGAGAACGATCTGTTTGCTACCAGGAGCTTCAGCAGGGGACCGCAGGAATCTGCTATCGTTGCCCGGAAACTGCCTGCCCCATTGGTAGGCACCCGTATAATTTCCACCGGCGCTTTACTGATATAATCGGCATAGCCATAAAGCGTCACAAAACTATGCGGATCTCCCTTCAGCTGCCCTTCAATAACAATAGCGCCTTTTCCCGCCAGGGGCATGATAAACAACCAGGTCAGCAGCTGCAGTAAACGGAAATTCATGTACACGATAATTTAAATATGAAGATAGTGTTTATAACTGGTAAGAAAATGTGCGTTAATTGTTCACATCTTCATACGGTAACTTTAAACCTCTCCCGAAATAAGTATGTTGTTTACAAAGAATTTACACTTGATAATCTGCATTCTTCTACCTTGAATGCGTCAGGACAAAACCTGCAACCCTTTTAACACGAAAAACCTGGACTTTATGAAAAACAATTTTACCCCAACCAGGATGAACGGCAGTAATACGGAGGCAGATGATACAAAGGAGCGGATGATAAAGATTGTCAATTCCCTGGCTAAAAGCGCCAGCCTGCTGGCATTTATACTAGGCTGCCTGTTATATTATATGACAGGCCACAAGGTCATTTTACTCCCGGCCCTGCTGGAAAGTGCCCTCTTCCTCTCTATCCTGCTGGTTACAAAATACAGCAAGCCGGTATATGGAAAACGGTTTATGTTCTTTTTACACAGTATATCCATCTGGTTCTTCGGAGTATTACTGGGGCCCGCTTCACAGATCTACCTTTTTGCCCCTTTCCTCGCTTTCTGCGTGTTCCTGGTATTTGAAAAACCATGGTCGCAGGTATTAGTACTTGCCACCAGCCTGGTGGCCATGATACTTGTTATCGTCAACTACCGCTACCCCGTTATAGCATCGCTTCCGCTTAATAAGGAAACCGAACTATATTTACACTGGCTGGTAATCGCTTCAGCTACTTTACTGAATGGCACTGCGTTGTATTATTATGCAAAAGAAAGCAGGTACCAGAACAAACAACTGAAAAAGCTGGTAAGCCAGCTCGACAAAACCAACCAGGCCATGCGTATTTATGTGCGCGAAACTACGCATGAGATCAGGTCGCCGCTCAATGTGGTGAACAGTATCCTGCAGAATTACATTGAAACGGCCGACCAGAGCAAGAGGACCGTCCAGGTTGGTTTTGCACACCTGGAAGCCATTCATTTTGCCTGCCAGGATATGCAGCTGGTAGTGAGCAATGCATTGGGATGGTCGAAAATTGAAGCCGGCAAAGACGAGATCATTAATTCCCCGTTTCACTTCGGCGACTGGGTACTGCATTTGTGCGACACTTATGAATACCTCGCCAAAAGAAGATCCGTCCATATTAATATTGCTTTGCACGATAACCTGCCGGAGTATATCCTGGCAGACAAATCCAAGTTGCGCACCATTATCGTTAACCTCCTCAGCAACGCTATCAAGTTCACGGCATTCCGCTCCATTATTACAGTAAAGGCCGGCATGAAAAACGGCCTGCTGGTGGTTTCCGTTACTGACCAGGGCGTGGGTATCCCGGCAGACCGGAAGGAACATATTTTTGATCCTTATGTTACCGAGCCGGGGCAACATACCGAATCAAGCGGGCTTGGGCTGCCCATTGCCCGGCATATGGCCCGTATGATGGGGGGCGACCTTACCGCAACTGATAACACAGATGGAAGCGGCAGTATCTTCACCCTGCGGATACCCGTGGAAATCACTACTGCGCCCTCCTCTGCCCATCATATCCTCGACTTCTCCCTATTAAAAGGACTAAAAGTACTGGTGGTAGACGATGATCCGCTGAACCATCTTGCATTTTCACTGGCGCTCAAACGCATGGGCATAGAAGTCATACTGGCAGACTCCGGCCCCCAGGGGCTTGCCAAAGCGCTGCTGCATCAGCCGGATGCCATACTGATGGATATGATCATGCCATACGCCAGCGGTGTGGAAATGCTCTCACAGTTCCGTGCCAACCGGGACCTGCGGCATATCCCTTTCATCCTGGTATCCGGCAATAGTTATAGTGAAGTAAAGGAAGAAGTGACCGCTTCCGGAGCAGATGGTTTTTTAAGCAAACCCGTAAATATTGAACAACTGTATACCATATTAAAAGACCTGGTGATAATGGCGGACGCCCAGGTTTCAACTGCCAGGTAGCGCTGATCCGGCACCTGCTAAAAAACGGGCATAAAAATCCGGCACCGGGCTGTTGCGGATACCAGCAATTGTTTCCTCCACCGGGTAAACTACTTTCCGGATAACCGGTGTAATATTATTACCGGCAACCGTAAGCTGCAGGTAAGCGGCCAGCCGGTCTTCTTCTTTCGACCTGCCTACAGACCCGGTATTGATCACCATTTTTTTCCCCGCTTTCAGCGGGCGTATATAAGAAAGATGAGTATGCCCGGTGATCATTATATCTGCATGATGTTCGTCCATCATTCCCAGCAGGTCATTTTCGTCGTGATCCTCGTAAACATATTCATTATTACTGCGGGTGCTGCCATGTACCAGCAATATTTTTGCCCCACCCGCCTCCAGCTGCAGATAGGGTGGCAGCCCCGCCAGGAAAGCCGCATGCTGTGGCGCAATGGTTTCCTTTGTATGATTAATGGCCAGCAGCCTGGCCTCCCGTTCCTCCCTGCTGTGCTTAGGGAGCGGATGTACCGGGTGATCAAAGGCAATGCGCTCATCATGATTCCCCATAATTACCGGGATATTCCTTTCCCTTATCAGGTCTATTACTTCATTATGCCAGGGCGCCGCATCGGTAAGGTCGCCCAGGCAATACACCTGGTGGGCGCCAAACTGTTCTATATCTTCCAATACCGATACCAGCGCAGGCAGGTTGGCGTGGATATCGCTGATAATGGCCAGCTTCAACATTTCATTATTCATTTTAATCACTGCAACGTTACTACTTAATTCAGGCGCTGTTCGCACCGCCCTTAAAAAATACTATAATTCCCTGTAATAGTACCACTAATTCCTATTGTTATAAACGTACTGTTACGCACCTTCTATGGTTGTTCACTCCACGCGCAACGCGCACATATACCCAACCGGGAATAACAGCGCCGGAAAAGGTCAGGTCCTGTTTCCACACAGGCGCCGGCGCAAAAATGATGCCCCGCACAATAGTTAATACCTCCTGGAAACACCGCAAGAACCGGGTTTTCTGTGGAAGCCCTGGCAGCTAATTTTATATCTCCATAAATTATTACCAGATGAAAGATATTAAGAAACGGTTGCTGCAGCACAACTGGCAGCAGGCAGCAAAAGATCTCAACGAACACGGCTATACGTTGCTCAGGGGAATGCTTACCAAAGAAGAATGCGATTCGCTCATCAGCGATTACCAGGCAGATGATACCTATCGAAAAACCATAGTAATGGAACGTTACCGTTTTGGGAAAGGGGAATATAAATACTTCCGGTATCCGCTGCCGGGGCTGATTACAGCTATCCGTGAAACGGTGTATCCGTTTATTGCACCAGTGGCCAACAAATGGATGGAGGTATTGAATATAACACAGCGGTACCCGGATACACATGCAGCGTTAAAGGAATATTGTCATGCCAATGGGCAAACGAAACCCACTATCCTCATCCTCAAATACGGGAAAGACGGCTTCAACACGCTGCACCAGGACCTGTATGGCGATATCTATTTTCCCATGCAACTGGTGGTATTCCTGAACCAGCCGGGGGAAGACTATAACGGCGGTGAGTTTGTATTGACCGAGCAAATTCCGCGGGCACAATCCAAAGCCAATGTGCTGCAACCCCAACGCGGCGATATGCTGATATTCACCACCAACTTCCGGCCGGTAAAAGGCAGCAAGGGATATTACCGGGTAAACATGAAGCATGGCGTAAGCCCCGTGCATAACGGGAACCGGCATACGCTGGGTATCATCTTCCATGATGCCCTGAGCTGAGTATTACTCTCCCCAGGCGGTAAGCAACAGGTTCCGGGGGCCGCCGTGGTTGCGGTGCTCACAAAGGTAAACTCCCTGCCAGGTACCTGTTGCAAGTCGCCCGTTGCGGATGGGGATCATCACGGAGCTCCCCAGCAGGGCGGCTTTCAGATGTGCCGGCATATCATCGGGGCCTTCATCATCATGGAGGTATTCCGGGTCATTTTCAGGAACTGTTTTACTGAAATACATTTCAAAATCTTTCCGCACAGTGGGATCTGCATTTTCATTCAATGTAAGCGATGCAGAAGTGTGCTGGATAAATACCTGCAGCATACCGGTTTTTATTTCCGAGAGTTGCGGAAATGCCTGGATGATCTCTGTGGTGATAATATGAAATCCTCTTCTTCTTTGTTGCAGTTGTAATGCCTGCTGGAATATTTTCATGCTATGCAAGTTAAACATTTCGTTACTGACCATACGCTACTTTCCAGATACGATTGGTTTTATCGTCTGTTACCAGCAATGCGCCGTTCTTTAGTACCAGTAATCCTACCGGGCGGCCGTTTACATCTGCAGTAGTGGAATCTTTTATAAAGCCGGTGAGAAAATCTTCCGGTTTACCGGAGGGTTTTCCGTTGGCAAAGGGTACAAACAATACCTTGTAACCTGATATCGGCTTGCGGTTCCAGGAACCATGCTGGGCGATGAATGCGCCATTGCGGTATTTTCCCGGGAATTTATCTCCCGTATAAAATGCCAGGCCCAGGGAAGCAGTATGAGCGCCCAGCTGCACATCAGGCACAATGGTATTGTTTACTTCCGGTGGGGCGGGATCTTCCACCCGTGTATCCTTATGCTGGCCGTAATAAGTCCAGGGCCAGCCGTAAAAACCGCCTTCTTTTACATGGGTAAGATAGTCGGGGACCAGGTCATTGCCCAGCTTATCCCTTTCATTTACTGCTACCCACAACGTGGAGGTACCAGGCGCCCAATCCATGCCCACAGGGTTTCTCAGGCCGGACGCATAAATGCGGCGGCCCGAGCCATCGGGATTTATTTCCACGATGGCGGCCCTTGACTGCTCATTCCCGATACCTTTTTCCGCGTGATCCGTGCCTGAACCTATTGCGATGTAAATTTTGGATTGGTCTTTATTGGCGATGATGTTACGGGTCCAGTGCTGGTTTATCTTACCCGCAGGAAGGTCTGTGATTTTCTCCGGTGATGCTGTAATAACGGTATCGCCGGTTTTGTAAGGATAGCGAAGTAATGCGTTGGTATTAGCTACATAGAAATGATTTCCTATCAGCAACATCCCGAAAGGCTGGTCCAGGCCGGTGAGGAAAACAGCGCGCAGGTCCGGTATGCCATCATGATCGGTATCACGGAGAAGGGTGATACGGTCCGCGCTGTTCTTCATGCTTTTGGATTTACTGGCGCCAATGATAGCAGCGCCTACCTTTATAAAAAACGGGTAGTTACTGTTAGACTCCGCCACCAGCACATCTCCGTTGGGAAGCGCATACATCCAGCGGGGATTCTGAAAACCTTCCGCATACAGTGAAACATGAAAGCCAGCTGGTGCAACCGGGGTTTCACCGGGCTGCCATCCGCGTACCTGGCTATAGTTTGCGTATGATTTTGTAGCGTGGGGCGGCGGTAAATGACTGCTGTCCTGCCCCGGCAGCCGGTAAGCTGAAGACAACAATGCAAGTGATAACAAATACTTTTTCATGAGAAGGGTGTTTTCAGGATGATACCCTGAAAACGTTACAATATCTGCGCCACCGGGTAGCGGGCACAGGTATATGTATTAGGAAATATTTAATTTGAATTCCGTTACATTTTTGTTTACCTTCAGTGTTCCCGCCAATAGAATCAAACGAGTGTGAAGACCTAAATGCTTAAAATTTTAGACATGACAAGACCACAACAGATAATGATCATTGATGATGATGCGGATGACAGGGGATTTTTCCAGGAAGCCATTAATAATATTTCCCCCATCATTGAAACCCATGTTTGTAACAGTGGAATGCAGGCATTAGCCATGCTCCAGGAAAAAAAGATCACTGCTCCCGATTACATCTTTCTTGATTTTAACATGCCCCTGATGAATGGAAGGGAATGCCTGGTAGAATTGAAAAAGATCCTGCAGCATCAGCTTACCAACATTGTTATACTGAGCACTTCCGACATGAAGGAAGATATGGAAGATGCCATGCGGCTTGGCGCCAAATTATTCCTGACCAAGCCTAATACTTTCCAGGAATTATGCGCTATGCTGAGGGGGGTACTGGAAGGGCGGTGGCATAAGCTCTTTTCCAATTCCACAGGCATAGAAAAGTAAAGAATTATTTGGCGACTGCCCCTTTATTGTATTTGTTCCTGTATTCGAGTGGTGACAATCCCGTGGTTTTCTTGAAGATTGTTCTGAATGCCTTTGTATCCGAATATCCTACCTCCCACATAATTTCATTGATGTTCTTACGGCTGCTTTCAAAGCTTTTTTTCGCCACTTCTACTTTTACCCTTTGAATATATTCCGATACCGTGTTGCTGGTTGCTTTTTTAAATCTTCTTTCCAGGCTTCTGCGGCCCACGGCGAACATAGATGACAACTGTTCCACCGTGATCTTTTCCTGCCAGTTCTGTTCAATGAATTCCTGCGCCTGTTTTACCGATTCGTCCTGGTGCTCACGCTGACCTTTAAAAATGGTAAAGGTAGCCTGGTTGGTACGGTCTATCTCAATTTCAAAATACTTGGACGCCAGGATCGCCATATCGCGGTCGGTATATTTTTCTATCAGGTAGATAAGCAGGTTCCAGAAGGAATTAGCGCCACCGCTGGAATAAATACCATTTTCATCGGTAATGATCTTTTCAGATACCAGTTCTATATCGGGGAACATATTCCTGAACTCATTGGCGGCCAGCCAGTGGGTGGAGCAACGCTTTCCTTTGAGCAAACCGGTAGATGCCAGTAAAAAGGCGCCTACGCAAAGGCTCGCCACTTCCGACCCTTCCCGGTGCTGCTTTACAATCCAGGGGAAGAATTCCTTATTCTGTTCAATGACTGTTTCCCTCTCCCCGTTTACAGCGGGAATGATGATCAGGTCGGCTTTATGTTTCTCGGTGATGAGTACATCCGGCGTTACTTTAAAAAAGCGGTCGTATTCCTGCGCTTCTTTGGAAAGTCCTACCAGCTGTACATTAAACAGGGGTTCTTTTCCAACGCTTTCCAGGAAGTCGTTGGCCTTTGTGAAACATACAAACGGGCCTTCAATACAGCTGAGCGCCACAGCGCCTTTGGGAACGAGAATGGATATTTGTTTCATAGTTCAAATCTAAGATAAAAGTTTGTCGGAATCAACCCTTAAACAGTGTTGAAGGACACTTTTTCCAGATAAAAAAAGAAGCCGGTGCTGCCGGCTTCTTTCTTAATACTATGCTTCCGCCATCATGCCTGCAGCATTGGCTACAGCGCCCTGGGCCAGTTTTCTTTTTACAATCATACTAACCCGGTACACCAGATAAATACAGGGCAGCGTTAACCCTACAATTACCCAACCGAGTGTATCGTAATGTTCAATGGGGCTGAATTTATCTTTCTGTGTTACGATCATGCCCCCGATAACGGCGGCTATTCCGCCGGCAATTTGCTGCAGAGAGGAGTTCACGCTCATAAAGGCGCCACGGTCCGACAAATCGGGGATACCCGTAGTTAATGCGGTGAACGGGATCATACGTCCCATGATACCGGCCATCATCAGCACGTTCAGGCACATGATGATCCAGAGTGGATGCGGCGATAAGTGGGTATAAATAATAATGATCACCAGGGCATATATAGAGGCGATAGTGAAGAGGGTAAACCTGTCTTTCTTATCACTCAATTTTCCAACCAGTGGCATAATGAACAGGGAACCTATACCGGTAACCATGAACAACAAGGGCAGCTGCTCCTGTGTAACATGCAGGTTGTTCACCGCAAATGCGCTACCAAAGGGCATCATCATAAATCCGCCTATAGACATTAATGCGGTGGTAGTAAAACCAACCCGGTAATCACTGTTCTTTACGGTATGCCACAGGTGAGTGAAAGCATTCCTGTCGTGCTGCACCGCCAGGTGTGCAATAACCGGTTGCATCCGGAGAATGATCAGCAGCATCACTACAGCAGCGATACCTGCTACCAGGAAAAAGGGCGCTTCCCATCCCCAGGCGTTGGCCAGGTATAACCCGATAGGAATTCCCAGCACCTGGCTGGCGCCAAATGCCATCTGCACAAAGCCCATTACGCGTCCGCGTTGTGAGATATCAAAAAGATCGGTGATGATGGCCAGGGAAATAGATCCTATTACGCCGCCAAATAAGCCGGTAATGATACGGGCCGCGATCATGGTGTAATAAGTATTGGCAAAGCCGCAGCAAAGTGTGCCTGCAATAAAGCCGGTATAAAAAAATACCAGTAACTTTTTACGGTCGAACCGGTCCGCGAAGCCTGCGGTAAGCAGCCCGGAAATACCGGCGCTGAAGGCATATGCGGATACGATCAGCCCGAACTGGTTAGGCTTTATACTCATTGATTTCATGAGCATATCGCCCAGTGGCGACATCACCATGAAATCGAGTATGATGGTAAATTGTGTGAGTGCCAACAGGGCAACTATCATTTTCTGGTGACCGGAAAATGCGGTTGATGCTTGTTTCATTTCAGGGAGATTTGAGCTTATGTATTTGTTAGTCTTCCAGCTCCGCACATTCGTACGCGCTGGCATTGATCAATGCGATAATGCGGTCCGGTACCGGCTCAGCGGCTACTACCCTGAGCACGCAGTCCACATCTTCCATGTCTACCGTCCACCGGTCAATAAAGGGTTGCTGGTCCAGTACCTGCGCTACTTTAGAGCGGGCTTCCGGGGTGGCAATATTGGTTTTGAAAATAAGAACGTGTTGCATAACCAGGTACTTTGTGAGCGAGCGTTCATTTATAAATTAACTAAAAAAAACTATTTCATTAACCCTTTTATTACGCAGTCGAATGTTTGTTTCATGACTTTATCTGAGAATTTAAATTTGCGGCCGCCAAGGCTTTGTCCTTCGTTATGAAACTTGATCAATGAATACAATGGAGCAAAAGCAACAGACCAGTATACCTCAAGCGGCATTTCGCTGATCTCCCCCCGTTTCACTGCGTTTTGTATATAGTCGCCCATGATCTTACGAAACTCCATCGTGATTGTTTCCAGCATTTTATCTTTGTAGGTGGAGTTACGCAGCTGCTCAAAGAAATTGGCCGACTGGTGATTATCCAGTGCAAAGGCGGCCCTGTTTTTCCATTGTACCCAAAGTCCTTCTTTAAAGGTCATTTCCGGGTCAAAATTTTTGAGGGTGGCCCTTGTCATCCTCAGTCCCTCTTCTGTGCTGATACTGGTTAGCAGGTCTTCCTTATCCTTATAATAAATATAAATTGTTGCCGGAGATACTCCTGCTGCTTTTGCCAGCCGGTTGATGCCAAAATTCTCCAGCCCGTCTTTAGCCACCATCTGGATAGCGGACTCGCGGATGGCCTGTATTTTATTTTCGTCCCTGTATCTCATGCGGCACAAAGATAAGTGAGCGATTGCTTATTTTAAAATATTTTTTGAGATAGGGGATTTTGTCGGACGCGGATTTTGTCTGACTCAGGATTTTGATGATTTCGCTGATTTCGCTGATTTTGTTTTTTGAATTTTATATAAGAGGGGAGATAAAAGTGGATACCCGCTTCTATCTCTCCTTTTTTTCATCCTACAAAAAACGAAATCAGCGAAATCAGCGAAATCATCAAAATCCTGAGTCAGACAAAATCCGCTTAAAGCATCACCACCAGTTAGCCTGCTGGAAAAAAGCCTGCGGCGTTTGCCCGGTGAAGGCGCGGAAGTCTTTTATAAAATGGGCCTGGTCGTAATAGCCTGCCTCGTAGGCGGCTTCTGTCAGACTTTCCGTTTCGGGGAAATGATCGAGCAGGTGGCGGAGCCTTACAATAGCGGAGAACTGCTTGGGGGTGGCGCCGACGCTGCGCCTGAAACGTTTTTCAAAAGCATCCTGGCTGATATACAGGCTGGCAGCCAGCGATTTGATCTTTACATTGCCGGCGGCTGTTTTAATTTGCTGTACTGCATTGCGGATCAGCAGATCCGGTTGCCGGCTGCTGAGCGCTGCGATAAGGAATTGTTCTACAATAGCAACACGTTGCAGGTTACTTTTTGCTTCATGCAGCTTTTCTTCTACGGCTGCAATTTTATGATGCTCCACCAGTTGATCCAATGATTCATGGGTGCCAAAGAATTCGTGAAGAGGTGTTTTGAAAAAAGCGGCGGCGCCTCCTTCCCTGAACTTCACCAGCACATTCCCTGTACCGGGCGCATAATGCAGTAAGCGGGAGGTTCTTCTCAACCCTGTGAGTGTGGTTGCCGGCAAACCGGTTGCTTCACCAGGCTCCCCTGCCGTTACCTTACCTCCAAACCTGAAAGCCATCATCACAGCGGTTTCCGGCAACACGCGGTTCTCCATGCCATCTTTACTTTCAATGACCAGGAAAGCACTGACATAAGGAGAAAGAATAACCGAGGGAAGATAGCTTTCCATATTCATGCAGAAACAAATTATGTGCTTATAAAGGTACGGAGAATTAGTGTTTAGTCCTGCGAACTAAACACTAACCCTTTCACTCAGCGCATTACTTTTATCAATGCCCCCAGCTGCTCCTCCCCGTAACCGGCCTTAATGCCTTTGTTCATGAGCTGAAGGATAAAGCCCGGCACTTCTCCCGGGATACCTGATTCAGCAGCCTGTTTCACCATTAAGGCAATAGATACCGCGCAGGTTTTCAGGCTGCTTTCCGGAAGCCCGAAATTACCCGTGCTGATCACTGCGCCTTCATGCCGCACCATTTCCCCCAGCACCGGTGCAATATTATTGATCATATCACCGAGTGCATTTACATCCAGCTTTTCAGATTCAAAGATCCTGGCTCCCTGCAGGAAGCCGGTGATCAGGCCAAACAGGCTGGAGAGAATAGCCAGGTCCCATGCAGCGGCGGCGCCTGCCGCTGCACCCATATACATAAGGTGCCCACCCAATACTTTCAGTACGGTCTCTCCTTTTTCGTAAGCCACCATATCGCCGGATAAAAAAATAGGGGTATCCGGCTTCCCTATCTGCCGCGGTGTGGCCAGCAGCGCGCCATCCAGGTAATGCGCCCCCAGCGCCCTCACCCAGGTTTCGGCAGTTCTTGCATCCTGTGGCGTACCGGTAGTTAACTCCAGTAACAAGCGGTCTTTTAAGGCCGTATCTGCCAGTATGTTGTGGGTGGTTTCATAATTATTCAGACAGGTAACGATCACCGGGCTGGCCAATACAGCAGCAGCAGGATCTGCCGCCAGTACAGCCCCATCCGCTACCAGCGCCGTTGCTTTTTCCACGCTCCGGTTCCATACCGTTACCTTATAACCATCATCCAGTAAAGTACGTGCCAGTACAAATCCCATAGGGCCTAATCCGATTACTGTAACTTCTTTCTTTGTGTTCATCGTTTTATTTTTTATGGGCCAAATGTCTTTAGTATCGTGATGGCTGCCAATACCCGAAAAAAGTTTCACCCAGGGAAAAATTTTTCGGTATACGCTGCTCCTGCATTACAACGGAAGACCATCGTAATGCTTTTATGAAACAGTGTAAAAGATTTATCTTTCCGCAAATGAAATGATATGTACGAGAAAAAGATTCCCGAGCTGCATTGTGGTATCAGCATTTTTATGAAAGTACTGGGAGGTAAATGGAAAGCCTGGATCATTGAGTGTATCCATGATGATATCAGGCGGCCCAGCGAAATACACCGGCAGATGGAAGTCGATGGCGCCAGCATGCGCGTGATCACCATGCACCTGAAAGAGTTGGAAGATCTTGGGCTGTTATACAAAAAAGTATACCCTGGTATCCCGTTAAAAGTAGAATACTACCTGACAGAAGTGGGGCTCAGCACACTACCGCTGATCAAAGCAATGGACCAATGGGGCAAAGAAAAACAGGCTTTGCTTGGAAAAGAGGTACAGGCAACTGAAATCAACTCCGTTTAACCGCACAAGTGATGAAGCGCTGCATATTGTAGCAGCATAATTGTTTTTCCATCTTTTATCTCGCCGGTACGGATCATTTCCAACGCCCTTGTAAAAGGCAGCTCCAGTACTTCGATATTTTCCTGTTCGGCTTCCAGTCCGCCGCCATCATGTACTTTCAGCTCCCTGGAATAGGCCGCCACAAAGAAATACAGGATCTCTGTAACAGAGCCGGGCGACATATACGCCTCAAACACCTTTTCCACGGCAGTTACCTGGTAACCGGTTTCCTCCATCGTTTCCCGCCGGATACATTCTTCCGCATTATCTTCATCCAGTAAACCGGCACAACATTCTATCAGCATCCCCGTTTCATTGCCATTAATATAAGTAGGCAGACGGAACTGCCGCGTTAATACCACGGTGCCCTGTTCCTTATTATATAGCAGGATAGTTGCCCCGTTGCCGCGGTCGTATGCCTCCCGCACCTGCTTCACCGCGATGCCATCACTACCTTTCATTTCATAGGTAATTTTCTTCAGGGTGTACCAGTTGTCCGACAGGATGGCCGTTTCAAGAATATTTATCGTCTTCATATTAAATGATCGTTTTTGATCGAATTTGATTATTTTTGATCAAGTTAATTATTTAAAATGAATTTCCAACTCAGGAAGCAAAAAATACTGGCGATGCTGGCATCAAAAGGTGAAGTAGGCACCGGTGAATTGGCGCAGGCATTAGGCATTTCGGAAATCACTATCCGGCGGGACCTGAACCAGTTGTCGGACGATGGGCTCCTGTACCGCACCCATGGCGGCGCTATACCGGCCAGCAGCCCGGAACAGCCTTATGAATTTGTAAACAAGGCGGCAGCCAACCAGGCGGCGAAGGATAAGATATGCCGGAAAGCGGCAGCACAGATCAACGACGGCGATATCATTTTCATGGACTGCGGCAGCACCGTTTTCCGTTTATGCCAGTTTATCAGGAACAAAAAAATCAAAGTGATCACCAACTCCCTGCCGGTGATATTTGAGCTGCAGCATTCAGCGGTATCCCTCAATATTATTGGCGGCGAATACGACGAAGCCAGGCAGGCTATACACGGAACCATGGCTACGGAGCATATCCGGCGGTACAAAGCAGGCAAGGCGTTTATTGGCGTGGACGGGCTTTCTGCACAGGGCCTGTTTGCGCATAGTGAAAAAGAAGCGGCTATCGCCACCGCACTGGCAGCACAAAGCGGTTATACCTACCTGTTATGTGATGCCGGGAAAATAGGGAAAACTTCCTATTTCAATTTTGCAGGCCTGGAGCTGGTGAATGCCATTATTACGGATGCGGATCCGGCGGAGCTGAAATTTTGTAAGAAGAAGGGAATTATGGTGATTCCTGCATAATTGATTACCTATGAAGGCTTTCATATTTGCTAACCGGCAACTAATTGGTTTTGCTCACCTGGTGAAGGGTGATATTGCCATGGGTGGCTTGTATGGCCAATTTTATCCAAACGAATACTATAAGCTCGCTGTCCAGGGGATAGTACGTCAAATCAATAACGCGTTAAATTTACAAAGCAACAAATGGTCCGCACTCCAACTACATGCGCAACTGGAAAATGGGCACAGGCTTGAACCTATTGGCGGAATCACACTCGACGATATGGCGGAATTACCTGGTGAAATCATAAGAATAGACATAGCGGGCGTTGATCCTCAAATCATCTCCACCTATTTCCCGTAGCTACTCCAGCATTCGCCTGAGCTCTCCGCGGTATTCAGGGTTATCCGTCATACCATTATGCCCCTGCCCTTTCAGGGTAATCAAGGTATCTCCCGGTTTAAAATACGCCTTTAACTTTTCGGAGGATCCATAGTAAATCACCTCATCAGCGTTGCCATGAAAGATGGTAACGGGAACGGCAGTACGCTGTATATTACGGTAAGTGGGAAAGGTATACTTCAGGAGAAAGGAAGGCAGTACCGGGTAATAATACCTGGCCATATCCTTCATGCTGAAATAGGGAGCCTGCAGAATAAGCTGCCGGGGATGATTATCAGCAGCCAGTCTTGCAGCGGTGCCCGTACCTACGGAGTAACCAAGAATTACAATTTTATTTTCAGGATAAGATGTTCTGACACTGTCATAAACAGTTTGTGCATCGGTATAAAACTGTTGTTCGCTATGGATCTTCCCCGTACTTTTCCCATATCCCCTGTAATCAAAAATCAATACATCATAACCGAGCTGCGTATACGCACCGGCTACTTCCCCCCAGGATCGCAGCGACCCCGCATTGCCGTGCAGGTAAAAGATAAGGCCTTTGTTGCCGCCCGACTTAAACAACAACGCATTCAGCTGCGCGCCATCACCCATGGGGATAGTGCGTTCTTCGAAGGGCTCCGGAAAATGAAACACATAACCCGGCGCTAATCTCTCAGGAAAAAAAAGTAACCGCTCCTGGATAAAATAAACAAGGATACAAACAGCTGCATAAAGCAGCAGCAACATCCCTATTGTTTTCAGCACCCATTTTAAGATAATTCCTGACATCGGTGTAAGATACAAAGAAGATAGCTGTTTAATGAAAATACTGTTTCAGTATTTGTTCAGCGGTAAGTGCGCCGGTAGTATTATTCAGCGAGTCTATTTTTGATACTTCCAGTTTGGCCAGCGGAATAGTGGTTGTTTCCAGCATCCGTTTCATTACCGGTAATTTTGATGCCGGCAGGGTATCGTGAAGGTATTTCTCCATGATAAGATTAGCGATAGGCACCGCAAAGGTGGACCCCATACCGGCATTCTCCACAATTACGGCAACGGCTATACGCGGATTGTCACGCGGGGCGAAGGCTACAAATACAGAATGATCCGGCAAATCAACCACTTTGCCATTTACCCGGCCCCTGTTTTCAGCAGTACCGGTTTTCCCGCAAACGGCGATGCCTTCCATCCGGGCGCCCCTGCCGGTGCCATGCTCCACTACATCTTCCATTCCAAAAATAACAGAACGGTAAGCGGTATCGGATACATGACCTACCGCATGTTTCTCTTTAAACTTTTGTAAGATGCCTGAGCTGTCGTTATCTATAGATTCTACCAGGTGCGGCAGGTAATAATAACCACGGTTGGCGATGAGGCACATGGCATTGGCCATCTGCAACGGTGTGGTAGCTACCTGCCCCTGCCCCATGCCTACATACAGTTCAGAACAGGAGTTCCAGGCGCCGCGGTACATCCGGTTCAGCACAGCGGTATCTGCTACCACGCCGGCGCTTTCGCCGGGAATATCGATGCCCAGTTTATGGCCAAGCCCGAACTGCGTCATATACTCTCTCCATTTGGCATGCCCTTTTTTTATACCCCCCCATTTATAGCTGTCTACTTCCAGGCGATAAAGATGAATGAAATAGGAATTGCACGAATGCGCCATGGCTACACGCAGGTTGGAAGCATGCCCGGCATCGCTGTGCAGGCATTTAATAATATGGCCGCAGGCATTATACGCACCGCGACAAGGATACCCGAAATCAGGTGTGATCAGTCCTTCGTCGAGCGCCACCAGTGCGGTAAGCGGCTTCATGGAAGACCCGGGCTGATAGGTTGCCTGGATGCCCCGGTTGAGAAAAGGCTCTGTGGGATCTGTAAATAACCGGCCTGCATTTTTTGTGCGGCGGCTTCCTGTTAAAAGATTGGGATCGAAAACGGGCCCGCTTACCATGGCCAGGATACCACCGCTTTGCGGATCTATGGCCACGATGCTGCCTATCTTGTTACGCATTAACCGTTCTCCCAGCAACTGTAGTTCTATATCCAGGGAAAGACGGAGATTCTTTCCCGCAATAGCCGCCGTGTCGAACTCGCCATTGGCCAGCGCGCCCTGCGGACGGTTGAGATTATCCTTGATGATATATTGTGTGCCCCGCTGGCCCATGAGTATTTTCTCATAGGTTTTCTCCAGCCCCGTTAACCCTATATAATCACCGGATTCATAATCGCCATAGGCTTTCATCTTCAGCATATCAGGCGATACTTCACCGATGTATCCCAGGATGTTGGCGGCGGCTTTATAAGGGTAAGACCTTACCTGGCGCGGCACCAGTTCAAAACCCGATTGGAACAGGTACATGCTTTCCTGCAGGCGACTGTAAGTATCGGGCGATAACATGGCCGCGAAAACCGAGGAACGCATCCGCCCGTTCTTCTTAACGGCATCGGCTATACGTAATTTGAATTCTACGGTATCTATCTGCAGGATATTACAGAGATAGGCGGTATCTATTTTTTTAACAGCGGCAGGGGTTACCACCAGGTCGTACAACACCTCGTTACCGAGTATACTCCGGTTTTTACGGTCGAAGATAATGCCCCGGCCGGGGTATACCGTTTTTCTTGTTACAGCATTGGCATCCGCCAGCCGGGCATACTTTGTTTCTATTAACTGCAGGTACATTAACCTGGCAACAAAAAGGAGGGCGAACCCTGTAATAATGAGTACTATTACGCGTTTCCTGGGTTGATTATAAACGGACATGGGAAGTAATGACGGGCATCTTTTAGAACAACAAAACTATTTCAAATAAATAGTGCTGTAAAAAAATTATAGATGAACGGCCATTAGAAAGGATAGATTCGCACGTCTTATTTTCCTATTTTTCTGTAGGTGCCATTTACCCCATCCCAGCTGTATTTTGTTGATGCTTCTTTTACCGCCATCACCGGTTCACCATTCTTATCTACCTTATCTGTTTCTTCCTCTTCATGCATTTTCAGTACAATAATATCCGGCTGTCCATCTTTCTCTCCAGGGAAAATAAAAGACTCTTCGTGGTAATATACGCCCGCATCCCCCACATCCATTCTGCCAGGCAACGGGGCAAGACGCCCGTCTTTCATCCAGGCGAAATAATAATAGTTGGTAGGCACACCGCAGGCGGCCCCACCAAAACCCAGGGATACAATATGCTGCACATTCGTAAGACCAATGCCACCCATTACTTTGGCATAAGCAAAACCGGCAGATTCATCGTCGAAGATGCGGAATGAAGTAGAAGCAAGGATCTTCCCTGCCTGAACGGCTTTCAGTTTTACGATATACTGCGATTGTTTCCGCTGCCCGATCAATGTATCCATGCGGCGGTCGTAAGCAAATATAAACTTCATATCGCCCCGGCGCATAGGGGTAAAAGAGATCAGTCCTTCCCACACATAACCTTCTTTTTCCACGCCGTTCTTATTGTACTTTATCTGTACCCAGGGAAGGGTAAGACCTTTGAGGGTAAGCATTTTCCCGGGCAGGATACTCACCGCAGTAATATCATCTCCGGCCAGCAGGGTATCGATGGCGGCTTGTTTGGTATCCGGACTAACGCGCACCAGGGCGGTATCTGCAAAAATATAACGGCTGTCATCTTTGTTCAGCGACCAGGTATTAAAGATAAATTCCTGGTCCTGGTCCTGGGCAAGAAGAGGGGTTGCAAAACAAGTTAACAAACAAGCGAGCGTAAAAAACAACATCGTTCTCATGAGGTATATTGATTAAACCGCAAAAATAGCGTTTTACCTCATGAAAACGATGTGGTATCATTTAATTTGCCGGGGGACAGATCTGCATTATGTACACTGCCCTGCTGGCCTCACAGGATTGCAGTACACCGGTTGCACAAGGCACTTTATAATTACGGTAGGTTAACCCGCGGGTAACATCGCGGTTGCCCCGGGCGGCATTGATATTTTTCCGGATTTCGCCTGATCAAGATAAGCAACCATACCTGTTTCCCTGTACAGTATCACTGCAGCGCCGATAAATGTGCCTGGTTACAAGTGTAATCAGACCATCCTTTGTGCCCGTTTACATTATTATCAGCCACTCTGCCGGTATTGGGATCATAAAGATTATTAACGCCCGGTTGTATACCTCTTTGCTTTTTGGAGATAAGCGGCTTCGCCGGTGATCTTATACAAGGTCATGGCCGGGATAACCGTGGGGAAGTTGATGTACGCATTTTTACCGCTATGGCTAAAGGTCCGGAACATACCGCCTTTTTTCCGGATCGTAAAGACCATCCCATACCCTTTTAAAACCGGAGGCTGATCCCGCCACCGAAAATTAATGATAATTATTTTAGCTTTCCCCGCATTTTGTAAAATGCATTTAGCAAGTGCCGGGCAAAGAGATCGCAAATATGCAGGGATCCGCCCGGTGCTTCTTTCTTTTTTAAAAATTAACCGGATAGTATAGAAAACCGAAAAAAAATTATGACATTACAGCCATATGCAATTATCCTGAGCCCGGCATTTTCGCTGCAAATAGCAGTTGTTTTTGCTTAAATTAGTAACATGTCAACAAACGGAACCATCACAATATCCCAACGGCTGAAACAATTCTCCCATTTCCTGATTGGAGATGCCCGGCTGTTCTCCCTGGAAAACCGGATTTTTAATGCCATCTGCGCTATTACCATCTTTATCATTATTATTAATGTACCTTATAATTACATTACCGGTCTGACTGCCACGGCGGTGATTTTTGCGCTACTGGTACCTGCATTTATCTTTATTTATTTTTTATCGAGATACCGGAAGAAGGTAAACCTGAGCGTTGCCCTTGCGGCGATTGTGGGCAATGTAATGTTCGCCATTAATTATTTCTACAGCGGTGGCATACAGGGTGCATCGCTGTTGTCTTTTACCCTGGCGTTTTTCCTGATCATGCTCATTTCCCCGCGGAAACAATACTACTGGTGGCTGGCGCTGAACCTCGTTATTGTGCTGGGGCTCATTACCTGGGAGTATTATTACCCGGCGTCTGTAGATGCAGTATATAAAACCAGGAAAGATATTTTTGCAGATATGACCCCTACCTATATCATTTGTATAGGAGTTATTTTTGTGGGAACCATCTATCTGAAAAATGCCTACAACAACGAAAAAGTGAGAGGGGAAGAAAAAACCCGCTCCCTTGAGATAATGAACACAGAAAAGAGTAAGCTCTTTTCACTCATCTCCCACGACCTGCGCAACCCGCTGGCAGCTATACAATCTTACCTGCAGCTGGTGCGGGAAGTGGAGCTGAACACGGCAGACAAAGCCCAGATAGAAACGGAGTTACTTTACGTGGTAAACAGCACCCAGGAAATGCTGTATAATATATTGGTATGGTCCAAAACGCAAATGGATGGTCTTCAAGTGAACCTTATCCCCGTAGATGTGGCCGCCGCTATACATCCAATCCTGAAAATCAATAAAATGGCGGTATCCAAAAAAAGGATCAGCCTGGATATCAATATAGATGCTTCTATCAAAGTGATGGCCGATATTAACATGCTGCAACTGATCGCGCGTAACCTGCTGGGCAACGCGGCCAAATTCACTCCTGCCGGCGGAACTATTTTCATAAAAACCAGTAAAACCGGCGATAAATGCCTCATTGAAGTAAAGGACAGCGGCCCGGGTATTGACCTTTCCAGTCAGCAGGATATTTTTTCCCTGAAGGTACGCTCCACTTTTGGTACAGATAATGAAAAGGGTATCGGGCTGGGATTGTATCTCTGTAAGGAATATACGATAGCGCAGCAAGGACATATCTGGTATGAGAACAACCCTGAAGGCGGAAGTTCCTTCTACCTGGAACTCCCGCTCGCCAATTAATTATTCTGCTTTAAGACTATTCACCGGGTTAGCGGTGGCCGCCCGGATAGCCCGGTAACTCACCGTTAAAAGCGTGATGGCAATGGCAATAAATGCGGCTATCACAAATAAGGTCCAGCTGATCTTCACCTGGTAAGCAAAATTCTGCAGCCACCGGCTCATCATATACCAGGCCAGCGGACTGGCAATCAAAATGGCCACCAGCACCAGTTTCAGGAAATCTTTCGACAGCATCGCCACAATACCCGGTACTGAAGCGCCCAGCACTTTGCGGATCCCTATTTCCCGGGTGCGTTGTTCCGCTGCATAAGTGATTAACCCAAACAAGCCCAGGGAAGCGATGACTACCGCCAGCACAGCGAAAGTAATGAAGATCTTTCCGGTGCGTTGCTCTGCAACATACAGGCGGTTGAAATCATCATCGAGGAAGGAATATACAAATGGCTGTCCGCTCATACCCGGCTGTGCTTCGTAAGCGCTTTTTATTTTCGCAATAAGCCCCTGGATATCGGCAGTATGAATGCGAAACGCCATAGAGCGGGGGTTCGATTGCAGCCGGAACACTATAGGAGGTATCTTATTCCTCAAACTGCCGGCGTTAAAGTCTTTCACGATACCGATCACTTTCAATGACCTGTTTTCTGCATAAAGATATTTCTCCTCCAGGTCATTAAAACCAAACAACTTCGCAGCGGTTTCATTAAGCAATACCGCAAAGGTATCAGAAGGCATCTCCGGTGAGAAATTGCGGCCACTCACCATTTGCATGCCCATGGTTGGAATATAATCTGCATCCACATACCAATCCGGCACACCCGTAACCTGGCCCGCGCTATGGGCCGCATCTTTTGAATAGATGTTGGTATTAAGGCTCATATCAGTAGGCAAAGAGGCGGTCATAGTACCGGATTCCACCCCCGGCATGGACAATACTTCGTTCTTAAAGTTGGGGGCATGGATCCAGAGTGAAGAAGTATTGCCCACAATGAGCACCTGTTCCCGGTTATACCCCAGCTTTTTATTCCGGATATAATTCAGCTGGCTGTTGATCACCAGCGTACCCACAATAAGCAGAATAGCAGAAGCAAACTGGAACACCACCAGGCTGCTCCGCAACCAGCCGTTCCTGAAACCGCCGTTCAGCTTACCTTTCAGCACCTTGATAGGCTCAAACGCAGAAAGGAAAAAAGCGGGATAGCTGCCTGCCAGTAAACCTATCACCCCGGCGGTAAGCAGCAGGAAAGGCAACAGCCACAAGAGGTAGCCGGTTTTCAGCACAATATGCTTACCCGATAACTGGTTAAGATAAGGCAGCAGCAACACCGCCAGTACCAATGCCAGTAACAGCGCAAAGAAGCTGGTTAATATGGATTCTGTCAGGAACTGGAATACCAAAGACCCACGTTGGGACCCCAGCACTTTCCTTACGCCCACTTCTTTTGCACGGCCTGCAGAGCGGGCGGTAGAAAGGTTCATAAAATTTACACAGGCGATGAGCAGGATGATTACCGCCACCGCGATAAAAATATACACGTACTGGATATTGCCGGAAGGTTCCACTTCATCGGCCAGTGTGGAATGCAAATGGATTTTTGTGAGCGGCATTACATTATACCCGAAATGGCCGCCCGATCTTTTCAGGTCTGCAAAGTTGCTTCCTGTCATCTTCTGCAGGGGCCCTTCCATATACTTTTTGGTAGCGGCATCCACATAGCGCTGGAGTTGTGCGCCGGTAGCGCCTTCACGCATCAGCACATAGGTGGTGTAGTTGTCGGACATCCAGCCGCCACTTTCCCGGCTTTCCGGCAGTTCGGACATGGCGCGCACAAAATCAAAATGCAGGTGCGACTGCTCCGGCACATCTTTAATCACACCGCTGATCTGGTAAGTACTCACATTATCTGTTTGCAGTGTTTTGCCTACTATATCTGTGCTGTTAAAATACTTCAGGGCCATTCGTTCGGAGATAACCATGGTATGTGGCTGCGTGAGCGCGGTTTTTGGGTCGCCACTGATCATTTCCAGGCTGAATACATCAAACAACGTGGAATCGGCAAAGCTGGCATTGTGCTCCACCAGCGTGGTGGCGCCTTTCTTCACCAGTATATTTCCCTGGTGGATGAACCGCACATAACTTTCTACGTTGGGATATTCCCGTTGTAATACCGGGGCCAGCTGGCTGGGGGTGAATCTTTCCCTGAAAGCATTGCCATTTACAAAAAAGTCGGCATCTATACGGTAAACCCGGTCGGCTTTTTTGTTGAACCGGTCGTAGCCCAGTTCATCTGTAACAAATAAAGTGATGAGCAGGCAGGTGGTAATGCCAATGGCGAGCCCGAATATGGTGATGGCTGAAAAACCTTTGTTTCTCCAAAGGTTCCTGAGTGCGATGTTGAAGTAATTCTTAAACATAAAATACAGGCGCTCTAATTGAATGCCGGAAACCATGCGTAATGATAATCAGTGCTTTAGTTTCAAGTTACCTGCTGCCGATGCCCGGTTTTAATACAGAAAGTGTCCGATAACGGTCACAAAAAAGCACGGCTGCTATCTGCCGTGCTTTTCCATTATCTGTACCCGTTACAGGAACATGCCCCCGGAGGCTTCAATACGCTGGGCGGTGATCCAGCGCGCTTCTTCCGTGCACAGGAAGGCTACTATGCCGCCAATATCGTCTGGTAAGCCGGTGCGCCGCAGCGCAGTATGCGCTGTGATATAGGATATGGCCTCTGGCGCATGCTCAAAAGTGGCTTTTGTAAAATCTGTTTCTATAATGCCAGGGGCCACCACATTGGCGGTGATGCCGCGCGCGCCCACTTCTTTAGCCAGGTACCTGGTAAACACCTCTATAGCGCCTTTCATAGAGGCGTAAGCGGCGTAACCGGGTGTGGCAAACCTGGCCAGACCGGTGGAAAGATTAATGATACGGCCATTATCGTTAATAAAAGGCAATGCTTTCTGTGTAAGGAAGTATACGCCTTTTAAATGCACATGGTACAGTTCATCGAAATCCGCTTCTGTAGTGTCGGGGATCAGGGAACTTCTGTCGATGCCCGCATTATTTACCAGGAAATCAAATTTCCCTACTCCTGTATTTTCTTCCAGGTGTGCTGCCACTTCTGCCAAAAATCCGTCAAACGCTTTTGTATCGGCGGTATCCAGTTTATACGCGATCGCCTTTTGTCCCAGGCCCTGGATTTCTGCTACCACTTTGTTTGCCTCCGCCTGGTTGCTTTTATAGGTAAGGATGATATCATGCCCGCTTTTAGCAAGCTGTAAAGACATATTCTTACCTAATCCGCGACTGCCGCCAGTAACCAGGGCTATTTTGTTTTTCGTTGCCATTTTGTTTTATTTTTTGATAAGACAAATTTCCGGGAATCTTCCCGGCTGGTTATGGTGACTGTTTAAGTATTTTATGGTAACCGTTTAAGTATTTAGTCGTGCAACAGGATCTCCAGTTGCTGTTTTAATTTCTCTTCCACTTCCGGCCCCTCGAAACCAATGTTGCTGAAGATGATGTTACCTTCTTTATTGATGAGATAGGAAGCGGGGATGATATTAAACTTAAACTTATCTCCTATAGCGGGGTCTGTATTATAATACACCGGGAAGGTATATTTTTTGTTCCCGCTCCAGCCCTGTGCATCTGCCAGGGTGTTGCGGGCGCCGCTGTTGGCGATCATAAAAACGATGTCCGGGTTTTGTTTATACTGGTCATATAAATTCTGGAGATAGGGCATTTCCTGCATACAGGGTACACACCAGGTGGCCCAGAAATCAATGAGCACAATTTTTCCTTTGAGAGAAGCTGCCGGTACCGGCTTACCTTTCATATCCACGAAGGAATTCAGCGGCGGCGCCGGGCGGTTGATCCTTTGTTTCTTTACCTTTTCCAGCAGTATTTTTTTCCGGAACTCCTGCAGCTGGTTCAGCTTCGCAACATTGTTGGTTTGCTGGTAGTAAGCCGCTGCGTTGTCCAGTGTTTCTTTATCCGCATAGTAATCCACCGCCTGTTCCATATGCTTATCTGCTGCAGCAAAGCGCCCCTGCTTCATGTCTATCAGCCCGAGCATAGACAACAGGCGCCGGCTGGCTTTATTAAATACGGCTTCGCGTGTACTGTCGTCTGCAAAAGGATAAATGTACCCGGTTTCCGGGAAATAACGGATCACGCCTACAGGGTAGCTGCGTGCACTGTCCAGCGCCCGTTGTGCATAACCGCGTGCGCTGTCGAGAGCAAGACTGTTGTCCAGCAAAGTTTGCGCAATCTGCTGCCAGGTGGTCACCCTATAAGGATTTTCCTTTTCCCTGGTCATAAAACGGGCATGGTACAATGCTTTACCACTGTCTTTTTGAGCAGCATAATACCGGAACAGCACATCGTGTATTTCAGTAAAAGACTCCGCGTTTTCCGGGGTTTCTTTTTTCAGTTCTTCTTCAAAGAAAGCGATCTGCCGGGCAGTATCTTTGCCCCTGGCCATTACGCCTGTCCTGATATCACGGCCCAGTGCAGATTCCGGGTAACGTTCCATTACCACGCGGCGGATGGAATCCAGCCGGGAATTTTCGCCAATGATCAGGTAGCCCATGGTTACCTTGTTCATATTGCCGGCCACAGTGGGCGCGCTGTTAAATTTATCTGCAATTACCCGGTGCGCCTGTTCCCTGAATTGCACCTTCTCTTTTGCTGTAGCGGCCTTATTCATTTCGTAAGTAAGCAGGCGTAGTTTCGCTTCGTAATTGCCGGGGTAACGCTTCAGTTCTTCTTTGTACAGGGCGGCCTGTTTATCTGCCAGTAAAGGCGATTTCCCCATCTGTGCAGTAAGACTGTAAGCTTTGTAAAGCGACATGTCTTGTACCGGCACTTTATTTTTATAAACGCCTATTTCGTAGTGCCGGTTTTTTGCCGGTTTATCTACCGCCTCGCCGCTTTCCAGGTAAAAGGTAGCGAAGGTAGTATAGTCAGCCAGCTTGAAGGAGGTAGTCCATTTGTTGCCAATGCGCTGCATGTCCATCCGCCAGGCGAGGTTGTAAAAATTGGAATAGGAAAACACGAGGGTTACCATGCCGGCAGTAGCCGGAATGCCTGCTCCCGGTGCAGACGGATCATACGTAATAGTTACCGTTTGCCCACGTTCCGGGAATTCCGGGCTGATCACTACCCGTTGTTGCGCATATATTTTAGTGGCTGCCATAGCAGCCACTAAAAGTAAGATGGTTAATTTTTTCATTACCGGTTATTTGTACCCGTCGTTTTGGGTAAGGTTAGCATTGGTTCTGATGGCATCAGAAGGAATCGGGTACAGGGTATCCGTTGATTGCCAGTTGGCGCCTTTAATGGGGCCCAGCACGGCATCTGCGCGTTTGGTACGCTTCAGGTCAAACCAGCGGTGGCCCCATTCTGCAAACAATTCCACTTTGCGTTCCTGCTCTACTGCCAGCAGCAGGGCAGCTTGTGTGAGCGATGTAGAGAGGTTACCCAGGCCAGCACGGTGGCGGATAACATCCAGGTCGCTACGGCCATCATCCAGTTTTCCTTGCTGGATACGGGCTTCCGCACGGATAAGGTATTGTTCAGCGAGGCGCATCACCATAGAATATTCAGTAACACCGCTGGTGCTTGTTCTTATTTTGTATTTGTAAGGGAAATAAACAGTAACGCCTGCAGTGGTTTTGTTGGAAGCAATCCAGTTGGCCAGGCGCAGGTCGTTTGGTTCATACTTCTTAATCAGGTTGGTAGTATCCAGCCTGAACACCGCTGTACCAAACAGGCCGGTGGTGGGGTTAATAGCCGGTGTGGATGTAAACCCTTCCCAGGTATTGCGGCCCCCCAGCACATTGGTTGGCTGCAACTGCCAGATAGCCTCGTTGCTGTTGGCCAGGAATACCTTGTTCAGGTCTGTTACCAGCGAATACCGGTTATCATTGATCACCAGGGAGGCCGTGGCTTCTGCCAGGGCCCAGTTCTGGTTATAGAGATATACCCTTGCCAGTAAGGCATTGGCCACCGCTTTATCAGGACGTATATGCTGTCCCGTAGGATAATCATCTCCCATTAATTCCACCGCCGCTTTCAGATCACTGATCATGGTGTTATATATATCCGCACGCGGGGCACGGGGCTTCACCCCATTTTCTTTATAGTTGGTGCCGGTGATCAGGGGCACATCTCCATACATATTCACTAAATAAAAATAGCAGAAAGCCCGCATGAAGTGCGACTCGCCCAGTAACTGGTTCTTTACAGCCGGCGTTAACGCCGTTGCGGTGGAAAGCCCTTCCACACAGGCATTCATCTGGTAAACATAACTGTAAAGATCTGAAAACATACTCTGCACATACTGGCTGCTGGGCAGTAACCTGTTCTCTTTAAAAACATCATAGTTGGCAAAGGTGGAAAAGTAAGCCAGATCATCTGCCTGCATGGCGGTGAGGTAGTTGATCAACACATTTGCAAACTGGTAATTGAACGAGTACATGTTACTATATAAACCGGTAACTGCTGCAGTAGCCGTTTTATCATCTGTAAACACCAGGCCGGATACCAGCTCATTCTTTGGCAACGGCGTATCTACGTACTTGCTGCAGGAACTGCTGCTGAGGAGGAGGGCGCCGATTAAAAATATATGAATTCGTTTCATGGTAAATCTTTTTATTTTCTTTACAAACCAAACTGTAATCCGATGGTATATGCTTTCAACGGCGGCATTACCGTACCCTGGGTTTCAGGGTCAAGACCTTTATAATTGGTAAAGGTGAGCAGGTTTTGCGCCAGCGCGTAAACGCTTACGTTATTTACTTTCCAGCGCCTGGTATATTTCGACAGGTCATATCTTACTGATACATTTTTCAGGCGGATGTAGGAGGCGTCGCCCCAATTGGCGGTCGACAGGCTATAAGCCCTGTAGTTGGCCGCTCCGGCAGAAGTGGAGGCGGCTGGTACAGCGGTGATATCCCCTTTGTTTTTCCAGCGGTCCAGTGCGCGGAGGTCCTGGTTAGAGAAAGTACCTATGCCCGGAATTCCGTATCCATAGCCTATTTGCGGACCTTCCTGTTTTACAAACTGCAATAGGAAATCAAGGCTGAATCCTTTATACGTAAAGCTGTTCTGCAGCCCGCCGTAAAATGCCGGCATTGTTTTACCGAGCGTTACATAATCATCATATTCTACCGGGCTCGTAGTAGTGCCATCGCTGCTGCTGTAGAACTGCGCCAGTCCTGTTTCCGGATCAATGCCCAGGAATTTGTATCCATTTACAATAGTGAGCGATTGTCCAACTACGTATATATTTTTGTAATTAGACGCTTCAAAACCGGGATATGCTTTCAGCTCATTTTTACTTACCGTAAGGTTTAACGAGGATTTCCAGCTGAAATTGGACCGTTGGATATTAGTGGTATTCACTTCAAATTCCCATCCGCTGTTAAGTACTTTCGCAGGGAGATTGGCCGTGATGGTAGAGAAACCTACCTGCGGCGTTAACAGATCTTCCACCAGTTGATTACCGGAAATATTATGATAATAGTTGGTATTGAAAAGGATCCTGTCGTTCAGGAATCCCAGCTCCAGGCCAATTTCCTTCTTACGGTTTTCTTCCCATCTATATAATGGATTGGCCAGGCGCGCAGGTGTTAATCCCGGTACGCCATCGTATGGATAAGAGGTTGAGCTCCAGCTGTCGAGATACCGGTAATCACCTATATTATCATTACCTGTTAAGCCAATGCTGGCGCGAAGTTTACCAAAGCTGAGGAAATGCACATCTTTCATAAACGCTTCTTTGGTAAAGATCCAGGCAGCTCCTATAGCGCCAAAGTTACCAAAGCGGTTACCCGGGCCAAAGCGGGTGGAGCCATCACGGCGGAAAGTAGCATTCAGTATATATTTGCTATCCCAGTTATAATTGATCCTTCCGAAAATGGAAGTGTAGCGGTAAAAAGCATACTGTGATGGATTGGGCGTGATAAAACCCGCTGCACTCTGATCGTCCAGCAACGCATCGCTGGAGAAGCCGGTTGCTTTTACCGACTGTCCCTGGCTGATGGTTTGCTGCCAGGTACCGCCCACCATTACGTTCAGATTCCCTTTGGCGATGGTCCTGTTATAATCTACCTGTGGTTCGATAATGTAAGAGCCTACATCAGAAGTACCGAAATACGACATGCTTCCGGAAGAAGTAAGCGGATTAAAGGTAGCATCCGGGTATACCTGCACCTGCTTCATGTTGGACTTATTGTACCCCAGGCTGGTTTTCAGGTTCAGCCCCGGCAATACAGTGTACCTGATCACCGTATTAGCCACCAGGTTATTGGTATTTATTTCAGACCGGCGTAACAGGTAAGCCTGTGGATTCTGAAGGCTTCCGAACCAGTAATATTTACCCGTAGAATCATACAGCGGGTAATTCGGCGACATATTGTAGAAGGAGGTAAGATCGCTGGCCAGTGAATTATCCTTGTTGGCAGAATAATTTACAGAAGTGTTGATGTTAAACTTGCCATCAACGCTGCTATGATTTAAATTGAAATGGCCTGCACCTCTCTGGTAGCCGAGGCTTCCCGGCATTACCGTTGTTTCCTTATGATAAGTGCCGCTTAACAGGAACTGCGTTTGTTCATTACCGGCAGACACGGAGCCCTGTGCTTCCGTGGTATGACCGGTACCCCCGATCATGAATTTCTGCCAGTCGGTGGTATGTTGCTGGTCCCATAATGTAAGATCCGGTGCGGTTTCTTCATCATAGGGTTTATTATCATTTTTAAACGCTTCTTTACGCATGGCAATGTACTCGGGCGTATTCAGCATTTTCACGGTATTCACTACTTTACTGGCGCCCGTATATACGTTGAAGTTAGCCTGTGTTTTACCTGACTTACCTCTTTTGGTCGTGATCAGCACAACGCCGTTAGCTCCCCTGGAGCCGTAGATAGCAGTAGCGTCCGCATCTTTCAGCACATCAATGCGTTCAATATCCGATGGGTTGATGGTAGCGAGCGGGCTTTGACTACCATTCGCAGAATTGAACTGGTTCAACGATTCGGAATAAAAAGGCACGCCATCGATCACATAAAGGGGATCGTTCCTGCGATCCTGGCCAACGGAGCTTTTTCCCCTGATGATCACGTTAAAGCTGGATCCCGGCAAACCGTTAGATGAAGAGATCAGTATACCGGCCATCCTGCCCTGCATAGCGGCCAGGGGGTCCATTACCGCCTGGGAGCCGATACTTTCTGCGCTCAGGCTGGAAACGGAACCGGTATTATAGCGTTTGCTGGTGGTACCGTAGCCAATCACCACGGTTTCATCGAGCTTGCTGGCTTGTTGCTTCAGGTACAATTGAAGCGGCCCATAATTGCCTATCCTGAAGGTGTGTGATTCATAACCTACATAAGACACCACCAGTTCATCACCCGGGCCTGCTGCAATGGAGAAGTGCCCGTTTTCATCCGTGATGGTACCGGTGTTGGTGCCTTTCACTTTAACGGTTACCCCGATCAGCAATGTGCCCGCGGCGTCTTTCACCACGCCCGTCACCGGTTGCTGGGTAGCTTCCGGTGCGGTGCTGATGTTGCTGCCTGCAGGCAGCGTTTTCTTCTTAATGAAAATGGTTTTGTCTTTGATCGTGTAATCCAGTGGCTGGCCTTTGAATATTTCCGTGAGGAAATCTGTGAGGCTGGTGTTTTGTGCTTTGATGGTTACCGGTTTAACGGTGCGCAGCAGGTCCCTGTCGTAAAAGAACAGGTAACCTGTTTGTTTTTTCAACGCAGTAAACACTTCTTCCATCGGCGCATTTTTTACCGATACAGACACTGTTTGTGCAAAAGCACCCGCAGATACTTTTAACGTCGCCACAATCATGAGAACAATCGTCAATCTCATAGTAAGTGCAATTTTGGTTGGGGAAAGTCCGGGTATAGAAAGGACTTTACCATGATAATTCAATTGCATAGATTTGCATTTGTTAGGATGGATAATCAGTATTCAGTATGTACAAGCAGAGTGCTACTATCATCCGGACATATTCGCCGGGGATGGGTCCAATCATCCCCGGTTTTTTGTCCGTATGACAGCATTATAAAACTAAAGTTGGTTGTGCATAAACGTTCCGTTGACAATAGCTAAAAAATAAACCCGCTGTTATTATGGTTCCACAATAATGCTGCGTCCCTGCAGGCGGAAATGGATACCGGTGCTTTCCAGTCCTTCCAATACATCCGCCAGTGGCAGCTTACGTTGAATTTCCCCCTGGAAACGGCGGGCAGGGATATTACCTGCATAAACAATTGTTACATCATACCATCTGGCCAGCTGACGCATCACGGTGGGAATGTCTGCGTCACGGAAATAAAATTCCTCTTTCTTCCAGGCCAGTATCGCGGCAGTATCTGCCTGCGCTACAAAATCAATACTACCAGGGCTTTTTACCAATGCCTGCTGACCGGGTAGTAATACCCTGGAACTATTGCCTGCATTTACTTTTACGGCGCCTTGTATAAGGGTCGTTTTAACGCCTGGTTCATCTGTATAGGCATTGATATTAAAACTGGTGCCTAATACTTCTACGTTGGTCTGGTGGCTGACCTTTACATAAAAAGGTGTTTTTGCCATGGCAGCCACTTCAAAATATGCTTCTCCTTTTACTTCCACTTCTCTTTTTTCCTGCCTGAAAGCGGTAGGGAAAGTAATAGCAGAAGCTGCATTGAGCCACACCCTGGTGCCATCCGGTAATGTGAGGCGGAATTGTCCGCCCCTGGGGGTGGCCAGTGTGTTCAGGGTGGTTTGTGCGGAATAATCCTGCGTATTGTATTGCAGCTGGCCATTATTCAGATGAATAAGGGCTCCCTGCTGTTTAATCACCGTATTGCCACTGCTGTCCAGTTGTATTACCGAGCCATCTGCCAGTGTTAAAGTGGCTTTGGTGGAACCGGGCAATACCGGCGTTGTGGCCAGCGCCGCTACCGGGGCAGGCGGGGCGGAAGGGCGGAAAAAATATATGCCTGCTCCCAATAACAGCAATACAGCCGCGGCGGCGCTCCACCACCGGTACATACGGCGCACCGGTGTAATATTTTCTGCCGGGAAATGCTTTGCGCTGAAAGCAGCCCAACCGGCGGCAGTGTCAAATTGTTCGTATTGCGACAGCTTCCCGCGAAGTATCTCCGGGTCGGTCATCTGCTCAAAAAAAAGACGGTTCTCTGCAGCCGCATCCCGCCACACACGCAGTTCTTCCTCTTCGGCTGCCGTCAGCGCCTCCTGCTGGTAACGACTTACCAGGTAAGCAATCCGCTTTGTTTCACTGTTTTGATCTGCTTCCAAACTCACCTCTTTTACTATAAAAACAACGGGATGTTATTTTCGATTAAAGAAATCTTAAAAAAATTTTTACAGGGGATCAGTAGTGATGATAATAATATTTGATAAGGGTAATATAGATGCCCAGTAACGGCACGATGTTCTTTTTGATCAGGCTGCTCCTGATCAGTTTGAGCGCCCGCAGTTTCTGCGCCCTCACGGTATTATAGGAGATCCGGAGACTGGTGGCAATCTCTTCATTTTTTCTCCCTTCAAGATAACTTAGTTTAAAGATCCGCCGGCATTGCGTTGGCAGGCGTTCTATTTCTTCATACAGCTGATGGATAATTTCGGTTTCGGTAAGCACAGGGTCAAAGCCGGCCATTTCTGTAGTGGTTTCCTCTTCCTGTAAATAAGAAAACTCTTTTTCCTTTACATGGAGCCGTTCCCGGCTTTTTATAAAATTGAGACAGGCGTTTTTGGTGGCAATGAAAAGAAAGGCTTTTATACCGGCGGCCGACTGGAAGTCGCCCCGCTTGTTCCACAGCTTTGAAAAGGTTTCCTGTACAAGGTCTTCCGCCTCCTGTGCGTCAGCAACAATGGTAAAGGCAAAATAACATAATGCTTTGTAATGCTGGTTAAATATGAAGCGGAATGCGGATTGTTCCCCACCAGCGAACTTTTGCAGTAAAATATGCTCGTTGTTTGAATACTCCTCTATCATCCCTGGAAACACCCTTCTGGCAATATAAACGATGATTTATCGGTATAAAAATACCGATAAAAGCTGATTAATTATAGATAGAGAGAAAAATACATGAGCTTGTGAGATAGCCGGGAAGTAGTTTGCATCATTTACCGGTGATGCGGTACACGCACCTGCGCTGCCCTTCCAGTATATGTTCCAGTCGCTCTACCTTTGCATGTTTGCCCAGGATAGAGGAAAATATATCCTGCTCCGACTGGCAGAACCGCCTGCAACAGGCAGCCGCAGCCTGGATGGGGCAGTGATTTTCTATGAGCAGATAGCTGTTTCCTTCATCCATATAGGAGGCCATATACCCCTCACGGTTACGGATATCCGCTAATTTGCGCACACGGCTTTCTAAAGTGGTGAGGCCCTTCAGTTCTTCCTGGTATTTTTCCAGGACGCTTTGTGCAGCCGCATCCAGCACGCCCTGCATCATATCCGGGGGAAGCGTTTTGTTCATATTGCTCAGCAGGCGCAACGCAAGGTCCTGGTGCCGGTCGGGGAAACGGGCGTTGCCTGTTTCCGTGAGCGACCAGATCTGCTTGGGTCTGCCCCTGCCCTTCGCTTCCGTGGTGGCCTGTACCAACCCTTCATTTGCCAGCTTGAGCAGCTGGAACCTGGCGCCTTCCATTGTTACCTTCAGTTCCTCTGCCAGTTTACATAAGGGCTGCGGCCCCTGTGCTTTCAGTATCCATACCGCCCGCTCATTATCTGCCAGGTTATTATTCATAATAAACAAAGTGTTTATTTGGTTTATTCAGCAAAGATACTATCTTTGTCCCAGAAAGAAAACGATCCTTGTAATACATAACGCCGGTGATGCGGCGGGGCATAGCAATGTGTATATTCATTGCCAGCCCCGTAATATACCCTGCGCATCTGTACATATGCCAGCGCGCAAGGCATATGTACCTGGTGTGTATAACCAGTGATATGTATTGCATACTGCGCTCCTGCATATACCGGCCGGCAGGGCCCTGCGGCCGGTAACAAACCTTACAGTGCGAACTATCAGTTACTGCCGGCATGTTATTGCCGGCAGGGGTAGCTGTATGTCTTACTAAAAAGTAAAGAAAATGAAAATAGCCATATTAATCGGAAGTATCCGGCAGGGAAGGCAATCACAGAAAATTGCCCATTACCTGCAGAAAAAATTAACAGAAAGGGGCCTGGACACCGACCTGGTAGACCTTGCCGAAACACAGCTCCCGATGCTGGAAGAACGGGTGGGCATTCATCCGCAATTGCCACAGGTGGTAAAGGACCTGAGTTTGCGCCTGCATGCGGCAGATGCGCTGATATTTGTTACACCCGAATACCACGGCAGCTTTTCAGGCGTACTGAAAAACGCCCTGGATTATTTCAGCAGCGAATTTTCCAGGAAAGCCATCGGGATTGTTACGGTTAGCGCCGGGAAACTGGGTGGTATCAATGCAGCCACACAACTGCAGCAGGTGATCCTCAGCGTAGGCGCTTATGCACTGCCGGTAAAACTGCTGGTACCGGAGGTATATGGCGCATTTACAGATACACAGGAACTTACCAGCGAGCACACCGCCAAATCCGCGACCCGTTTCCTGGACGAATTCTACTGGCTTGCCAGCGCTGTTTACGAAAAAAAGAAAGCAGCGGTAACTATATAAATCAAGTGCCGGCGCATGTTCCAACGGGCAGGAGCCTGCGCTGGTTGCTTTTCCCCTGTACCTCTCCCCTTTCCTCCCAACAACGCCTGCCACGAAGCATGAAAAAAATAATATCTTGTTGTGATATTATGCAATATTTGCAGCGCGGATTCGTCTTCATATGGAAATCCTTAGCCGCGTTCCGCTAAACACACCAGTTAATAATGAAACAAAAAGAGGGTAATAAAAAGAAAGAAGCCGGCATTTTCAGCCTCCTGCAACCTTACATGGGAATGGTTAGTTTGCTGATCCTGTTTACACTGCTGAGCAATGGCCTCAACCTGTGGTTACCCAAAATTATCGGGAACGGGATCGACAGCTACGAGCATGGCGCTTTCCAGCTGAATGCATTGCTGATAAAATTCCTGGTGGCAGTGGTCATCATCCTGTTGTTCACCTATCTGCAGAACATCATACAAACATATGTGTCCGAAAAAGTAGCGCGCAACCTGCGTACTAAAATATCGGACAAGATTTCCAGCCAGAGCTATGCCTGGGTGGAACAGGCCAATCCGTCGCGGTTGCTCACCAACCTGATTGCCGACGTGGATTCCATCAAACTGTTTGTTTCGCAGGCCATCGTTTCACTGGTGTCGTCTTTATTTATTATTATAGGCGCCAGCGTACTGCTGCTCACTATTAACTGGGCACTGGCGCTGGCGGTAATTGCCACACTGCCGGTAATTGGGATCACCTTTTTCCTGGTATTGCGCAAAGTAAGGTCCCTGTTCATTAAAAGCAGGGAGGTAATGGACTGGCTGAATAAAGTGATCAATGAAAGTATACTTGGCGCAGCGCTGATACGTGTAATCAACTCCCAACAGCTGGAGTACCAGAAATTCCTGGATGCCAACGGCAAAGCCATGGATTTTGGTTTATCCATTGTAAAGCTTTTTGCGGGGCTGATTCCTGTAATCACATTTACCGCAGGTATTGCTAACCTGATCATCCTTGCGCTGGGCGGACATTTCGTGATAACCGGCAGTATGAGCCTGGGCGATTATGCCGCCTTCAGCAGCTATCTTGCTTTACTTATCTTTCCTATACTGGTGATCGGTTTTATGAGCAATATTATAGCCCAGGCCACCGCTTCCTATCAAAGGATCAGCAACGTGATCAATATGCCCGATATTATGCCGGTGGGTGATATTACTACGCCTGTTAAGGGAGATATTGAATTTCAGCAGGTAAACGTTCAATACGGCCAGAAACCGGTGCTCAAGGATATTTCCTTCTCTATCAAAGCCGGATCGAAGGTGGCCATTATCGGGCCAACCGCCGCCGGGAAAACACAATTGCTGTACCTGCTTACAGGTTTACTCAAACCCTCTTCCGGCGCTGTACTGGTAGACGGGCGCCCGGTAAGCGATTATAACAGCGAATCCTTTCACAGCCAGGTGGGCTTTGTATTCCAGGACAGCATTATCTTCAATATCAGCATCCGGGAAAATATAGCATTCAATGAAACCGTTACCGAAGCAGCCATGGAAAAAGCTTTGCGTACTGCTGCGCTGAAAGAATTTACGGAAACCCTTCCCGAAAAACTGGATACAGTTGTTTCAGAAAGAGGGGCCAGTCTTTCCGGCGGACAAAAGCAACGCATCATGCTGGCCCGCGCGCTGGCCATTAACCCGAAGATCCTGCTGCTGGATGATTTCACCGCCCGTGTAGATACCAATACGGAAAAGAAAATCCTCACGAATGTACAGGCGGAATACCCTGGCATCACGCTGCTTTCTGTAACGCAGAAAATTTCTTCCGTGGCGCATTACGACCAGATCATCCTGCTCATGCAGGGTGAAATTATTGCGAGCGGCAAACATGAAGAGCTGCTGCACACCAGCCCGGAGTACATCCAGATATTTAATTCCCAACAAAGCACCAGCAACTATGAATTACAATCTTAATAAGTTTACGGAAAAAGAACAGAAGATCTCCAACTACTCCGCATTCAGAAATCTGCTGAAGCTGATTTCGCATGAGAGAAGGAACCTGGCAGTAGCTTTAACGGCTATCCTGCTCAATTCCGTGCTTAACCTGCTGGGACCATTTTTGATAGGTTATACCATTGATCATTATGTGCAGCATAAGCAATACCACGGCGTACTGGTCTTTTCCGGTATCCTGCTGGGGCTTTACCTGCTGGCATTGTTCACCAGTTATTTCCAGACAAAGCTGATGGGAGGTGTTGGCCAGCGTACCTTGTTTACCCTCCGGAATGCTATCTTCAGTAAGATACAGCAACTGCCCGTAGCTTTCTTTAACCAGAACAAAGCAGGCGATCTTATATCCCGCGTGAATAATGATACAGATAAGCTCAATCAGTTTTTTTCACAATCACTGATGCAGTTTGTAGGTAATATTTCCACCATGATCGGCGCAGGTGTATTCCTGCTTATCATCAATTACAAGATTGGTATCGCCGCACTGGCGCCGGCTTTACTGATACTCATCTTCACCCGGATACTATCTCCCTGGGTAAAAAGAAAAAATGCCGAGAACCTGAAAACGGTGGGCAACATGAGCGCTGAAATACAGGAAAGCCTCAGCAATTTTAAAGTAATAGTAGCGTTTAACCGCCGCGATTATTTCAGGCAGCGTTTCCAGGAAGCCAACGAAAAAAACTACCGCAGCGCTATCGGCACCGGGCTTGCCAACAATGTGTTCCTGCCGTTCTATGCCATGTGCGCCAGTATTGCACAACTGCTGGTACTAACCGGGGGCATCTACCTGATCACGCAAGGTGAATTCAGTATAGGCTTACTCGTTAGTTACCTGGCATACGCCACTTACTTTTATAATCCACTGCGGCAACTGGCCACGCTGTGGGCCAATTTCCAGGTGGCTATGGCCGGCTGGGACAGGATCTCTGAAATTCTCGGGCTGGAAACAGATCTCGTAACAGTGCCTGCCGCTACAGCTTCCGGCAATACAACAGCATTACTGGAATTCAGGAACGTACATTTTGGCTATCCCGAAGGAAGGGAAATCCTGCACAACATCAGTCTTTCCCTGGAAAAAGGAAAAACATATGCCCTGGTAGGCCCAACCGGTGGCGGTAAAACCACTACCGCTTCGCTGATGGCGCGTTTGTATGATCCCACACAGGGCATGGTGCTGCTGGATGGCAGGGATATACGTAGTTACAGTGCGGAAGACCGTTCGCAGAAAATAGGCTTTATCCTGCAGGAACCTTTCCTGTTCACCGGAACGGTAAAAGAAAATATCCTGTATGGCAATCCTGCTTACAAAGATTTTTCCAATGAACAGCTTACAGAAGTGATCAGGGAATCCAACCTGGAAAAGCTGCTGGCTATTTTTGAAAACGGGCTGGAAACAAAGGTCCTTTCCGGAGGCGACAGTGTGAGCCTGGGGCAAAAACAGCTGATTGCCTTTATGCGGGCCGTGCTGCGTAAACCTGACCTCCTGATCCTCGATGAAGCTACTGCCAACATCGATACAGTAACCGAACAGCTACTTGGAGAAATACTGGAAAAATTACCTGAAAGCACCACCCGGGTAATTATTGCCCACCGTTTGAATACCATTGAAAATGCAGATGAAATATTTTTTGTGAATTCGGGAGAAGTAACTCGGGCGGGGTCTTTACAAAATGCGATGGAAAAACTATTGCACGGCGTAAGGGCAAGCTGATTCCCGGGTTTAAAGGGGTGCCGCTATAAAGTATCTTCAGTCACTTCTCTCTTAACATTAAAAAATCAAAACCACAAACGCCTTTTTAAAATAATGATCCAACCAACCGTCTCTTTATCTCCCCTAATACTAAAAAATCAAAACCGCAAACACCTTTGTTTAAAAATCAAACAATGATCCAACCCACCATCTCTTCATCTCCCTAATACTAAAAATCAAAACCACAAACACCTTTGTTTAAAATAATGATCAAATCAAACATCCGTTCATCTCCCCTAATACTAAAAAAATCAAAACAGCAAACAACCCGCTGTTTAATCAAATCAAAAAAATCAGCATAATCAGCGTAATCAGTGCTCCAGGACAATCGCCGAAGGCGATCCCCTTCGCCCGCCTCCGGAAAAATTTTGTACTATTTGGTAAAGAATGTATCTTTGGGGAATAAAAGGGAGAGATATGTCGGGCAGACCAAAAATATTTGATGACCAGGAAGTGCTCAACAAAGCAGCTGATGTTTTCTGGCGACAGGGGTATGAGGCTACTTCTACGGAAGACCTGCTGGAGGCGATGGGTATAGGTAAAGGCAGTTTTTACCTCGCTTTTAAAGGCGGCAAAAAAGAGCTGTATGAAAAAGCGCTGGGCCAACGCAGCGATCAGGCGGTGGCGCAATTCAGAAAAGAACTGGATGCGGCAGATGACCCTGTGGAATATATCCGCGAATTTTTCCGCAGGATAGCGCATAGCACCAGGGCCAAACATCAGAACGGCTGCATCTTTGGCAATGCGGTAGCAGAGCTTTCCAATATCGAAAACCCCATGATGAAAAGGGCCGCCACCCACCTGCAGGGACTGGAAGCGCTTTTTCTTGACGCCCTGCAAAGAGGGAAAAAACAAGGCGTCTTGCATTCAAAACTGGAACCCGCAGTACTGGCCCGCCTGCTTCTCAACAACTGGAACGGGCTTGGTATTACCCGGCGGATTTATCCCGATAATGAGGCGCTCTCCGAACTGATAGAAACACAATTGAAAATACTTGATTAAGCCGGAATGTAATCAACACACTATTTAAATGCTCCTACTTGCAGATGCGGCTATTGGAAATGTATCTGCGAATGTAATCAACACACTATTTTAAATGCCCGGAAATACATTTAAAACCAGTTTACCAACAAACCAATAACTTTTTTTTCATCAATTTTGTACCATATAGTACAAAACAACTATTACACCCATGCAGAAATTTAACCGTTACACTGCCCTGCTGTTCGCAATAGCAGGCGGGCTCGCTGTTGCCAATGTATATTATGCACAGCCCCTGCTGAACAGGATAGGCAACGACCTTGACATTCCTTCACGCTCACTGGGCGTTATAGTTACCGTTACCCAAACAGGATATGCCCTCGGGCTATTGCTGCTGCTGCCACTGGGCGATCTATTCAACCGTCGCAAACTGATTGCCACCCAGCTGTTGCTGGCAGCAGCAGCGCTGGCTACCGCTGCCTCGGCGCCTGCTAAACTGCCTTTCCTGGGTGGTATTGCAACAGTAGGATTACTGGCAGTAGTTACGCAAACCCTGGTAGCCTACGCCGCTACGCTGGCAGCTCCGGAAGAACGCGGCCGCGTGGTGGGCCTCGTTACCAGCGGCGTGGTACTGGGCATCCTGCTGGCCCGCACTGTATCCGGCGCTATTGCAGATATAGCCGGATGGCGGGCGGTATACTTTTTTTCCGCAACGCTGATGTTACTTACCGCCGGTACCTTATACAGGGTATTACCTGTTAACGACCCACAGAAAGCCAACGCCAATTATCCACAACTACTGCTTTCTGTTTTCCGTTTATTCTTAGAAGAGCCTGTACTACGGGTACGCGCCATTATTGCCTTTTTCATTTTTGCCGCATTCAGCGTGTTGTGGTCATCGCTGGTATTGCCACTCAGCGCGCCACCCTATTCCTTTTCCTCTTCTGCCATAGGCATGTTCGGATTGATTGGCGTGGCAGGCGCATTGGGCGCAGCACGTGCAGGCAGGCTGGCCGACCAGGGGCATGGGCAACGCACTACAGGCGTTGCGCTGGCGTTATTACTGGTTTCGTGGCTGCCGCTGGGATTTGCCCCTCATTCGCTGGCGGCCCTTATTGCCGGCATCGTCCTGCTGGACCTGGCTATCCAGGCAGTACATGTCACCAACCAAAGCATGCTTTATACTATCCGGCCTGAATCAAGGAACCGCATGGTAGCCGGGTATATGCTTTTTTATTCCATTGGCAGCGGCTTTGGCAGCATTGCCGCCACCACGGTGTATGCCTATGCCGGGTGGACGGCCGTATGCCTGCTGGGCGCTGCACTTAGCGCCACCGGCCTGCTTTTCTGGGCCACTACCCTTCCCCGGAAGATACACGCACAAAAAAGCAATACCTTTACTTTACAACACCAAAAATAACCGTCATGCCGCATATACCCATTTACCAGGTAGATGCTTTCACACATGAGCTGTTTGGCGGAAACCCGGCAGCCGTATGTATCCTGGAAGCATGGCTGCCAACAGCAATACTTCAGAAAATTGCAGCGGAAAACTTCCTGCCGGAAACGGCCTTCTTTATTCCTTCCGGCCGGCAGGGTCACTATGAGCTGCGGTGGTTCACACCCGAAATAGAAATGGACCTTTGCGGGCACGCCACCCTGGCCAGTGCGCACGTACTGTTCAACCACCTGGGATGGGACATGCACCAGATCACATTCCATACGCAAAGCGGTCCGCTGACCGTTTCTAAAAACAATGACCTGCTCACGCTTGATTTTCCGTCAAGACCAGCAGTTCCTTCCACGCTGCCAACAGAAATCCTCAAAGGAATAGGCGTATATCCTATGGAAGTACTAAAGGCCAGGGATTATATCCTCGTATATCACGATGAGGAAATTGTACGTAACCTTCAACCGGATAAAGCCATCCTCGACCAGATCAACCTGGACCCGGGCGGCATTATTGTAACCGCCAAAGGCAAACACGTGGATTTTGTATCCCGTTTTTTCACACCGCAAGCCAGCATCTTTGAAGACCCGGTGACCGGTTCGGCCCATTGTTCACTCATCCCCTTCTGGAGCCGGCAGCTGGATAAGAAAGAAATGATTGCCCTGCAGGTATCAGCCAGAACAGGAAAGCTTTACTGCATAGATGCAGGCGATCGTGTGCTGATAGGAGGCGCCTGCAAAACCTACCTGGAAGGAAATATTTTTGTACCTTAATTTCATGAGATATATACCTATCCTGCTGGCATGCCTGCTGATAGCAAATTCCGGCGGAGCCCAGGCCCTCCCGCAGATAGACAGCACCATACAGGCTTTCATGAACCGGTATCATGTACCGGGAATGTCTGTTGCAGTAACATACCACGGTAAACTGGTATATGCCCGCAGCTACGGCTATGCCGATACCGCACAACATACCGCCGTAACCCCGCAACACCTGTTCCGTATCGCCAGCGTATCAAAGTGTATAACGGCGACGGCTATATTAAAATTAGTGGAAGCTGGAAAGCTCTCGCTCAACGACCGGGTATTTGGCCACAATGCAGTGCTCGGCACACGTTATGGAACACCTCCCTACGCAGAAAACCTGGAAAAGATCACCATCCGCCAGCTGCTGGAACATACCTCCGGCGGGTGGACCAACAACAACGCGGATCCTATGTTCAGCCATCCAGGCATGACGGCAAACGAACTGATTTCATGGACCATTGATCATCAGCCATTGGATAATATCCCCGGAACAGTATACGCCTACTCCAATTTTGGTTACTGCATTCTCGGACGGGTCATCGAAAAAGTATCCGGTATGCCATATGAAGCTTATGTAAAAAAAGCAGTGCTGCAACCCTGCGGTATTATTGATATGCAAACAGGCGGCAATACACTTGCCCAAAGAAATCCACTGGAAGTAATGTACTACGGTCAACATGGAGAACAACCCTATATCTATAACATTTCCCGCATGGATGCACACGGAGGATGGATTGCCAGCGCCACAGATCTTGCACGCCTGATGGTGCATGTAGACGGATTCCCCGCACCGGCGGATATACTAAATATAAAAACGATCAACATAATGACCACCGGTTCCGAAGCCAACCCAGGCTATGCCCTGGGATGGGCCGTAAATCCTTATCATAACTGGTGGCACTCCGGTTCCCTTCCCGGCACCGCCAGCGAAATAATACGCGCCCATAAAGGATTCAACTGGGTAATGCTTTGCAACACACGTACCGATGGCAGCTTCTTCAACGACCTCGATGGGCTCCTGTGGAAAGCAGTAAATGACCCCAATACAAAGTGGCCGGATACCGATCTATTTATACATGAGGCCGATCATGCGGTTATGAAAAATTAAGGCAAGGCGCCCTGCCATTTGGGATCTACGGCTTCAATTAACTCATACTTATCTTTTCACCTGAAGAGATCATTCTTCCCCGGCGGCAGTTATTCACCAGCTGCCCAGAATATAGCGTTCTCAAATAACTGCGTGTAGGCTGTGTTACCAAGCAATGCGGGGCCATGACCCATGAAAATATAAATGTTCCTGGCCTTATAATGTTCATTGGTCCATATTACCGGGTGATCACCCATTTTTTTATCGGAAGCAGGCACATAAGAATTTTCATTCACACTGGCCAGCACATGCACCTGCGGGCGGGGGCTCATGTTGTAGGTATACCATTCTTCTTTATTAATAATAAAGGGAGATGTAATATTCCTCATCACGGGATGTTGCTTATCCTCTACCGTTACTGTTCCGTTGGCAAAACCGGCGATATAATTGGTAAAACGGATCCCCCCCATAAAAGCGGAGAACCAGTTCCACATAGGAAAGCCGTCGAATTCGCCAAGCAGGGTGGCATGATGGAAACCGATCCAGCCTCCCCGGCCCTCATTAATATAGCACTCAAAAGCTGCGGCTGCTACAGGTTTCCAGCCATACGGAGGATAATCCAGCTGGATGAAAAGCCGGTACTGTTTTAAGTATGCTTCATTGATATTGTCTGTATTTGTGATATAGGTAAGATGAATATGCCTTTTTACAGCCAGGCTATCCAGCCAGGTTTTGGCCGCTTTGGAAAATGCCAGGTGATGACCGCCGTTTTCATACAGCACCAGCGCAGCAAAGACAGGTTTGTTACGGTCGGGATACAAGGTAGCATTGATTTCATCCAGCAGGTACTCCTTTTCATCGGAGGCATATTCCCAGAACATCACGCCGCCCATCTTACTGGCGGTTACATAATTGCATTTGTTTTGTACCGACCATTCATCATCATATGTAATAAACTCACGAGTGGAAGGATTGAACAGGTACGGCGCTTTGGCGCTTTCATCGTGGTAGGCGTGGAAACCGTTTTTATTAACGAGACTATCTTTGGTAAACGTATAGCCCTTACCGAAAGACTGTGCTACGATCTTCCCACCCAGCCCGGTACCAATACTGTCGGCCAGTTGGAAACGACGCCCGTAAAAAGCAATGCCCATTACCAGCTTTTCCACCGGCACACCGGCGGCCACATACGCTTTCACCGCTTTATCGGCTGATAATACGCCGGGGTTATCTGCCGGCGTATAAAGATTTGTATGATGCCCTGCTTTCTTATCTGAATAAAAATCATAGGTCATCAGGTTTACATAATCCAGGTATTGCGCCGCCTTCCCCATTTCCGTGGTTTCCAGGAATGCCGCAAAACCACCAACGGCTGTAGTAAGCAGCTTTTTCTGGTGGGTTTCTTTCTGTAACTTATCCAGCTCCTTACGGAGCTCCATAAACATCAGCGTAAAATGCTGCTTGTCTTCCGGACGATAAACATTACCTTCCTCACCAGGACGGCCGGGATATTCCCAGTCGATATCCACTCCATCCAGTTTATATGTACGGATGATATTCACCGCGCTTACTGCAAAGGCTTTACGCGAGGTATCCGTTAATACGGCATCGGAAAAATTCTCGCTCCAGGCCCAGCCTCCGATAGAGATAAGGATCTTCAGCTCCGGGTTGATGGCTTTGAGTTCATTGATACGGCGCAGGTTTACCGTATCTGTTTTTTCGTTGGTAAGCACTGCGCGGTTATGCTGCACATTCACAAACGCATAATTAATATGCGTGAGCTTGCGGGCCGCAATCATGTCTGTATTCACCAGTCCCCTGAACCCGCCAACATAGCCAATGATCACCGGCTTCGCCTGCGTTGCAGTATGCTGTTCAGACATCCATGGCGAAGGGGTGGCAGCGTTAAGTAAAGCCGGGAGGAGTAGCATTAAAAAACAGATACCTCCTCTCTTTGGTGAATGCAAATACTTCATCATATCTTTTGATTTGAACATTTCAGATCTTTAGCCATAGTTCCTTTTTCTCCGAAGCCCCCAGAGTGATCCGCATAAAGACCACTGTTAACCTCTCCGATTTTCTTCTAAAAGTAACAGAATAGCCTGTTTTCTGAAAATTAATAGCGTTAACCGGCTATTAATTACTGCAATTAATGCTTTGTTAACGCTGCTGTTAGTCCTTCCCGCTTTACTTGCATCTTATTCCGGCACGGATGCCGGGAGCACAATTAAGGTGAATGCAAAACCTTTGGAGAATCCGGGCAAGCCGGGTTCTCCTCTTTTTAGCAACAGTTTCCACGTTAATAACAAACAGTATACATATGAAGCGTATTTTAACAGCTATTCTCTCCCTGCTGGGTATAACCACCATGGCACAATTGAAACACAGCAGGGAATCGCAGTACCCTACTTATCATGGCCTGGTAATGGCCGGCTACCAGGGATGGTTCCGGGCGGAAGGCGATGGCTCCGGCGCACGCCGCTTTTCTTATGGCGATGAAACCCGCAGTGGTATTGACATGTGGCCGGATGTAAGCGAGTATGAAAAAACATATGCCACCCCATTTAAACTGGCCAATGGGCAGCCCGCACGTTTTTTCAGCTCCTACGATAAAAGCACCGTGGATATCCACTTTAAATGGATGCAGCAATATGGGGTAGACGGTGTATTTATGCAGCGTTTCTTTAATAATGCCAAACACCGCGACAGCATCTCTTCTGTTATCCTGAAAAATGCCTTCGCCGCGGCATCAAAATACAAAAGGGCTATTGCCGTGATGTATGACCTTTCCGGGTTAAGCGCTCATGGAGAGGATTGTTCCGCTATTATTGAAGACTGGAAGTACCTGGTAGACCAGCTGAAAGTAACCAATCAGCCAGGGAGCAAAACTTACCTGCAACAAAATGGTAAACCAGTGGTAGCTATCTGGGGGATCGGGTTTCCCGACCGGCCTTATAACCTCCGGAATATCGGCCTGGAGCGGCTTATTGATTTTCTCAAAAATGATCCGGTGTATGGCGGTTGCGCCATTATGCTGGGCGTACCCACGGCATGGCGCAACCTGAATGCGGATTGTTTGCCGGACCCTTACCTGCACACCATCATCAAACAGGCGGATATAGTGCTGCCATGGACCGTGCAACGCTACTCCCCGCTGCTGCATAACGATATGGACCGGTTCCGTGACAACCTTATCGACGACCTGGCCTGGTGCCGCGCCAATCACATCGAATATGTGCCCTGTGTATATCCCGGCTTCAGCTGGCATAACTTAAGCCGCTACGAATTCCCGGATGATGTGAAACCCGTGGGCTCTATCCCCCGCCAGGGTGGACGCTTTTACTGGCAGCAGATCTCCACTGCCTTAACCGCCGGCGCCACTATGTTGTATGTAGCCATGTTTGATGAAGTAAACGAAGCCACAGCCATTTTTAAAGCAAGCGACCAGCCCCCGGTGAGCAGCACCACTCCCTTTATTAATTTAGATGGAAAACCATCGGATCATTACCTGTGGCTAACCGGGGAAGCCGCAAAAATGCTGCGCAATGAAAAACCTCTGACCACGAAAATGCCGGAAAGGAAATAATATGAACCGGTAATAAAAGACAAGGTCCCGGCAACCAGTCGTTACCAGGACCTTGTCTTTTTATTACCTTTTATTTTACAAAAATGTATAAATACCTGCATGGGCAGGGGTTTTCTTTTTTGCCAGCAGGTAAACACCACTGAAGTAAGAAACAATGCCCGCTGCCATAAATATCAGCACCATCCATATTAACCTGCGCCTGTTCTCTTTACGTCTTGTATTTCTGTCAAGCACCAGCTGCTCCACTTCCAACCATCTTCTGCCCGGATCACCACTGGTATAGCGTTCTGTTAACCGTCCCTTGCTCATCATCTGCCGGTACATGGCCGCTACTGATTTTGCATTGGGTATATTGTCCATCAATTCGCATAATTCCCTTGTATCATCATCTGTCACTTTCCGCCCGGGAACATCCGGTTGGGTTAACTTCCCCGGCAGCAGCCTATCTGTCATCATTTTAAAATAACTATTCATAAAAATGCCTGTATGATATGGTATGATATCGGTAATCTATTTACGAAATTTAAGTGCTCCACAGTTTTCATATAACCAAAAAATGACGAAAAACCCGACGGGGATTTTTCTCCCCAAAATACCTTGTCTACACATTCCATCATATGGATGCCTAACCGTAGGATCCCTGAAAGCGGGCTACAGCAGTTCTCCGGAGCGTCTGCCGCCGCTACAGAATTCCTTTAGGAATTATACCTACTTTTAGCGCATGAAAGTGTTGATAATAGAAGATGAACCTGCGCTCAGGGCCAGCATACAGGAATACCTGGAACGCCAGGGATATATTTGTGAACTGGCGGCGGATTTCCCGCAGGCCATTGATAAAGTCAATGAATTTGATTACGATTGTATAGTGGCAGATATCGGTCTCCCCAGGGGCAACGGGCTGGATATAGTGAAAGAGCTGAAACTACTGGAATCCAAAGCGGGCATCATCATTATTTCAGCCAAAGATTCCCTGGAAGATAAGCTCAGCGGGCTTGAGCTTGGGGCAGACGACTACCTGACCAAACCCTTCCATCTTTCGGAACTTAACGCCCGGGTAAATGCCATCCTGCGCCGGAAAAACTTCGACGGCAATACCACCGTTACTTTTCATGAAATTACTATCAAGCCCGCCTCCAAAACAGTGCTGGTGCACAACAAATCCATTACTCTCACAGGAAAAGAATACCAGTTGTTACTGTATTTCATTGCCAACCAGCACAGGGTTGTTACCAAATCAGCGCTGGCAGGGCATCTGTGGGGCGATGAATACGACCAGGCGGGCTCTTACGACTTTATTTACACCCATATTAAAAACCTGCGGAAAAAGATGCTGGAAGCCGGTGGGGAAGATTATATCAAAACAGTGTATGGAACCGGTTACCGTTTTGGATAACATTATTAAAAACAGATGGCGTACATGAAACTGCTGACCAAAACAACGCTGTATTTTTTGCTGATCATGCTTCCTGTTTTTACAGCTGGCGCTTTTTACCTGTATTCAAAATTCAACAAAGAGATAAAACATGAAACAGATGAAGAACTTGTGAACGACAAGCTCCAGTGGATGCGTTATCTCGATACCGCCCGCGTGGATAATCCCATTTTCCATGTCAGTACCCCGGAATTTAACCTGCGCCCCACGGAGAATGCCGCACAAACCGGGCATCAGTTGAAAAGTGTAGACATTTACCAGGAACCGGAAAATACCTACGCGCCTTTCCGGCAGCTTACACAGGTGATCCATGTAAATAATAAAAATTATGAACTGGTACTGCGCAAATCGGTCATTGAAAAAGACGACCTGGTCAATAACATCATACATGTAATGCTGGCAGCCTTTGCAGGCCTGTTGCTATTTGTACTGGTTTCCAACTGGCTCATCAGCAAAAGCGTATGGAAACCATTTTACCGGTCGCTGGGCAAAATACAAAAGCTGCAGCTGAACAAACTGGAAGCCATTGTTTTTGAGCGTACTACCACCCATGAATTCAACCAGCTGAATACCGCTTTGGGTAACATGACCACCCGCATTCACGGGGATTATACAAGTATGAAGGAATTAACGGAAGATGCAGCCCATGAAATGCAAACGCCTCTCGCCATTGCACAAAGCAAGCTGGAATTATTGCTGCAGGACGATACGCTTTCCGAAACTCAACAGAACAGTATCCTCGCCAGCTATGAAGAGCTGCAGCGCCTGTCGCGCCTCAATCACAACCTCCTGTTGCTGGCTAAAATAGAAAACCAGCAATACCCGGTAACAGCGCAACCGGATCTTTGCACCGTTGTTGAAAAATACCTGTTACTTTTTGAAGAGCTGATTAAAGAAAAAGAACTGCAGATCCATAAAGAAATGACGGCCACTGCCCCCTGGCCATTGCACCCTGCTCTTGCCGACATACTGGTGAGCAACCTGCTGGGCAACGCTATCAAATACAATTATACGCAGGGCAATATTACCATCCGCATCACAACAGACACATTTACCGTTTCCAACAGCAGCCACTTACCTGAAATACCCGCCAACGTGCTATTCCAGCGGTTTAAAAAACATAACAGCAACTACACCAACTCCAATGGGCTCGGACTGGCCATCATCAAAAAAATGGCCGACTCCTATGGCTTCAGCGTTCAATACGCCTATGCAAACGGAGAACACAATTTCCTCGTGAGCCACGGCTGATCGTAGCGAATGTTGTCTGACTCAGGATTAGGATGATTATACTGATTTTCCTGAGTTACTTTTTTGATTTTTAAAGGATTGGGGGAGATACTCGCTCGTATCTTCCCAATCCTTTAAAAATCCCAAAAGTCAAATCCATGTAATCAGTATAATCAGCCTAATCCTGAGTCAGACAACATCCGCGGCGATCAGATTTGCTCCAGATTCGATGCTTTTATTTGTGCTATGAACAAGCATCTGAAATACGTCATACCATCTGCAATGCTCCTGGGTATCACTAATATACTACATGCGCAAAATCGTATGCCCGTTCCCGTTAAAGATACCAGTATGCCCGCTGTGAAAGATACCATCAGCAAAGCGTCGAACCTGGAAGAAGTAATTATTTCCTCCACGCGGAACAGCAGCCGCATTGAAGACCTCCCCATGAAAGTAGAAGTGCTGGGAAAGGAAGACATGATAGAAGAAAGCGGTATCAAACCCGGCAACGTAGCCGGCATCCTGGGCGATCTTTCAGTGATCCATATCCAGAATACCTCGGCCGTGAGCGGCAACAACGCTATCCGCATGCAGGGGCTCGATGGAAAATACACCCAGTTGCTGCGTGACGGAGTGCCTGTATACGAAGGGCTCAGCGGCAACTTCGGAGTACTATCCATCCCCCCGCTGGACCTTAAACAAATTGAAATAATCAAAGGATCCGTTTCCACGCTCTACGGTGGCGGCGCTATCGCCGGCATCATCAACTTCATTGCCAAAACACCCGGGGAAAAACCGGAGCTAACAGCACTGATTAATCGCAGTACCTTAAAAGAAACCAACGTCAATGCTTATTATGCAGAAAAATACGGCAAAACGGGCCTGACCCTTTTTGCCGGCGTTACCACACAAAATGCTACCGATGTAAACAAAGACGGGTTCAGTGATGTGCCCCGCCTGCGGCAATACCTCCTCCATCCCCGCTTCTTCTGGTATCTGGACCCGAAAACCACGCTCGTGGCAGGATATACAGGCACCATTGAAAAACGCGAAGGCGGCGATATGCAGGTACTCGATCATGCCGCTACAGACGTACACCGGTATACAGAAATAAACAACAGCGAAAGACATAGCATAGATCTCCAGTTCACCCGCAGGCAACCGGGCGGCGGCGCCCTGTCGGTAAAAGGCGTGGGCAGCTTTTATCATCTGCAGAACAACGTCGAAACTTTTGCCCTGCTGGGCAACCAAACCAGCACCTACGGGGAAGTTTCCTACCATAAAACAAGCGGCCGGCACGATTGGGTAGCCGGTATCAATAACACCGGCGAAATATACCACCGGGCCAAAAGCGACAGCACCCTGCTGGGCAATTACCAGTACAACACCACCGGCCTTTTCGTTCAGGATGGGTTCCGGATTACTGATCGGTTGATGGCTGAAGCCGGGCTCCGCACCGACTATCATAATAAATTCGGATGGTACATTTTACCACGGCTGGCCTTTGTGTATAAACCGGTGGAAGACCTGTCCATCCGCCTCAGTGGAGGCACGGGTTATAAATCCCCCGCTGTTTTTACTGCACAAACGCAAACCCTGGGCTACCGCTACCTGCTACCCCTCAGTGCCGGTATAAAGTCTGAAAGAAGCCAGGGCATCAACTTCGACGGGAATTATCATACCAGCATAGGCCAGGTGGACATGACCCTGAACCAGGCGTTTTATTATACCCACATCAAAGATCCTATCCTGCCGGTGCTGCAAACCGGTGCCCGGGGCATGTACCTGCTGCAGAATATGCCTTATGATGTAAACAGCCTGGGCACCGATACTTATCTCCGCTTTGCCCTGGATGGCCTGGAACTTTACCTGGGATACAACCATACGGTATCCCGGTACAATAATACCGCCCGCACCAATATTGCCTTTGCGCCACAGGACAAGTTTGCCGGCACCCTTGCATACGATATTGAAGGCAAATGGCGCTTCGGGATTGAAAACAGCTGGATAGGCCATCAATACGACGATAACAACCAGGCAACGCCCAACTACTGGTTCTGGGCCGCCATGATATCCCGGCAGTTCGGGGAACATGTTACCCTGGTGCTGAACGGGGAAAACCTTTTCGATGCCAGGCAGGGCAAAAATACCCCGCTGTTCACCGGTACCGTCACCCACCCGGAATTTGCGCCGCTATGGGGTCCTGTTGATGGAAGAATCATAAATATGTCATTGAAAGTTAATTTTTAGTTAAATCCTTAAAGAACAATGTACCTTCGCGGTCTTTAATTTCTATACACCATGAATTCTGTTAAAAACAGGTACGCTGTACTGTTTGGCTTTGGTACCGTACTCCTGATCCTGTCATTCCTCGTTAGAACTGCCTTGCTCATATGGGCTTTCCCTCAATCCGGGCTTCGTTTATCCCATTTACCGGCCATATACGGTAAAGGGCTCATCTACGACATCGGGGTGGCGTTATTTTTTACTATTGGCTATGCCTTGTACTTATTATTGCTGCCCCAGCGATTAAATAACACCCTGTTTAACCGGCTATTCACCTATACCGGCTTTTTCCTGGCAATGGTGATCCTGGTATTTTCCTTTTTTGCGGAATTTACTTTCTGGGGGGAATATGCCGGCCGGTTCGACTTCATCGCAGTCGATTATCTCATTTACACTTATGAGGTGATCAGCAATATCAACCAATCGTACCCACTGCCCCTGCTGATCGGCGGCGTATTACTATTCACAGCCTTCATTACCTGGGTGCTGGCACGCCGGGGTACTTTCCGCAACAGCTTCCAGTCAAACACGCCCTTCCTGAAACGACTGTTCACTTTCGCTGTGCTGATGGGACTTATGCTGCTGCACATCTTCTTCATCAATAATACCTGGGCAGAAAAAAGCAAAAACCGGTACGCGCAGGAGCTCTCCAAAGCAGGCGTGTATTCCTTTGTATCCGCCTACCTGAACAATGAACTGGCTTATGATAAGTATTACCTGCTGGAAGATGACAACAGCGCTTTCAGCAGGTTACGCACACTGCTGCAAGCGCCCGACAGCCACTACCTTACCAGTGGCAACAGCATTTACAGGAGTATAACGGATACGGCTACACGCGTTACACCCAACGTGATCATGGTTACCATTGAAAGCTTCAGCGCCGATTTTATGGAACGCTTCGGCAACACGGGGCATATTACTCCTGTGCTGGACAGCATTGCGAAAGAAAGCATCCTGTTCACCAACATGTATGCCACCGGCACCCGTACCGTAAGAGGAATGGAAGCATTATCACTGGCTGTACCGCCTACACCGGGACAAAGCATTGTTCGCCGGAAAAAGAATGAAAACCTCTTTTCTGTAGGACAGCTTTTTGAAAAAGAAGGATACGAAAGCACCTTCTTTTATGGCGGCGACGGCTATTTTGATAACATGAACAAATACTTTGGCAATAACGGCTATGACATTACCGACCGGCTCCGTCATAAACTGGTAGACGATCATATCACCACAACCCGTACCAACATCCCCGACAGCGCCGTACAATTCGAAAATGCCTGGGGCGTTTGCGATGAGGACATTTACAATGCTGCTATTAGAAGCGCCGACCAGAAATATGCTGCAGGCAAACCATTCTATGATTTTGTGATGACCACCTCCAACCATCGCCCATATACTTATCCGTCCGGTAAAATAGATATTCCCTCCGGCAGTGGCCGCGATGGCGCGGTGAAGTATACCGATTACGCCATCGGGCAGTTCCTGAAAAAGATCAGCACCAAACCCTGGTTTAAAAATACCGTGATCATTTTCGTGGCCGACCACTGCGCCAGCAGCGCCGGTAAAAATGAAATAGAGATCAGCAAATACCATATTCCCTGCATCCTGTACAATGTTCCCGGAGTAGCGCCACAGGAAATCAGCGTGATGTGCTCCCAGATAGATATCTATCCCACCCTGCTGGGAATGCTGCACTGGAGCTACAACAGCAAGTTTTACGGTGAAAACGTACTGCTACCAGGTTACAGGCCCCGCGCCATGGTGAGCACTTACCAGAAACTCGGTTACCTGGAACCAGGTAAACTGCTCATCCTGAGCCCACAGCAGAAAGCGCAGTGCTTCAGCTGGAACAAGGAGCGCAATGAACAACACGCCACTACGATGGACAGCAGTCTTCTTAAAAACAGTATCGCCAACTATCAAACCGCCTATTCGCTGTTTAAAAATGGCGGTATGGGCAAATAATACAGCTACCGGGAGCGTGGCTCCGCTCCCGGTAATAATTCCTTGTTCGTTTTCTCCGGTTAATTCCCTAATTTTATTTCCCCGGTATCAATATAATTACCCCGGCATTCATAATCTGGCCTCTTTTTTTGCATTAATAAAACCAACACCGCTCATGCTGGCTACTGCAGCGTTGCGTCAACAAAAGTTACTGGATATCATCGGTAGTATTCCTCCGGATTACGGACTGCAGGAACATCCCGATCATGCTGTTCAGCAAATGTTGGGGCAACTGATGGAACTGACCGTAAGTGCTTACGGTTTTGTGGGGGAGCTAAAGAAAAGCAATACGCCACCGCAATTGCACGCCATTACCATTATCAATCATGCGCCTGAGCATGGATGGAATTTTACCCCTGCTCTGCAGGAGGTAGCCTCCAGCGGGCTACCACTGGTACTCCCGGCAGGAGATACCACGCCCGCCTTTATCGGGCTGCCGTTGATACACCAGCAGCAGGTAATGGCGGTAATAGGACTGGCCGGCAATACCGTTTATTCAGATACCGCTGCTTTCCTCCAGCCCCTGTTGCAGGTATTGGGACATCTTCACTTTCATGCCGCCCGGGAAAAGGAAACCCGGCAGCTGCAATCCGCTTTTACACGGCTGAAATCCGAATGGGATTCCCTGATGCTTACCCTGGATGATATTTTATTTGAGATGAATGACCAGAAAGTCTTTACCAGGGTATGGTGCAGTAACGACAGCCTGCTGTTCAGGCCCAGGGAAGAAGTGATCGGTAAAACCATCTGCGAGGCGCTTGGTGAACATGCCGGCGTGTTTGACCGGCTGGCCGATAAACTGCTGCAAACAGGAGAAGACCAGGAATATGTATATCCCGATATCCGGCAGGGACCGGAAAACTGGTACCAGCTGAAGATGAGGATCATAAGGGATAAACCGCCCGCTCCCAGGCGCATCCTGCTGATGATCCGGAATATCTCCGAAATTGAAAAAAAGAACAACAGCTATTTACAGGCACAATCGGAATTACGCCGGAGCAACCAGCTGCTGAGCATCTGCCAGCAAATGGGAAAAATGGGCGGATGGGAATTTAATGTGGCTACCGGTGAAACTTACTGGACCCGGGAGGTGTATGAATTGAGGGAGATCCCGCATGATTTTCCCGTCTCCTTTCATTCCGCTGTTGCTTTCTGGCACCCGGACGACCAGCCCGCTTTTATTGCTGCAAGGGAAGCCATGATTGCTCATAAAACGCCCTACGACCTGGAACTGCGGCATATTTCTGCCAAAGGCAAACAAACCTGGATGCGCACCATCGGCAGGGCAGTATACAACAACCATGGCCAGCTCACACATTTCAGGGGCATTATCATGGATATTACCGATAAGAAAGATACCGAGCTGGCGCTCACTGCTGCGCGCGACAGCGCACAGAAAGCCGCGCAATCGAGGAGTGATTTTTTATCCGTCATGAGCCACGAAATCCGTACGCCGCTCAATGCTATTATCGGTATTGCCGGTATTCTCGCGGAAAACCCCGCAACCGAGCAGGCAGAAGTAGTGCATAACCTGCAGTTTTCTGCGCATCATTTGCTGGGCCTTATCAACGATATCCTTGATTTCAGTAAGATGGAATCAGGAAAGATTGAACTGGAAAACATACCATTCGACCCCCAGGCACTGCTTACCGGCATTGTACGGAACTACCAGCCCCTGGCCACCAGCAAGGGAATTGACCTGGTAGCCCGGCTCGGTCATTTGCCTGCTGCGTTGAAGGGCGACCCTGTAAGACTCTCACAGATACTCAACAACCTCCTGAACAATGCCATCAAATTTACCGACGCCGGATCTGTAATACTGGAAGTCAGCCAGGTAAATATGACATCAGATACCTGTACCCTTTCCTTTGCCATAAAGGATACCGGTGTAGGTATTATCCCGGAAATGCAGGATAAAATATTTGATACGTTTGTACAGGAAGATTCTGCTACTACCCGCCATCATGGCGGAACAGGATTGGGACTGGCCATCACCAAAAAACTGGTGGCGCTTCACAACAGCCATATCATCCTGGAAAGTAAAAAAAACGAAGGCACTACCTTCCGCTTTGATATCAGTTTCGCAATACCGGAAACAAAGCGTGAAGACATACATCACAAAAACAAACAACGGGTGGGGCATCTGAAAAACATGAAATTACTGGTGGTGGAAGATAATGCCATCAATATCCGTATCCTCGAACTACAGTTGAAAAATTCAGGCGCACAGATTGAAACAGCCAGCAATGGCAGGCTGGCGCTGCAAAAAATGCAGGAGCAGTCTTTTGACGGCATCATACTGGACCTGCATATGCCGGAAATGAACGGCTATGAAACCATTCCACATATCCAGCACCTCCAGCCGGATGCCTTTATCATTGTATTAACAGCCGATATTATGCCGGAAGTAACAGAGCGGCTGGCAAATCTCCGTGTAAAGGACATGCTGCCCAAACCCTATGCAGCAGAAGATCTGCTGGATATACTGGAACAGTACAGGAAAACATAACCTGCTTTTATAGTACCTTCGCGGCTGCACCAACAGCCAGCAATTATGCAAACATCTTCTCTGTCGGCCCGTGATCTGGACGTGATCTGGCATCCCTACACACAAATGCAGACAGCTCCTGCCCCTATTGGTATTGTGCGTGGCGAGGGCGCACTGCTTTTCGATGAAAATAATAACAGCTATATAGACGCCACCTCCAGCTGGTGGGTGAACATTCACGGTCATGCACACCCGCATATCGCACAGCAACTGGCCGCACAGGCGTTGCAGCTGGAGCACTGCATCTTTGCAGGGTATACCCATCCGCCGGCGGTTAACCTGGCGGAAAGATTATTACCCCTCCTGCCTTCAAACCAGCGCCGCGTTTTTTATTCAGACAACGGCTCCACTGCCATAGAAGTGGCGCTGAAAATGGCCATCCAGTACTGGGACAACAAAGGCACACCCAAACATAAGATACTGGCCTTTCACAACGCCTATCACGGCGATACTTTCGGCGCTATGAGCGTGAGCGGCAGAAGTGTGTTCACCCGCGTTTTTGATGACCGCCTGTTTGATGTTCAGTTCATAGAAGTGCCCACTGCGGAGAACATCTCCCAAATTATAAACAACATTACTGCGCTGCAACCGGAAGATATAGCGGCTTTTGTTTTTGAACCATTGCTCCAGGGCTCCGGCGGGATGATAATGTATGATGCCGCCGCCTTTGAGCAGCTGCTTCAGTTCTGCACCGCCAATGATATTTTGCTGATTGCCGATGAAGTAATGACCGGCTTTGGCAGGACAGGGAAAAATTTCGCGATGGAGTACCTGCAAACACCGCCGGATATTATTTGTCTTTCTAAAGGACTCACCGGCGGCGCCATGGCCCTGGGAGTAACTACCAGCACTGCCGCAGTGTATGAAGCCTTTCTTTCCAGCGATAAGCTGAAAACACTGTTCCACGGCCACTCCTTTACCGCCAACCCACTGGCGTGCACTGCTGCCCTGGCCAGCCTCGACCTGTTTACCGATCCCGCGTGCAAAGCCAACCGGGAACGTATACACGAAAAACATGCGGTATTCCTGGAAGAGCTGCGTAAAAGCCCAATAATAAAGCATCCAAGGCTGCTGGGCACCATCCTCGCCTTTGAAATAGTAACGGCTAACGCCGATGGTTATACGAATGCACTGGCAGATGACCTGCACCGTTTCTTCCGGGCCAGAAGAGTGATGTTGCGGCCACTGGGCAATACCCTTTACATACTTCCTCCCTACTGCATTACCGATGAGCAGCTGAACGAGGTGTATCACAGTATCCGCGAACTGCTTACCACTTTATCACCGTCATAAAAAAGGGATATCAAAAATAAATGCCCCGCTCAGCTTCGCTTAAACGGCGGCTGACCTCCATCAGGTACCCGGATAAAAAAAGGGTGTATCATATTTTTTGATACACCCCCTGGAAATTTTTCTGGTGAAATTATTTAACCGGTACAGATATTTTAGTATCGTCCCATTCAAATACCACGGCCTTTCCGGGTAAGGTGAAGGTCAGTTTTTCTACGGGAGTAGACAGTGCCTCGCGTTTTACTTTCACGGACACTACATCCTCGCCTTTATTTTTATCATAATCATATGCACCCCACTGGCCCAGTTTACCGTTCAGGATAACAGTCCAGGTTTTAGGATCAGGAATAGAGAATAAAGTATAAGTACCGGCCTTTACGGGTTTACCGCCAAATACCACGTCTTTACTGAAAGTAATTTCAGTGGCTTCATCAGCGCCTGTACGCCATACTTTACCAAATGGTTCCAGTTTACCAAAAATTTCGCGGCCTTTTTTGGACGGTTGTCCGTACACTACTTTAATACCGTTGGCTTCTACTGTAACGTGGGGGCTTTTACGAGCCTTCTCCTGAGCAAAAACGAGGCTGGTAAACGCCAGAAATAAGGTTGCCAAAAAGAAATGTTTCATTTTTTTTGTTTTTTCTGTAAGAAGTTGTTGAGATACGATAACAATTTAAATCATAAAAACCATCGTAAGCAAAACTATTGGATCAATGGTAAAATAACTCCATATTATTTCCCTTCACAAATACGGCTCAATTTTGTTAAACCATTGCTCATGGCAGGTCCATATATCCTGTCGGCCACAAAGCCTCTCAGTTTCCACCAGGGCAACATGCCCAGTTTAATTTCCATATGCCAGAAAACGGCTGTGGCCTTGCCATCAGCTGTGGGTTTCAGTTCTATTCCCCCGTTTACCGGCCGTAGGCTTTTAATATCGAGCAAATAATGCATGCCTTTCGCCGGATCGCTGTCGAGCACCGTTACCTTTCCGCTGTTGAGCTTTCCATTCCAGCTGTACCACGCGTCTTTCCCCGACGGGGGATCTGAATACACGAGCGTAGCGGTGGTATCAGGACGGGTCCAGGGGTTCCAGCTATCCCAGGCTTTCAGGTTACTGATATGTGCATATACCGTATCAATAGGCGCCTGTATTACGCCGGTACGCTCCACTACTGCAGTGGAAGGAAATACCAGCGACAGTCCGAAAATCACCACGCCTAAAATGATCACGCCGATCAGTAACAACTTAATAAACCGCATAGAAAAAATATATTATCCTTTAAGGACCCGCTTTATGTTTGCCAGTCCTTTCTCAAAATCTTTACCTACCCATTTGTCCATCATCAGTCCCATCACTTTGCGGATAGGATGCTGCCCCATATTGCACACCATTCCCCAGGTAACCAGGGTGCCTCCATTTACGGGATCCAGGCGGAAATAGCCTTTGGTAGCGCCCATGCCCATAAAATCGATATGGGTGACTACCTGCTGGTCCGGTTTGGACTCTGTGATGGTCATATGCCCTTTGCCTACATTCCGGTTGCGGCTCTCCCAGCTGTAGCCGGCGCCGGCGCCACTCTCCTTCTCCCCGTAGGTAATTTTAACGGCAGGGTCCTGCTCCTTCCAGGGCGACCATAGCTCCCAGTTGCGTACCACATTCAGCAGCGGGAAGATATCCCCGGGCGCAGCCGTTATGACCAGCGAACGCTCCACCTTAACGGCGGGAGAAAGGAATAAACTAAAAATGAAAAGCCCCAGCACAAGGACAATAAACGCACCCAGGATAATGAAAAAGGCTTGCATGTGACTGGATTTAGATCCCACAAAGCTAACGAAATCGCCTTATTCCCACTTGAATACTTTCACGGCTACCGCATATACGACAACACCCCATAAAGTAAGGATGGCAAGTTCCCAGCCTACATGCCAGAGATGCAACCCTTCAAAGGCTACTTTCCTGAGGGCGTCTATCAGGTAGGTGAGCGGCATGATCCTGCATATTGGCTGCAACCAGCCGGGGAAGGAATCTATCGGGAAAAAGGTGCCCGCCAGCAGGAACTGCGGCAGGGTAACGATATTGGCCAATGGTGGGATTGTGCTTTCGTTCTTTGCCAGGCTGCTCACCACGAAACCAAAGCCCATGAATACCAGCAACCCGAATACAGACAATACCAGCATTTCCATAAAAGTGGCAAGGCCATGCACCAGCGTAAAGCCAAAGGCGAAATGCCCCAGGGCAATGATCACCACGGAGCTGATGAGCTGGAAGATCATCCGGCTCAATGCTTCTGCCAGTACAATGTAGGTACGTTTGATCGGCGTGGCAAAGAAACGCTTGAGCACCAGCGTTTGACGCATATTGTAAAACAGGAAGGCAGTACCAAAAACGGCAGCGCTCATCAGGGCAAAGCCCAGCTGACCAGGCAGGATAAAGTCGATGGTCTTGAATTCTCGCCCCGGCACCTCTGTTTGTGTAAAAGTGGCTACTGTGGGGCGTTTATAGGTTTCATCGTCCAGTTTGCCGGCAATACTTTTAAGGATGGATACCAGGGTTATTTTTTTGGCAGCATCGGAAGCAGTGGAGGTCCGGATATTAATATCGTAGGCAGTTACATGGTTGGCGCCTTCTTTTGGCACAATATTCAGGATAGCCACCAGGCGGCCTTTTTTCAGGTCATCTTCCATTTCCGCTTCGGGCTGGTCGGTCACCAGTTTCAGCGTACCGGCATGCGACAGCTCCCGGTAATACCTGCTGTTGATATCAGTACGCCGGTCTACGCCCACTTTAACGGAAACAGTACTTTTCCCAATAAACCCAAACACCAGGATAAATACCAGCGGGAATCCCAAACTGAACACTACTGCGGAAGGACTACGGAAAATACCTCTTAAGCTTCCTTTGGTAATGGCCAGCATGGCCCTCAACTGACTGTACTTCGCTCCATTCATCTGATTCTGCTATTTTAAAAACCGGCGGTAAAACTACAACGTTTTTCCCTTCTTTCAGGAAAAAATGCGGGGGGCGCCTTTGGCGCCGGAAATTGTCGTGGAACAGGATTACGCTGATTATACTGATTTGTTTGATTTTATTCTTTAGATCTTATAGATGATTTTAAAAGATCTGGGGAGATATGAGCGAAAATATCCGCTTATATCTCCCCAAATCCTTTAAAATCCAAAATGATCAATCAAAATAATCAGTATAATCAGCGTAATCCTGAGTCAGACAAAATCCGCATCGCCGAAGGCGATCTCCTAGAAATTATACTTAAAAGGCATTCTCGCCTGGATATCGCCGTGTAACTGCTGAACATCTTTTATCTGCTGGTATATTTCATAATTGGCGCCCAGTTCCTTTTTCACCATTTGCATGCGCATATTACCCCCAAAGGTTTTCGCCAGCTTACTAAGAGGATTTTTGGTTTCGGGGAACTCCCTTAAACGGTACTCCGACAGTTTGGCCAGCCTGGCCGCACATGCCAGCGCTTCATTGATCCCACCGATACGGTCTACCAATCCCAGCTCCTTAGCCTGCAAACCACTCCATACATGTCCCTGCGCAATGCTGTCTACGATAGCGGCCCCCAGTTTACGGCCTGCTACCACGCGCGATTTGAAAGATGCATAGGTACTGTCTACGCTATTCTGGATAAAACGCTTTTCCACATCCGTAAGCGGACGGCCAACAGAGCCAAGATCCGCATAGGGTGCAGTTTTAACGCCATCAAAGGTAACGCCCACTTTATTTTTGAAGAAATCCTGCATATTAAACATCACTCCAAATACGCCGATAGAGCCGGTTAAGGTATTGGGCTCTGCGAAGATGCTGTCGGCCATGCAGGAAATATAGTACCCGCCGGATGCGGCATAATCGCCCATGGATACCACTACCGGTTTTACTTTCTTCGCCAGCGATAATTCCCGCCAGATAACTTCAGATGCCAGCGCGCTGCCTCCACCGGAGTTCACACGGAACACGATGGCCTTTACATTTTTATCTTCACGGGCTTTACGGATTTCGCGGACATAGTCGTCGCTTGCAATGGTCTTATCACGTTCTGACTCACCGCTGATAATATCGCCCTCCGCATAGATCAGGGCCAGCCGTGCTTCTCCGCTACCGGAGGATAGGTCTGTGCCGCTGTTATATTTCGCGAGTGTTACCAGGCTCACCTTTTCATCCTGTTTAATACCTGTTTTGCTTTTCAGTTCTGCCGTTATTTCATCATCATACTTTAATCCATCTACCAGTTTATATTTCAGTGCATCGCCGGCTTCCTGGATCAGGTTTTCATTGGCATAACTATGCAAAGTAGCTGTATCTATGTTGCGTGCAGCGCCGATGCCTTTCAGGAAAGTGCCATACAGCTCACCCAGGAACTGGGTGGTTTGGATGCGGTTAGCTTCTGTCATTTGTGTTTCACGCAGTGGCTCTGTGGCGCTTTTGAATTTTCCGCAATAGAAAATTTCCGGTTTGATCTCCAGTTTATCCAGGGTTCCTTTGAGGAACATGATCTGGCTGGCAAAGCCGGTAAAATCCACCCCGCCTTTGGGGTTCAGGTATACTTTATCAGCCGCACTGGCCAGGTAATAGGCGTTCTGGTCCATTACTTCGCCGTAAGCATACACAAACTTCCCGGACTTCCGGAAACGGAGAATGGCATTACGCAATTCTTCTGTGCTGGCAAACCCATTGGGGTTCCCGTTTACTTTCAGGTAAATGCCTTTGATGTTATCATCGCCGGCGGCGTTCTCTATTAGTCTTACCACCTGGTACAACCCCGGCGTTTCTGCTGATTCATCATTCATCAGTGCGCCCAATGGGTTAACTACTTTCTGTTCGTTGTACGACTGCCCTGTTTCGAGCACGAGTACGCTATTGGGGGAAATTGTTACCTTTTCAGGGGCAATGGCCTTACCTATCATTATCAGCAATATAAAGAAGCATATCGCTGTAAATGCTACAAATGCAAGGAATGCGGCCAGGAAAACTTTAAAGAAACGCATACTTTTTGGTTAAGATGAAACTGAGATAGAAAGATACATTTTTTCAAAAATAAGGAATATGGCTACTTTTGAGACTTGAAATATACATGAATACAGCAATATTACTTATAGGTGGCAATTTGGGCAACCGTACCGGGAACCTTCAAAAGGCGGTACAACTGATCGCAGCAACAGCCGGGGAGGTAATACAAACCTCCGCCTTATACCAGACCGCTCCCTGGGGAGCCGTGGATCAACCGGATTACCTGAACCAGGGGGTTGAGATCCGCACATCATTGGATGCACTAACGTTATTGCATACACTGTTAGAGATAGAAAGAAAGATAGGCCGTATCCGCCAGGAAAAATGGGGCGCCAGGGTAATTGATATCGACCTGATCTTTTTTAACGACAGCATTCATTCCCTGCCGGAACTGAAAGTGCCGCATCCGCGGATGCATCTCCGGCAGTTTGTGCTGGTGCCGCTGCTGGAAATAATACCTGATTATATGCACCCTGTGTTACATAAAACGGTGCGTGAACTGGCAGCCACCTGCCCGGATACATTACCGGCAAACCGTTACCAGGAATAAATTTTAAACCTATTTTCATGCGTTATAAATTCATTACGGTAGAAGGGAATATCGGCGCCGGCAAAACAACGCTGGCCAATATGCTCGCTACCCATTTTTCTGCAAAACTGATACTGGAAGAATTTGCAGACAATCCTTTTCTCCCTCTTTTTTACGAACGCCCGCAACAGTATGCCTTTCCGCTGGAACTGTTCTTTATGGCGGAACGGTATAAACAACTGAAGGAAATGTTGCAGTCGCAGGACCTTTTCAGCGATGTGATCATTTCCGATTACCTGTTTATAAAAAGCCTGTTGTTTGCAAAAATTAATTTACCGGAAGAAGAATACTCTCTTTACCAGAAGCTCTTCGATATTATTAATCCACAGCTGGTACAACCCGAGCTGCTTATATTCCTGAATGCGCCGGTCACAAAACTGCAGGAGAACATCCGTCACCGCAACCGCTCCTACGAACAGCAGATACCCGACGAATACCTGCTGAATGTGCACGATATGTATATGCAGTATATCAAGCAGCATCCTGTTCGTACATTGGTAGTGGATACCACTAAGGTGGATTTCCTGCGGCAACCGGAAGACTTTGCTCACCTGTTACAGGCGCTGGAGAAGGAATACGAGCCGGGGGTGCATTATCTAAAATTGTGATCGCAGCGGAGTTTGTCTGACTCAGGATTAGACTGATTATACTGAGTCAGACAAAATCCGCGATGCAACCGCGCTGGCGGCAACAAAGCCGCTGGTCCACGCGTGCTGGAAGTTGAAGCCGCCGGTGATCCCGTCTACATCCATTACCTCGCCGGCGAAAAAGAGGTTGGGCGCCAGCCGGCTTTCCATAGTGGCAGGATCTATTTCGCTGAGGGCAATGCCCCCGCAGGTTACAAATTCTTCTTTAAAAGTGGTTTTGCCTTTCACCGGGAACTCCATGCCTACCAATAGTTTCATCAAACGGTTCTGGTCTTTCGCCGGTACGTCTGCCCATCTCATTTCTTCCCCCACCCCTGCCTGTTGCAACAGGAATTGCCATAGCCGTTGCGGCAGGCCGAAAGGATTTTTATTGTATATCTTTTGCTTCCCCAATTCAAAACGCAGGTCCTGCCACTGCTCCCGCAGGGTATTTTCATTGTAGGATGGAACCCAGTTTACAATGGCGGTGAAAGTATACTGCAGCTGCTGCAATTCCCTGGCCCCCCAGGCCGACAACCGTAATACCGCCGGGCCGCTCATACCCCAGTGGGTGATCAGCAAAGGCCCCTGCTCCTGTAGTTTGGTACCCGCCACTTTTACCTGTGCGGTAGTAGCTACTCCCATCAGGCTGGTAACGGGGTTGCCTGGCATGTTAAACGTAAACAGGGATGGGGCCGGAGGCGCAATGCTATGCCCCGTTTGTTCCAGCCAGGCAAATTTTGCCGCCTGGGCATAGCCTCCTGCTGCAATGCATAGATAATCGGCCGTAAAGCCCGGCCCCTGTTGCAGCTGTAGACGCCAGCGCCCATCGCTCTCTTTTTTAAAGGAAGTAACTTCTGTATTGGTGCGTATGTCAACATGATACTTATCTGCTTCCCGCAGGAGGCAGTCGATGATCGTCTGCGAATCGTCTGTTACCGGGAACATGCGGCCATCCTCTTCCGCCTTCAGCGATACGCCTCTTTCCCTGAACCAGGCAATGGTATCGGGCACAAAGAAGCGGGAAAAGGATTTCTTCACAAAGTTCTGCCCCCGCGGATAGCGTTTAGCCATATACGTAATATCCGGCGCATTGTGGGTAACATTACAACGCCCGCCCCCACTCACCTTTACCTTCGACAGCAGCTTTCCTGTTTTTTCCAGCAGCACCACTTCCAGCCCGGGGCTCAGCCTCGCCGCGTTCACTGCACAAAAAAAACCGGCAGCACCGCCGCCAGCTATCACTAAACGTTTCTTTCCTGAACTCATTAAAATCTTGTTAAAACCGTAGGTTGAACACGCAATAATAACAAACCTGCCGTAATCTTACTGATTAATCTTCCAAAGTTTATATTTTTGACATATATTATACCCGCTCAAACTATATTGCATGCAATCGAACCTGAAGAAAAAGCGAAAATTTCTGAAATGGATAATACCAGCCGTGATGTTAGGCGGCGTGATGAGCGCACTGGCTATACAAACACGTCCCACTGACTGGTCCGACCGCATTATAAAGGCATTGCAAACCTTCGGCAGCCGTTACCCGGCCGAAAAGGTGTATCTCCATCTTGATAAGGACTACTATGCAGCCGGTGAAACCATCTGGTTCAAGGCTTACCTCACCCTGCAGGGTATGCCCGCCACCACGGCCACTAACCTGTACGTGGAACTGCTGGATAAAAATAATAACATCGTGCAGAAGAAACTGTTTGCCGTTGGCAACGCCGGGGCACCCGGTAATTTCGATCTGCCGGAAACACAAAAAGCAGGCGTTTACCAGCTCCGGGCCTACACCGCCTGGATGCTCAACTTCGATCCTGCCTTCAGCTATACCCGGACCATTGAGATCTTTGACCCTTCAAAGAAAACACAGCCGGAAACAGACAGCGCCACCGCTCCCGATTTTGCCGTACAGTTCTTCCCCGAAGGCGGTAACCTGATCGTAGGCCAGCCAAACGTAGTAGCCTTTAAAGCTATCGATAATAACGGGTACCCGATAGAGATATCCGGCGCCGTAAAAGATGCCAAAGGCGCCAGCAGTGCAGTAATTAAAACCGTACATGATGGCATGGGCTCTTTTGAAATCACGCCTGCCAACGCACAGGACATTTTCCAGGCTACGGTAAAAAGCAGCAAAGGGCAAACCAAAACAGTACCCCTCCCCGCTGCAGTAGCCGCCGGCGCCTCCCTGAAAGTATTCAATAAAGGCAACCGCATATTTTATCAGGCCGTACCCGGCAATGTAACCGATACCTCCATAAATGACCTGGTGATCATTGGCCAGATGGGCAGCCAGCTGGTGTACAAAGCCAACCTCGATGTTGGCGAAGGCCGCATCAGCGGATTTATTCCCGCTGATCATCTCCCCTCAGGTATTATCCAGATCACACTTTTTGCAAAATCAGGAATGCCGCTCGCAGAGCGACTGGCCTTTGTGCGTAAGAACGACCTTATGCAGATAGATGTACTGGACGCCGATACCCACAAGGAACCAAGAACAAAGAACGCTTTTGAACTAAGACTGCCCGACACCATGCAAACCAATATCTCTGTATCCATCACGGATGCAGACGCGGTGCCGGTAGATAAAAACTCAAACAACATTATTTCCAGCTTCCTCCTTACCTCCGACATCAAAGGATATATCTACAATCCATCCTGGTACTTCCGCAACGATGCCGACTCCACGCTGAAAGCACTGGACCTGGTAATGATGACCAACGGATGGAGAAGGTTCAGCTGGGAAAAAATCGCTAACAACGAATTCCCGGAAGTAAGATACCCCTACGAACAGGGCCTGCTCATGAAAGGAGTAGCTACCATGCTCAATGGACGCCCGATGCCTACCGGTAAACTGGATATGATCATCCGCCTGCCGATAGACAGCTCCTCCATGTTTGCCTCCACTCCTATCAACGATAAAGGGCAGTTTGAAATGGCCAACATGGTATTCCCGGATACCGCTTACATCTACTACCAGGGCAACGACCTTGTAAAAAAAGGCGTGGATGTAAATGTGAAATTCGACAACCACTTCTTTGAACGCCCTACACAAATTAAAATTCCTTTCCCGCTGCGCGTACCGCCTGCAGTGGATAACAATGCGCTGAAACAATTCCTCGCCAATGCCGCGGAAGGCAATAAGGTAAACCGTTCTATCAACAATAAAACAGTATACCTGCAGGAAGTAAATGTAAATGCGAAAAAAGTGAAGCCTGAAGAAACCACGGAGAAACGTTATACTTCCGGTATGTTCTCCGGCGGCGATGGCTACACTTTCGACTTAACAAAAGAAACACCTATTGCGCTCAACGTATTCCAATACCTGCAATCAAAGGTAGCAGGGCTGCAGATTACGGGCGACTATAACAATCCAACACTTTCCTGGCGCGGTGGCGCACCTGGATTGTACCTCAATGAAATGCAATCGGACGTGAGTATGCTGAGCACTCTCTCCATCCAGGACATTGCGCTCATTAAAGTATTCCGCCCTCCGTTTATGGGTGGCTTTGGCGGCGCTAACGGCGCTATCGCCGTATACACCAAGAAAGGCGGTGATAACACACCGAAAAATGATCCCAGCATCCGGGGCTTCAAGCTGTATAAAAAAGCCGGCTACCAGATCGTGAAACAGTTCTATTCACCAGACTACTCCGTGAAAAAAGAAGTGCATGCACTACCTGATAAACGCCTCACCCTTTACTGGAACCCGAACGTAGTGATAGACACCCTCACGCATACTGCCAGGGTGGAATTCTATAACAACGACTTCACCAAGCGTTTCCGCCTGGTGGCAGAAGGTATCGGCGAAGACGGCAGCGTAGGGCATTTGGAGCAGGAGTTCTAAACGCGCGGATGTTGTCTGACTCAGGATTAAACTGATTACGCTGATTACGCTGATTTGATTTCGTAATGATTTATAAAAGATTTGGGGAGACTTAAGCGAATACTTTCGCATAAATCTCCCCAAATCTTTTTAATCCAAAGTAATCAAATCAGCGTAATCAGCGTAATCAGTTTAATCCTGAGTCAGACAAACCTCGCTACTGTATGAACTGTGGCCTTATCAGGTTATCAAACGTGAAAATTTCATCCCACTTTTCCTGTGTTACCCATTGCTTTTCTTTTACTGCCAGGTCGTGCACCGACTTACCCGTTTCCAACGCTTCCCTTGCTATAGCAGAACATTTTTCATAACCAATGATAGGGTTGAGCTGAGTGACAATGCCAATACTATGCATCACCATGTCTCTGGTACGGTCGGCATTAGCCGTGATGCCCACCACGCATTTATCTTTCAGCGCCCTGCAGGCATTGTTCATATATGTGATAGCCGTGAACAGGGCAAAAGCGATGGTAGGCTCCATTACGTTCAGCTGCAGCTGTCCCGCTTCCGCCGCCATGGTTACCATCAGATCAGCGCCGATTACATAGAAGGCCGTTTGATTCACTACTTCGGGGATCACCGGGTTTACCTTACCCGGCATAATGGAGGATCCCGGCTGCATAGGCGGCAGGTTAATTTCGTTTAGCCCTGTACGTGGGCCTGAGGAAAGCAGCCGGAGATCATTACATATTTTGGAGATCTTTACGGCGGTGCGTTTCAGCACGCCGGACAATTGTACATAGGCGCCGGTATCCACCGTGGCTTCAATAAGATCGGCGGCCAGTACCAGGTCCAGCCCGGTAATGGTAGAGAGGTGTTTCGTCACCAGTTCGGAATATCCCTTGGGGGTATTCACACCGGTACCAATAGCCGTAGCGCCCATGTTGATTTCGGAGATGAGGCGCTTGCTTTCTTCCACCCTCGACAATTCCTCGTTGATATTGGTGGCGAAAGCTTTAAACTCATCGCCCATGCTCATAGGTACAGCATCCTGCAGCTGGGTACGACCCATTTTCAGTACATCCTTAAACTCTTCTCCTTTCGCCTGGAAAGCATCCGCCAGGTCGCCCAGGGTTGTTTTATAACCGGTGAGCTTATTGATCAGCGCAATACGGAAGGCCGTAGGATACGCATCGTTGGTAGATTGTGAACAGTTCACATGATTGTTGGGATGGCAAAATTCATACTGTCCTTTTTCTTTACCCATCATTTCCAGTGCCACATTGGCAATTACTTCGTTGGCATTCATGTTGACCGATGTACCTGCGCCACCCTGTATCAGGTCACTGAGGAACTGGTCGTTGAATTCACCGGCTATCACACGGTCGGCCGCCTTAATAATATATTCCGCGATATCTTTATCAAGCACGCCGAGATCACGGTTAGCCATGGCAGCGCCTTTTTTAACATAGCCCAGGGCCTGTACAAACATGGGTTCTACCTTCAGGGGAATACCGGTAATGTGAAAATTTTCTATTGCACGAAGCGTTTGAATGCCATAGTATACGTCATGAGGGATTTCTTTCTCTCCGAGGAAATCATGCTCAATTCTCTTTGCCATATTTAAAGTAATTTAGGCCTGAAAGTTAAACGCATTTAGAACAACAGAACCAATTTAATTGTTTTAGTTTATTTTAAAGTGCGGCGCTTTTGTTACTATTCGTTTGTCATTGGTCATTTATAATTTGTTATTTTCTATGGGGTTTCGTGTTTCACTGTTCTGTTTTCTAATTTTATTTTTAGTAAGAAGTCATTGTTTTGCACAGCACCTCTCCCCCCACTTCAATGCAGTAGAGTATGGTGAATTACTGAAGCTGGCCGAGCGTTCCAGGGATACGCCATGGACCAAAGTAACCAGCACGCCGCCCCGGGATTACGAACTGGTATACCGCTCCGCCGAATCGGGACTGGTAAATCGCTGGGACCTCTGGAAAAGAAAAGACAACGTTGGCATTATCTCGATCCGCGGTACCAATGGTACCGCAGCGTCATGGCTGGAGAATTTCTATGCCGGCATGATACCGGCACAAGGTACAGTAAAGCTAAACGACAGCACTGCTGTGCCTTATAAAGTGGCGGAAGATCCCAGGGCTTATGTACACGCCGGATGGATGCTGGCAGTAGCTTCCATGGGACCGGAAATGATCCGTAAAATTAATGGGTACTACCGGGAAGGGGTACACGAATTTATTATCTTCGGCCATAGCCAGGGCGGCGTTATTGCGCTCTTAATGCGCTCCTATTTTCAATATACCAGCGGTTTACCTAAGAATATTGTGTTTAAAACATATGCCAGTGCAGCGCCTAAGCCGGGCAACCTGTATTATGCATACGACTTCGATTTCATTTGCCGGGACGGATGGGGGTTACGTGTGGTGAATGCGCGCGACTGGGTACCGGAAACACCTTTTTCATTACAAACTACACGCGACTTCAACACAGTGAGCCCTTTTACCAACATCAAAGGCACGTTAAAGAAGCAGAAATGGCCGGTACGGAGCGCGCTGGGCTATATGTACGGCCGGCTGGACCGTCCCGCCAAAAAGGCCTCCAGGCGCATGCAGCGGATATTGGGAGGCATGGCTTACAAGCGGGTAAAAAAGCTGCTGCCGGAGTATCAGCGACCGGATTTTGTAAACAGTCACAATTATACCCCGGCAGGAACGCCTGTGATCTTATATCCCGTGAAAGGTTACGATGAGAAATTCCCCTTCGATGGAAAAAATATTTTTATCAATCATTTTCCCGAAGCGTACCGTTGGGAACTGGAACAGATCTATCATATAGATGCGCATTAATCGTTGCCGCCTTTCTCCCCCGTGAACCAGTGTTCCTTATCCCTGAATAACACGTTGAAAGTGGTAAGGGAACCATAGATACGGGTAATGTATTGCTGCAAGTTCACCTTCTCTTCATCAGTGAGCACCTTATGGCTGTTGATATTCTGTTCCAGTACACGGAGGCGGTCGCGCAGCATGACTATTTTATGAAAGAAAGTATCGACAGGCAGTTCCTTTGCTTTCAGTGAAGCATCTCCGGGTTGAAGAATCAACTGGCCGCCTCTCCAGCGCTCGCCCAGCGGCACCACTTCCGTAATACCTCCCCAAAGACGCAGGATCTTCAGCAGCGATGTTTCCACATCAGAAGCGGTTTCCACTTCCGGAGTCGCATTTTCGGCAACCAGTACTTCAAACAAGGGATCTGTTTTATCGATCATCTTAATACCATGATCCATAAATGTAACGCGGTACTGGGCATATTTAACCGCTACAATAACTCCCGGGCCAAAGTGTGCGTGCTGTACCCGGGAACCAACACCGAGAGTAAGTTCTTCCATTGCTTCTTCTTTTTATGTAAACATAAAAAATTTGTCTGACTCAGGATTAAACTGATTTCGCTGATTACACTGATTTCATTTTTTGGGATTTTTTAAAAAGATTCGGGGAGATTTAAGCAAAGTATCCGCTTAAATCTCCCCGAATCTTCTAAATCTAAAGTAATCAAATCAGCGTAATCAGCGAAATCAGTTTAATCCTGAGCCAGACAACATCCGCATCCGCTACTCCTTTACCTTGTTAAGGAAGTAGGATAACTTAAACAGCAGTTCGTCCTGTAAACCGGCGCGCAGCTTTGCTTCCTCGTCGGTAATACCCAAACGGCGAAGGCGTTGATAGTATACATAGGAACCGCCAATAAGTTCCAGGCATTCCTGTATTTTACGTTTTACTTCCGCTTCTTTGGTGCGCTTTTCAAATTCTTTTTTAGTGAGAATTTTATCTACAAAGTAGAAGTGATCTTTATCTTCCACCCATTTATTTCCTTCCCTGTGCTGTGGTTTATATACCTCCAGGTAGCAGTTGTCCAGCTTTAATACATCACCGAATTCAGCGCGTATATCTATCACCGTTGGTTTCTCCGCAGAAGGATTAGCCAGGCGTTTTTTAATATGGTTACTGATTTCAACACCCAGTTCATCGCTGCTCATCAGGATCTGGTTCAGTTCCGAAAACTCCAGGCTGATAGTGATACGGGCATATCCCCTGCCGCTTTTTATTTTACCAAACAGGCTGGGCGTGGTTTGTTCGTCAAAGATAATGTCCTCTACCTGTACTTTGGTAATGGTTTTATAGTTGGGCGTATAACCATCCTCCAGCGGTGTAGCGCGTTTATTCACCAGCCTGGATGGTTCCTGGCGGCGTGTAAACTGGATGAACTCATCAATAAAACGCAGCTCATGTTTTTTCAGTTTTGCGTACAGTTCATGGGTAGTATGGTTATGTATCTTACTGAGCAGCATGAGGTCGTTCCAGCTGTCAAAATGCTGCATTTTCTTTAGTTCATCGAGGATATCGCCGGCGGCCATATTCCTGCGGTAAAACAGCTCCCCTATGAGAAACAGGGCGTATTCCTGTGCGGGATAACCCAGTTCAGGCAACACATCATAAGCGCTGCGCTTTTGTTCACGGGCGCTTTCCAGCAAGTCGATGTCCGACATAACAGGCGCCAGCAGGTATTTGCGTGCAGCTGTGCGCAATTTCTTGCTTACATAATCCAGCAACTGGTCGCTCACATGACCATGATGCACAAAATCATGCAATATCTGCACAAAGCGCCGGGATGCAGGCAATCCAAATTGTGAAAGAATATCATTTTCCATGTCCAGCACGTCCTCAAAACCAGGCTCCTCCTTTCCAGGCTTTACCCGTTGGTCCATTTGCTGGTAACGCTGATAGTACTCCTGTAACTTCAGTTTAAGCTGATCCATAATATATATACAATTAAATATTAAATACTTGTTTTCTATTCATTAATAGTAAGGGATTTGTTAAATTTTTCCTGTTCTGGTTAACTTATCCGGACTAAAAGGCATTAAACCGCCTGAAATCAGGGATTTCTCTGATGCCATAAAATAACATCCTACTGATTATTAATCACTTATAAAAATGGGAATGGAATGGGAAAGTGCGCAAAGATACATCTTTTCCGGAAGATCCAATAGAGGTGCTTGTTAATGTTGCCTGCGGCGCTTATTAACAAATGAAAAGGATTTTAATATCGGTTCCCGGGTAATTTCATCTGGAGAATATGAACTATATATAATCCCTTGAATTTTTTTTATTCAAAGTATTTGGAATTTAAAAATAGTTTCGCTTATCTTTGCACTCCCAACGAAGAAATAATACAAAAATGGTGGTTGTAGCTCAGTTGGTTAGAGCATCAGATTGTGGTTCTGAGGGTCGAGGGTTCGAAACCCTTCAATCACCCGAAAAAGCAAAAAGGCTTCTGTAAAAAGAAGCCTTTTTTATTTTCATTCCTCTTTATTTCCCTGCTTGTTTTATTCCTTTTTTGATCCCTGAATTTTTACATTTGTGAAAATCAATTCATTCTCAATGATCTTTTTCCTCCCCCTCATCGCTGCTTTCATCGGTTGGCTACTCAATAGCATTGCTGTTACCCTGCTTTTCCGCCCTTATACCCCCGTTAAACTTGGCTTTATCACCCTGCAGGGATTGTTTCCAAAAAAACAAACACAACTCGCCCATAGTATCGGGGCACTGGTCGCACAACAGTTTTCCTTTGAAGACATTAAAAGCAAAATGACCGACCCGGAAAAGATCAGAAAAATTATTCCACTGGTAGAAGCGCACCTGGACAGCTTCCTCCGGGAAAGATTACCCAAAGCCATGCCTGTGCTCTCCATGTTTATCGGCGATAGCATTGTAAACCAGATAAAAACACACCTGGTAGCAGAACTGGATACCCTGTTCCCTGTGCTCATCAGCCAATATCTCGATAACGTAGAACAAGACCTCCACCTGGAGAAAATGATAGCAGCAAAAATAGCCGGCATTCCGACAGCACAACTGGAAACCACCACCCACACCCTGCTCGGCAGGGAACTGAAAAACTTTAAACTCCTCGGCGCCATCAGCGGACTGCTTACCGGGTTAATCGCCATGATCATCTCCCTATTTTAATTCCTTTAAAAACGCTCTGTTAACTACTGTTAAGAAGCGCCCTCTGTTAACTACTGTTAAGACCTCTTAGCCTTATATTTGCGTTTTCCTGCGCATAATAATTCCACTCATCACAATCTCAAACCATTCATACCAGCACCCCGGTACTTTTGTCCCTATCTGAGAAGAAAGTCCGGATAAAAAATGACAAGGATGAAAAAATGCTACGCAATTCTTGCTGGTATACTTTTGTGGCAGGCGCATGCTTTTGCTCAGGCGCCCGGATCTACAGCTCCCCGGCAGGGACAAGGACAACAGGGAAGACCCAACATGCCTCAGATTGGCCACTTATATGGCAAACTGGTGGACGCTAAAACAGGAAAGCCGATCGAATATGCTTCGGTTACTTTACTAAGACAAAAAGATTCTTCACTGATAACAGGTATGCTCACCAAACCCAATGGCGACTTCAGCCTGGAGAATCTTCCCTTCGGTCCCATGATACTACGGGTTAACTTCATGGGCTATACGAATATCCAGAAGAAAGTAAGCATCTCGCCGCAGGCAACGGAACAGGACCTTGGCAATATCAAACTACAGCAGAATGTAAAAACACTGCAAAGCGTGGAGGTCACCGGGCAGAAAAGCGCGTTCACTATGGGGATCGATAAAAAAGTATTTAATGTCGACAGGAACCTGAGCAGCGTTGGCGGAACCGCACAGGATGTACTGAAAAGTGTGCCTTCTGTAAACATAGATCTCGACGGAAACGTAACGGTCCGTAATGCTTCTCCCAACATTTTTGTAGACGGTAAGCCCTCTACCCTTACCCTTGACCAGATCCCTGCCGATGCAATAGAAAGCGTGGAGCTGGTGACCAATCCCTCTGCAAAATATGATGCGGAAGGAATGTCCGGTATACTGAATATTGTACTAAAGAAAAATCGCAAGGCAGGTTTCAACGGCTCGGTGAATGCAGGTATAGGCACCGGCAACAAATACAATGGCGGTGGTAATATCAACATCCGCCAGGGCAAATTCAACGTATTTGCCAACTATAATATCAATGCCAACCGGAACTGGGCCGATGGTACCACCAACCGCAGCAACTATAGCAACGGTCAGAAAACAGATACCAACTACCTCTTCCAGAACAGCAACAGCACCAGTAAACCACTGTTCCAGTTCGGAAGGTTCGGGCTGGATTATATGCTGGATAACAGGAACACTATTTCCATCTCACAAAATATTGTAGCCGGCGATTTTAAAAACAACGAAGACCTGAGAAGTACTTTTGCCGATAAAAGCCATACAGTGACGGGTATCAGCGACCGCCTGAACAATAACGACTTCAGCTTCCGCAACTATACCACCGCCCTGAGTTTCAAGCATACCTTTGCACAGCCGAATAAAGAATGGACCGCCGATATTAACTATAACACCAGCAAAAATAACCGTAACGGCGACTATCTCACACAAGCGCAAAACGCTGCAGGATCTCCGCTCGGACAGGCATTGCTGCAAAACAATACCACTAACGGTAAAACCACTTTCGTTACTTTCCAAACGGATTACACCAATCCCATCGGGAAGAACGGCAAGCTGGAACTGGGCGCCAAAGCCACTCTGCGCGATTACACCAGCATGTATAATGTGTATGATAAAGACACCATCACCGGTGAATTTATCAACAACCCGCAACTCTCCAACAATTACAAATACAACGAACAGATCTACGCAGGTTATGCCAACTTCGCCAATACCATCGGCAACTTTGGCTATCAGGCGGGCTTACGCGTGGAACAATATGTATACGCCGGCGAGAATGAAGGCACCAAATATAAGCCCACAAAGGCGGTACCGGGATTCTTTCCCAGCATTTTCCTTTCGGAAAAATTAAAGAACGACCAGGAACTGCAACTGAACTATTCCCGCCGCGTGAACAGGCCCAACTTCTTCCAGCTGATTCCTTACCGCGACTACAGCGATCCACAGAATCAACGGGAAGGTAATCCCAACCTGAAACCGGAGTATACCAACAGCTTTGAACTTTCATACGTGAAGAACTGGGGGAACAATAACTTCCTGGGTAGCGTTTACTTCAGGAATACCAACGATATGATCTCTACCATCAGTACGCCTATTGGTGCAGATACACTGCTCACACAATACATCAATGCCAACAGGAGCAACTCCTACGGCGCTGAACTTACCATGAAAAACCAGGTGCTGAAAGGATGGGATCTCACCACTAACGTAAACCTGTATCAGACAGATATGAAGGTGAACGCGAATGGACAAAACTACGATAACAACGGATTCAGCTGGTTTGCCAAAATAAACTCTGAAACAAAATTACCGGCTAACTTTACCGTACAGGTGAATGCCACTTACCAGGCGCCAACCATTGCGCTTCCTTCTTCAGGCGGCGGTGGTGGTGGCCGCGGAGGCGGTGGTGGTGGCGGGTTTAACCAGATCCCAAGTTCCGCACAGGGCACCATTAAAGGATTCAGCACCGTGGATGTGGCCGTGAAAAAAGATTTCCTGAAAAACAAAGCTGCTTCTGTTACTCTCAGCCTGTCCGATATTTTCAATACCAGGCAGTATGAGCTGAACCAGGTGTCGCCTGAGTTTGCACAGGATTATATCCGTAAACGCGAATCCAGGATCCTCAAACTTAACTTCAGTTACCGCTTCGGAAAATTTGACGCCTCACTGTTCAAAAAGAAAAAGAGAGACACCGGAAACGACACGCAAATGGGAGATCCCATGCAAAGTTTCTAAAACATATTAAAGAAGGTGAATGCAAACCACAGGCCGGTTAGAAGTGCTACAGCACTCTGCCGGCCATGTTTTTTTAGCTACCACTCATCATATTTCGAGGATGTTTAAACATACTCCTGTTACTTTTACGCTGTTGTTGTATCATTATTAAAGTTGCTAAGTCCACGCATGCGAAATTTTTTCTCACTCATGGTCGTGCTGTTCGTTGCGTCATATAACGTTAACGCACAAACGCCAATTCCTGCCAGCCTGAAAATAACGGGAAAAGTGGCGGATATCGCTACCGGGAAACCAATTGAATATGCTTCTGTAGTACTGTTGAAACAGGCAGACTCATCTATGGTTACCGGCGCCTATACTACGCCCACCGGCGCCTTTTCACTCAATAATATCACTCCTGGCATTTATGTGGTGCGTATCACTTTCATGGGATACGAAAAACTGGAAAAAGCAGTGCGGGTAACAGAAGGCAAAAATACGTTTGCCGGCACACTCCGTTTACAGCCAGCGGGGAAAGTGCTGAATGCCGTGGAAATTAAAGCGGAAAAGCCCGCCTTTTCCATGCAGATAGACCGGCAGGTATTTGACGCCGGGAATATGATCAACGCGGAAGGTGGTACAGGAACAGATATATTGAAAAACATTCCCAGCGTGGATGTGGATATCGATGATAACATTACGCTGCGCGGTAAAAGCGTCACTATTTATGTAGATGGCAAGCCCTCTCCTTTCGGGGATGCTAAAACCGCCCTGCAAATGATCCCTGCCGAGAGCATCGATCGCGTGGAAGTGATCAATAACCCTTCCGCAAAGTTTGAAGCCAACGGCAGCGGCGGTATTATCAATATCGTACTGAAAAAGGATAAGGCCATTGGTTACAATGTAATGTTCAATGTAGGCGGCGCTACCCGCGGAGAAGGCTTTGGAAGCGCCAATGCAAGCCTGCGTATAAAAAGATTCAACTTCTTTGGCAACTACAACGGCCGCTATGAGCAGGTGAACGGCAGCGGGAACAGCGTCCGCCGGAACCTGGTAGCAGACAGCAGCGATACCTGGTTCTTCTCCCAGAAAAGTAAAAACGAAAACAGGAATACCAATAACGGGGCCCGTTTCGGATTTGATTACTTCATGGATGATCACAATACCTTCACCCTCTCCCAGGGACTGAACTATAACCACAGCGAGAATGAAGATAATATCCTCCTGAACTACATGGACCAGAAAATGCAATCCCTCCGCAACGGGGAACGCGTCAATAACAGCTATAACCGCAGTAATAACAAAAATACCAATCTCAGTTACAAACATACTTTCGATAAGCAAAACCAGGAGCTTACCGCTTACATCAGCTACAGCGGCAACAACAGCAGCAGCGGAAGCAGCTATAATACCCAGTATCACATCGCGTCGGTAGATACCCTTCCAAACGCAGACCGCCAGCGCAATAAAGGAAAAAACGGTAACCGCTTCTGGAACATACAATCAGATTATACTTCACCCCTTGGAAAAAAAGGCAAGCTGGAAGCAGGTGTGAAAGCCACCATGCGGCATATCGATAATGATTACCTGGCTACGCTGTTCAACTGGGAGGCGGATGATTACCTGGTGAGCCCTACCCTGTCCAATAAATATAATTATGAGGAAGACATCTACGCCGGTTATGTAAACTTCGCCAATGCCTTTGGTAACCTTGGCTACCAGGTGGGTGTACGTGCTGAACAATCGCAGCTCAAAGGATATTCCTTTACCAAAGATACCACGGTGAATAACCGTTTCTTTAACCTGTTCCCAAGCGTATTCCTGAAATACAATATGCCGAAGAACCAGAACCAGAGCCTGGTGTTCAACTACTCTACCCGGATAGACCGGCCCAACTTTGATCAGCTGCTGCCGTATATCAACAATGCTGATCCCCAGAATATCCGTACCGGTAACCCGGAACTGCAGCCCGCCCTGTCGCATAAATTTGAGGTCAGCTATTCAGTGTATTATCCCAAAACCAATAATTACCTGAGCACCAGTACTTATTTTGCGCAAACCAACGATAACATAGACCGTATCAGTACCCTGGATACCATTTCCGGTGTAACCACCACCAAACCCATGAACCTGGCTACCCAGCAGAATATGGGCGGGAATGTTTCCTATAGCCTAAACCTCACCAAATGGTGGAAAGTATGGGCCAACCTGAACGTAGAATACAGCAAACTGACGAGCATCGCCGTAAACAATGAAAACTTCAGCTACGGCTTAAACGGGAATACACAATTTCGTTTACCCGGCAGGTTTAGTGTGGAACTGGGCGGCCATTTCCGTTCCCCCCGTATACAGCCACAGGGAACTTTCAAGGCCATGAACGGGATAGACCTCGGGATCCGTAAGGAACTGCTGGAAAGGAAACTGGTAGTGGCGCTCAATATCTCCGACCTGCTGAATTCACAACAGTTCAGCTCTCATTACGAAACCAATACCTTCATACAGGATTATGAACGGAAACGCGCTACCCGCTTTATCAGGCTGAATATTCGCTACCGTTTCGGGAAAATGGATCCGAACCTGTTCAAGAAAAAGAAACCACAGGAAGAAGAAGAAAAACAGGAAGAAGAAAAGCCCAGAGAGGGCGCAGGCCGGCTTTGATAAACATTCGGGGCAGGGGATCACACCCCTGCCTTATTTTTTTCCGGCCAGCATAGGTACAAAAGAGAAGTTATCGAACAGTTCCTGCTCGTTTTCCGTTTCACTGGTTTTGGTGATCCGCAGCATACGCTGCACCTCCTGCCCCCCCACGGGAATCACCATCTTTCCGCCGATTTTAAGCTGCTGCAGTAATTTTTCAGGAATATGGGGAGCCGCGGCCGTTACCAGCACTTTATCAAAAGGCGCATAGGTAGACAGGCCCTCATAACCATCTCCATAAAAAAAACGGAGATTACGATATTGGGCTTTAAAAGGAAAATGCTTCACCTGGTCAAACAGCTTGCGTTGCCGCTCTATAGTAAATACATTGGCTTTCAGCTCAGCCAGCACACAGGCCTGGTAAGCGCTGCCGGTGCCTATTTCCAGCACCTTTTCGTAGGGCTTTACCTCCAGCAGCTGCGTTTGATAGGCCACTGTATATGGCTGCGAAATGGTTTGCCCCTCCCCGATCGGGAACGCCCTGTCGTCGTAGGCTATACTTTCAAAAGCCGTATCAAGGAAAAAATGCCTGGGAATATTACCAATAGCCGCCAGTACGTTTTCATCTGTAATACCTTTCTGACGGATGCTATCAACTAGCTGTTTACGTAATCCTTTTTGTTTATAAGTATCTTCATACCGCCTCATGGCCGCAAAATTAACCAATACAAGGGATTTTCAATGTATTTTGAAATCGGTAATTTCACACATTCATTTTTTTATTTTTACTTTACAATCCATTTTAGCAATTACGGCTCACAAAAAAAAGACCCATGGATATAAATATTCAAAGCAAAGTAGACCAATGGCTCAACGGTAATTACGACGCTGAAACCGTTGCCGCACTGAAGAAAATGCAGGAGGGAAACCCCGATGAACTCAACGACGCCTTTTACCGTAACCTCGAATTTGGCACCGGTGGCCTCAGGGGCATTATGGGTGTTGGTACCAACCGCATGAATAAATATACCCTTGGAATGGCCACCCAGGGCTTCGCCAATTATCTCAAAAAAACCTTTACCGGCGAAATCAAGGTAGCCATTGCACACGATAGCCGCAATAACGCCCGCTTTTTTGCAGAA